>NZ_JCAXEA010000004.1:0-225839 GCF_059759125.1 Arthrobacter sp. GQ119 | reverse complement strand
CAGTGACCTCACAAGGGAACCGGCCTTTCGCATGCCCGGGCGGGAGAGAGCGGATAGCCCCGGTCAGCCCTTGCGCATCTGGTGCTGCAGGACTTTGGACTGGAACGCCCCCGCAACCTTGCTCTTCAGGTCCGTCGGCACACGGACCATTCCTTCCTGGGCGACCGACGCCACGTGCAGGCCGTCGCGGTTGAAGATCTTCCCCGTCGCCAGTCCCCGGGCACCCTGGGCGCTGGGCGATTCCTGGACGTAGAGCAGCCACTCGTCAACCCGGACAGGCCGGTGCCACCACATGGCGTGGTCCAGGCTGGCCACGCTCATTCCCGGTGTGATCCAGCTCAGCCCGTGCTTGCGGAGGATCGACTCCAGCAGCGTGTAGTCGCTCGCATAGGCCAGGGCCGCCCGGTGGGTGTTGGCGTTGTCCGGCATGCGGCTGAAGGTCTTCATCCAGACGGCATTCCGGGCTTCCTTCGTGCCCGTGGCTGCCACATAGAGGGCCGGATCCACGTGCCGGATGTCGAACGGCCGCTCATACGCCCAGTGCCGCGCCACCGGATGGTCAAACTTCCCCAGCAGGTCGGCGGTGCTGGGGAGTGACTCAGGATCAGGGATTCCGGCCGGCATCTCGGACTGGTGTTCGATTCCCTCGTCCCCGGCCTGGAACGAGGCGATCATGCTCAGGATCGGCTTACCCTCCTGGTACGCATGCACCCGGCGTGCCGAGAACGAACGCCCGTCCCGCAGCCGCTGTACCCCGAAGGTAATGGGCTTGTCTGCGTCGCCGGGCCGGAGGAAGTACCCGTGCATGGAATGCACCGTCCGCTCCGCGTCCACTGTGCGCATTCCGGCTATGAGGGACTGCGCCAGCACCTGGCCGCCAAAGACCCGCTGGTGCGGCTGCCGCTGGGAAGGGCCCATGAAGATGTCCTCATCCGTGCGGGCACCCTCAAGCTCGCCGAGGTCCAGCAGTTCGATCAGGGAAGTTGTGGGATCGTTCGTGGGCAGTTCCTGCAATCCGGCGTCCGCTTCAGTCATGGTTTGACTCTAGACGTCGCCCCGGCAGCGCTCAACCGAGCCCAGCCGGTAGTGTTTTAGATGTGTCTGATCTCCTCACCCAGTCCTTCCGCTTCGCGGATCCCCGCGATCTAGCGGATCTCCGCACCTACGTCACCCGTGCCAAGGCCGTGGACGACGGCGCCATCCGCCTCCAGGCCACGGGTCCGGTCCTGGCCGCGTATGTCTGCGTGCTCCGGCCCAGGATCCTGGGGGAGTCCACGCCAACGATCCTCGGTCTGCGGACGATCGGCCTCGCGGAGCCGTCCACCACGGACGTGACGGTGCCGCTGGCGGCCGTCCTCGACCGGCTCGCCCGCGCGGGGGAGAACGACGCCGAGCTGCCGGTCCCGCCGTCGACCGTCACTGAATCCTGGGCCGGTGTGGGAGCACCGCGGGGAGGCTGGGAGCTGATCGGTTCCGTTCCGGACTCCGAGCTGCGCGAGGCCGCCGAGGCCGGCATCACCGAGGTCGCGGGAATCATGCCGGACAATCCCGGCGCCCACATCGTCAACAACGCCCGTGCGGCGGTCTGGGGCCGCGAACTGGAGGGGCGCTCCGGGCTTCCGGCAGGCGCGGCTTTTGCCGCCCTCACGCTCGGCTTCCTCGGCAGCGGTGACCAGCAGCTGTTCCGGGCAGGGCGCTGGTTCCGCCTCAGCGGCAGCCGAGGGCACGTCCTGGCCAGGACAGGTGCCGGCCTGCTCTAGCAGGGACCTGGCACAGGCCCGTCAGCCGAATCGGCGGGAGCCTGCGGGAACCTAGGCCCCGGACGAGGGGCTGTTGACCATGGAAAGCGCAGCCCGCTCCATGTAGTCCCACAGGGTGCCCTCGTACAGCGGCGGCAGTTCCAGCGAGTCCACGGCGGCGCGCATGTGGTGCAGCCAGCGGTCCTTCGCCTCCGGCGTCACCTGGAACGGCATGTGGCGCATGCGCAGCCGGGGGTGGCCGCGCTCCTCGCCGTAGGTGGTGGGTCCGCCCCAATACTGTTCGAGGAACATCAGGAACCGCCGCTTGGCCGGCTCCAGGTCCTCTTCCGGGTACATCGGCCGCAGCAGGGGGTCGGTAGCCACGCCGTCGTAAAACACGTCGATCAGCTTCACAAACGTCTCGTGGCCGCCCACGGCGTCATAGAAGTTGTCCGTGTAGCCCGGCTGGCTGAAAGGATCGTTGCGCATCAGCTGCCGGGGCGCGTTGGGTTCCGAAGGTGTCGGGAGGGTCATGGCTACTCTCCGGCCTTCTGCTGCGGTCCGTGGTGGGCCTCGGCCTCAAGCGGCCCGGCGTCCGGCTCCTCTGCCGGCGGCACGTAGTTGCCCTGCGACCGGTTGCCCACGCGGAGGATTTCGCCGTTCCGCAGGTACCAGATTGCCCCGTCTTCGTCGCGGACCCGGGTGATCCTGAGCCCGATGGACTCCACCACGCCAACCACTTCGCTGGTCTCGATGATGTCCCCGATGCCGTACTGGTCCTCGATGGTGATGAAGATGCCGGCCAGGAAGTCGCGGATGAGCTGCTGGGCGCCGAAACCGATGGCGATACCGAGGATACCGACGCTGGTCAGCAGCGGTGCGACGTCCACGTCCAGGTTCTTCAGCACGTAAATGCTGGTGATGACGGCGAGGACCACGCCCACCAGGCTGTTCAGCAGCGAGCCGATGGTCCTGGCCCGCTGGACACGGCGTTCATGGTCCAGGGCACGCAGGGCGGGGGCGACCCACCGGAAGTGGGGCTTCTTAAACAGTGTTGTTCCGGTGGCAACCCGCTTGGTGATCCGGGAGATCAGGTAGGTTGCCAACAGCCACAGGAGAACGCCTGCGCCGAGGCTGATCGCTATTCCGGGGACGTTTAGCCCCGCGGGCTCAAGCGACGCCGTAGGCGTTGTAAACATGCTGTACATCAGTAGGGATGCTCCTTGTACTTTCCAGCCAGTTACTTTCCAGCCAGTTGCTGTCCGGCGCGGCCGACGGTTCCGCCGGCGTTGCCGCGGCGGCTGGGATGTTCGCTATTAAGCCTAGCCGGACTGAGCCGGTGGTTCGCCTTCGGCTGTTGTGGTAACGGGAACGTGCCCCACGGGGAAATTTACGCTGCGGGCGATGAAGCACACCGCGTTGGCCTCGCGGTGCATCTGCTCGGCAAGCGCGACGTGGACCGGGTCGGCCACCGTCACGTGGGGGCGGAGGGTCACGGTTTCGAACTGGCCGCTGCCGTCGCGATTGAGGCGCATCAGTCCGCTGGCGTTGTCCTCATACGACAGGACAACGACTCCGTGCCGCACCGCCACATGCAGGAACGACAGCATGTGGCACTGCGCCAGGGCCGTGAGCAGGAGCTGCTCCGGGTTGTACCGCGACCGGTCGCCGTGGAACGTCGGATCTGCCGAGCCTTTGAGGACCGGCAACCCCGGAATCTCGACGTCGTGGTCACGGGAGTATTCCCGGTACGAGGACGTTCCGCTGCCGCGGTTGCCGGTCCAGCGAACAGTCAGCGAATAATGATGCTCGTCGAGGGCCATGCCGCCAGTTTAGACGCCGTTCCTAGACGTCAGCTGCGCGTGCCCGCAGGGCGCGGGCTACGCCGTCGCGGTTTTCCAGCATCATGCGGCGCAGCGCCGCGCTTTCCTCCGGGAGCGCCGCCAGGAAGGCGTCCGTGCGGTCCACGGTGGCCTGCGTGGTCAGCTGCGCCGGGTAAAGCCCGACGACGATCTGCTGCGCCAGCGCGTTGGTCCGCTCCGCGACAATTCCGGGAACCGCCTCAAAGTACTTCTCCGAGTACGGCTGCAGCAGCCGGGTGTCCAGCACGCGCGTGAATCCGGCGACGGCCGATGCCTGAATAGCGTTGGACAGCTCGCCCTTGACCACGATCGACTCCCACGCGGCAGCCTTGGCCTCGGGCGTGGGGATGGCCGCTTGCGCCAGGGCGGCCGCATTCTGCCCGCTGGAGGTGTTGTCCCGAGCCAGTTCGGCGTCGATCTGTTCCTGGCCCATCCGTCCGCCCACCACAAGGGAGGCCACCAGTTCCCAGCGCAGGTCCTGGTCCACCGTCAGGCCGGACAGCGTGAGGGAGCCGTCCAGCAGTCCTGCCACATTGTCCAGCTGCTGCCCGCTGCGGGCCAGCAGGGCGTAGGACTTGATGAACTGCAACTGCGCATCCGAGCCGCCCGGCACGGCCGAGGCAAGGTCCCACAGCCGGTCGCCCGCCGCCACAATCGTGGCTTCCCGGTGTTCCTCGGCAACGTAGAAGGTCAGCGTCGTGGCCAGCTGCCGCAGCTGGACCAGGATCACCGAGGAGTCGCTTTCGGCGGCGATGTTCGCCAGGATCAGGTCCACGTAGCCGCGGGCCGGGCTCTCGCCGTCGCGGGCGGCGTCCCAGGCTGATCCCCACACGAGCGTGCGGGGCAGGCTCTCCCTGAAGTCCTTCAGATGCGCCTTGGCCGTGGCCAGCGACCTCTCATCCAACCGGACCTTGGCGTATGCGAGGTCGTCGTCGTTGAGGAGGACAAGGTCAGGCTGGCGCAGTCCCACCAACGCCGGAACGTCCGTGTGCTCCCCGTCGACGTCGAGCTCCTCACGGTGTGTGCGCTCCAGCTTTCCCTCGTCCGTGACGTCGTAGAACCCGACGGCGAGGCGGTGCGGGCGCAGGGTCGGCTGGTCAGGGACGGCGGACTGCCGGATGCCGAAGCCGGTGATCGTGCCGTCCGCGTCCACAGCCAATTCGGGCTGCAGGGTGTTCACCCCGGCCGTTTCCAGCCAGAGGCGCCCCCACTGGTCCAGGTCGCGTCCGCTGGCCTTTTCCAGTTCGATCATGAGGTCTCCCAGCTCGGTGTTGCTCCACGCGTGCTTGGCGAAGTACTCACGGACGCCGGCCATGAACTGCTCCGGGCCCACCCACGCCACGAGCTGGCGCAGCACGGACGCGCCCTTGGCGTAGGTGATCCCGTCGAAGTTGACCTCCACATCCTGAAGGTCGTTGATCTCGGCGAAGATGGGGTGCGTGGTGGGCAGCTGGTCCTGGCGGTAGGCCCAGGACTTTTCGACCGAAGCGAACGTGGTCCAGGCACTCTGGAACTTGGTGTTTTCCACAGCGGCCAGATGCGACATGTATTCGGCGAAGGATTCATTCAGCCAGAGGTCGTTCCACCAGCGCATGGTCACGAGGTCGCCGAACCACATGTGCGCCAACTCGTGCAGCACGGTGATGGCGCGCCGTTCCACTTGGGCCTCCGGGACCTTGCCGCGGAAGACATACCCCTCCAGGATGGTCACTGCCCCTGCGTTTTCCATGGCGCCGGCATTGAATTCGGGCACGAACAGCTGGTCGTACTTTTCAAAGGGATACGGGCTGCCGAACTGCGCCTCGAAGAACTCGAACCCCTGGCGGGTGAGTTCAAAAATGTTGTCGGCGTCCAGGTACTGCATCAGGGACTTCCGGGCGAACACGCCCAGAGGAATGACGCGGCCGTCCGAGCCGGTAACGTCGCTGCGTACCGACTGGTAGGGGCCCGCAATAAGGGCGGTGACGTAGGAAGAGAGCCTCGGCGTCGGCGCAAACTCCCAGACGGAACGGGCGCGGCCGTCAGCTCCCGGGGACGTTGCCACAGGCGCCGGTGTGGGGGAGTTGGAGACGACATCCCAGTGCGACGGCGCCGTCACGGTGAACTTGAACGTGGCCTTGAGGTCCGGCTGCTCGAAGACGGCAAACATGCGGCGGGAGTCCGGCACCTCGAACTGGGTGTACAGATACACCTCGCCGTCCACCGGATCAACGAAACGGTGCAGCCCCTCGCCCGTGTTCATGTACGGCGTGTCCGCCACCACGGTGAGTTCGTTCTGACCGGCCAGGTCCGGCAACTGGATGCGGACGCCGTCGGAGACCTCCGTCGGGTCCAGTTCCCGGCCGTTGAGCGTCACGCTGTGGACCGCGTCGGTTACGGCGTCGATGAAGCTGGAGGACCCGGGCGCGGCGCTGAACTTTACGGTGGTGGTGGCACCGAAGACTTTCTCGCCCCTGGTCAGGTCCAGGCTGACGTCGTAGGAATCGACGGAGATCAGTTCGGCGCGTTCGCGGGCTTCGGCGCGCGTCAAGTTCATACCTGGCAAGGTTGTGCCTCCAGAGAGTGGTGGGTATTACTGTGAAGTCATTCTTTCATTCAGCGGGTCTTTGGCAAGCTGCGTGGATCACGTTCCCGGTCCCGCCGGCGGCGCCGCAGGGGTAGCGTTAAGGCATGGGAAAGTTCCTCGATTCGGTGGACACCAAGGCGCTGCGCTTCGCGATCGGGTTTCCCGTACTGCTCGCTGCGGCCTTCGCCCTCAGCGCCATGTTGCTGCAGCCTGACCTGCCGGACCCCCTGGCCGTTCGCTGGGACGACGGCGGCGGCGCCAGTTTTGCGCCGTTTGCCGCGTACGTGGGCGCCGGAGCTGCCCTGATCGCGGCCGCCGGCTGGCTGGTGCTGCTGCAGGCCGTGCCCCTTTCCAGGCCCACGGTGATGCGCCGCATCATGATGGGTGCCGGCCTGACGGTCAGCCTGTTTGTGACCACCGTGCTGGCCGCGGGCCTTGTGGGGCAGGCGGGGGTGGCCGACGCCCGGGACTCCCATGTGGACCTGATCGTTCTGGCCACGGGCAGCGGCGCCGCCCTCTCGCTAGGAGTGATCATGGGATTCGTCTTTAAGGCGGACCAGCAATGGACTCCGGAGGACGACCAGGCGCTGCAGCGGGCCCTGGAGCTGGAACTTGACCCCGAACTGGCCACTGATTCGATCAGGATGTGGGTCCACGCCCGCAGCTCGGTCTTCGTCATGATCGGCGTCGCCAGCCTGTTTCCGGCCTCCCTCATTTCCATCGCCGTTCCCTGGCTCGGTGTCCTGCTGGTTGCCGCGGCCATCGTCGGTGCTGCCTTTCTCTTCGCCAGAGTCACAGCGGACCGCAGCGGGCTGCGGGTTTTCGTTGCCGGGATACTGCGCGTGGTGGATGTACCGGCCGAGGCCATCTCCGCTGCGGCTCCGGCGGATGTCCGCGCCGCTGACTATGGCGGCTGGGGCTACCGCAACCACGGCGGAACCGCGGCCGTGCTTGTAAGCAGCGGCCCCGCCGTCGTCGTCCGGAAAACCGACGGCCACCGGCTCGCGGTCAGCGGCGGGAACCCCGACGCTGCGGCACGCCTCGCCGACGTGCTGACGCGCGTTGCCGCGCGGGCACGGCGGGAAGGCCGTCCGCCGCTCCAGGGGGACACAGACGCGTAACCCGCGCGTCATGGCCGGAGTGCCACCTAGTACTCTGGGAGCTGTTGATTTTGCCCTGTACAGCCCGGCTGCGCCCCGGTGCTCACGACTGAACGGAAGCCCCCGTGACCACAACTCCTGCATTTCCGCGGGTCCACATCGCCACCGACCACGCCGGCATGGAACTGAGCGCCCATCTGGTCAGCCACCTGTCGGCCAAGGGCTATGACGTCGTGGACCACGGGCCCAAGGAATACGACGCCCTGGATGACTACCCGTCCTTCTGCATCAACGCGGCACTCGCCGTCGTGGCGGACCAGCAGGCCGGCGTGCACGCCCTGGGCATCGTGCTGGGCGGCTCGGGGAACGGCGAGCAGATCGCCGCCAACAAGGTCAAGGGTGTCCGTGCGGCACTCGCCTGGAACCACTCCACCGCAACCCTGGCCCGGCAGCACAACGATGCCAACGTGGTGGCTGTAGGCGGCCGGCAGCACAGCGTCGACGAGGCCACCGCCCTCATCGAGGCGTTCCTGCAGGAGCCTTTCAGCAACGACGAGCGCCACATCCGCCGGATCGGAAAAATCGCAACCTACGAAACCACGGGCGAGGTCGTCGAGTAGTGCCCGAAGGGCATTCCATCCACCGGCTGGCCCGGCAGTTCCGGGACGTCTTTGCCGGCCGGCGGCTGGCCGTCTCCAGCCCCCAGGGCCGTTTCGCTGCCGGTGCAGCCGTGCTGGACGGCCACGCGGTGGTGCGCGCGGTGGCGCACGGCAAGCATCTGTTCCTGCATTTTGAGCACGGGATAGTCCTCCACGTCCATCTGGGCCTGTACGGCGCCTGGGACTTCGGCGGCGACAGCGAGTTCCGCGGCGCGTCGAGCATCGGTGCCCCGCGCAGGATTGGGGAGCGGGAGGTGCCGGCTGACGCCGGGGCCGACGGCGGCACGCCAGGCTACGACGGCCCTCCGGAGCCGGTCGGCGCCGTGCGGGTGCGGCTGGCCTCCGACCACGGCTGGGCCGATTTACGCGGCGCCACCACCTGCGCAGCCATCACCGAAGCCGAAGCCGAGGCGGTCCTCCGGCGGCTGGGGCCGGATCCGCTGCACGACGCGCAAGGCGCCCGCGAAATCTTCATCCAGCGGCTGACGGCGCGCAGCACGCCGCTGGCGTCATTGCTGATGGATCAAAAGGTGATCGCCGGCGTCGGGAATGTGTACCGGGCTGAAGTGCTCTTCCGCCAGGGTATCGATCCGCTGCTTCCGGGCCGGTCGCTCTCAGCCTCCGCTGCCGGGCGGGTCTGGGACGACACGGCTGCGGTCATGGCCGACGGCGTCCGCGACGGCCGGATCATCACCACGACAGCGGGGTACTGGAGTGACCCGGCTACGCTGCCGCCCAACGAGGAAGCGCACTTTGTCTACCGCCGGCACGGCCAACCGTGCCGGGTGTGCGGCACTGCCGTGGCGCTGGCAGAGCACGCCGCCCGCAAGCTCTACTGGTGCCCCACCTGCCAGCTCGCGAAGGGGGCCTAGTCAGGCAGCAGCCTGGCTGGGCCCGGCAGAGCTTTACGCCTGGACACGAATAAGGGCCCCTCATCAGAGGGGCCCTTCGCGGAGGGGACGACGGGAATCGAACCCGCGTAATCAGTTTGGAAGACTGAGGCTTTACCATTAAGCTACGTCCCCGGAAGAAGGCGGTGTTTCCACTGCAGATCTTCGGGATGGCTGTTCAAGCCGCATATAACTAAACCTAATTCATGCCCCCGGTGTCAAATGTGCAAAGCCGGCAGGTATGAACGTAGACTGTCCTGTGCATTACGGGGTGTAGCTCAGCTTGGCTAGAGCACCTGCTTTGGGAGCAGGAAGTCGCAGGTTCAAATCCTGTCACCCCGACTCTGTGGCCCTGGCCGATGGCCCGGGCAGAGAATCGCGTTTGCAGAACCCCATCCAACAAAACCAGGAGTACTTAGACCGTGAAGAGCGCTGTCGAGAACCTCACCCCCACGCGGGTCAAGCTCAATGTTGAGGTCCCCTTTGAGGAATTGAAGCCCAGCATCGACGAGGCATACAAGACCGTTGCTTCGCAGATCTCGGTTCCTGGCTTCCGCAAGGGCAAGGTTCCCTCCAAGCTGATCGATCAGCGCGTCGGCCGCGGCTACGTGCTCGAGACGGCCATCAACGAGGGCCTCAACGGCTGGTACCAGGCTGCCGTTCAGGAATCCGGCATCCATCCGCTGAGCCGTCCGGAGGTTGAGATCACCGAGGTTCCGGACCCGTCCGCAACCGACGGCGAACTCAAGTTCCACGCCGAGGTCGACGTCCGCCCGGAGATCGAACTGCCGGACTACTCCGGCATCAAGGTTGAGGTCGCCGCTGCCGAGTCCTCCGACGCCGATGTCGACAAGGCACTGGATGAGCTGCGCGGCCGCTTCGGCACCCTGAAGTCCGTGGACCGCCCGGCAGCCGACGGCGACTTCCTCACCATCGACATCACCGCGACCATCGACGGCGCCGAGGTGGACTCCGCTTCGGGCCTGTCCTACCAGGTCGGTGCCGGAACCATGCTCGAAGGCATGGACGAGGCAGTCACCGGACTCAGCGCCGTCGAAGACGCCATCTTCGACACCACCCTCGTCGGCGGCGACCACGCCGGTGAAGCAGCCCAGGTCAAGGTCGTGGTCAAGTCCGTCAAGGAGCGCGAGCTTCCCGAGGCCAACGACGACTTTGCCCAGCTGGCATCGGAGTTCGACACCCTCGCCGAACTCCGCGAGGACCTCGCAAAGCAGGCCGCCGACTCAAAGATCGTGGAGCAGGGCGTCGAAGCCCGCGACAAGGTCCTGGACAAGCTCGTCGAACTCGTCGAGGTTCCGGTTCCGGACTCCGTCGTCGAAGAGCAGATCGAGCAGCACTTCAAGGCCGAGAACTCCCACGGTGAAGGTGAGCACGACACCGAGGAGCACCGCGCCGAGGTCAAGGCCAACACCGAGCGCGCCTTCCAGAACGAAATCATCCTCGACGCCATCGCCGAGAAGGAAGAAGTGGGTGTCAGCCAGAACGAGCTGATCGACTACATCGTCACCACGGCCAGCCAGTACGGCATGGACCCGAACCAGTTCGCCCAGATCATCGATCAGAGCGGCCAGGTCCCCATGATGGTTTCCGAGGTCCGCCGCCGCAAGGCACTGGCAGTCGTCCTCGGCCAGGCTGAGGTCACGGACTCCGCGGGCAACAAGGTTGACCTGAGCGATTTCGTCCGCCCTGCAGGCCAGGACGAGGCTACGGCCGCCGAGGGCGAAGCCGCCGAAGAGGCAGCCGAGGTCACCCCCAGCGACGATCCTGCAGCCGCGAAGTTCTAACCGCTGCCGCGTCCCAGCAGCTGCGCTCTGACAGCGTGAGGGCAGCCCCCGGATCCGTTGATCCGGGGGCTGCTTCGTTTAACTCCGCTGTACGGCCAGCGACGCCGCAGCGGGGGCCCCGGCGATCGTGCGCCGTCAGCGAACAGCGCGATTTCGGCGAACAAAACGGCTGCGAAAGCGGTTAGTGTCCAAGTAGTGAAGTTCAGTGATGTCACCGTCACCAGCGAGAGGTAAGTACATATGTCACAGCAAGCAGAGGCGCCCCGCATGGCAACTGTCGATCCGGCAGCCCAGGACAACTACATCTACAACCGACTGCTGAAAGAGCGCATCATCTGGCTTGGCTCCGAGGTGCGCGATGAAAATGCGAACGCCATCTGCTCGCAGCTGCTGCTCCTGTCCGCAGAGGACCCGAGCAAGGACATCTACCTTTACATCAACTCTCCCGGCGGTTCCGTGACCGCCGGTATGGCGATCTATGACACCATGCAGTTCATCCCGAACGACGTCGTCACCGTCGCCACCGGGCTGGCTGCCTCCATGGGCCAGTTCCTGCTGTCATCCGGGACCAAGGGAAAGCGGTACGCCACCCCGAACGCCCGCATCCTGATGCACCAGCCCTCGGGCGGCATCGGTGGCACGGCCTCCGACATCAAGATCCAGGCCGAACTCATCCTGCACATGAAGAAGGTCATGGCTGAGCTGACCGCCGAGCAGACCGGCCAGACGGTGGACACGATCCTGAAGGACAACGACCGCGACAAGTGGTTCACCGCAACCGAAGCACTCGAATACGGCTTCTTCGACAAGATCTCCGCGCATGCCGGTTCGGTAGCCGGCGGCGGCGGCACGGCCCAGAACTAAACCGGCACGCAGAGCGAACTGAATCCAGGAGTAAAGAACATGAACTACAATTTCGGCTCGACTGCCGGCAACCTGCCGACCAGCCGCTACGTGCTGCCCCAGTTCGAAGAGCGCACGCCGTACGGCTTCAAGCGACAGGACCCGTACACCAAGCTGTTCGAGGACCGCATCATCTTCCTCGGTGTCCAGGTTGACGACGCTTCGGCCGACGACGTCATGGCGCAGCTGCTGGTGCTGGAATCCACGGACCCGGACCGCGACATCACCCTCTACATCAACTCCCCGGGCGGTTCCTTCACCGCCATGACCGCGATCTACGACACCATGACCTACATCCGCCCGGAGATCCAGACTGTCTGCCTTGGCCAGGCGGCCAGCGCCGCCGCCGTGCTGCTTGCAGCGGGAACGCCCGGAAAGCGGCTGGCCCTGCCGAACGCCCGCGTGCTGATCCATCAGCCCTCGCTGTCCGGCGGCCAGGGCGGCCAGGCCTCCGACCTGGAGATCCAGGCGGCCGAGGTCATGCGGATGCGCTCCTGGCTGGAGGACACGCTGGCCAAGCACTCCGGCCGGACCCCGGAACAGGTCAACAATGACATCGAGCGGGACAAGATCCTCACCGCGGCCGAGGCCCAGAGTTACGGCCTGATCGACCAGGTGCTGGATTCGCGCAAGATCAAGCCGCAGGCGATTGCCAGATAGCAGCGGCTGACCAAGACGCCGGTGCGGTTCAGATTTTTGAACCGCACCGGCGTCTTGTTTCCACCTCTCGGGCCGAATGTAACCTAGAGTGGATGTAATCACGGCCAGACTGCGAGAGGATGGCCGGGACTCAAACAACCGGTGCAAAGCTGCACTCGCAGCAAGATACTAAGGGGTTCACATATGGCTCGGATTGGCGAGAGCACGGATCTGCTCAAGTGCTCTTTCTGCGGAAAGAGCCAGAAGCAGGTGCGCAAGCTCATTGCCGGGCCCGGCGTCTATATCTGCGACGAGTGCATTGAACTCTGCAACGAGATCATTGAAGAGGAGCTCGCCGAAGTAGCCGATCTGGGCAGTTTTGAACTGCCCAAGCCCCGCGAAATCTTTGACTTCCTGCAGGAATACGTCATCGGGCAGGAACCCGCCAAACGGTCCCTCGCCGTCGCGGTCTACAACCACTACAAGCGGATCCAGGCCGGCCATGCCCCCAAGAGCGGCAGCCTCGCGGACGGCGTCCACCACGACGACGTCGAGATCGCCAAGTCCAACATCCTCCTGATCGGTCCCACCGGCTGCGGCAAGACCTACCTCGCACAGACCCTCGCCCGCCGGCTCAACGTTCCGTTCGCGGTCGCCGATGCGACCGCCCTGACCGAAGCCGGGTACGTCGGCGAGGACGTCGAAAACATCCTGCTGAAGCTCATTCAGGCGGCGGACTATGACGTGAAGAAGGCCGAGCAGGGCATCATCTACATCGACGAGATCGACAAGATCTCGCGCAAGAGCGAGAACCCGTCCATCACCCGCGACGTTTCGGGTGAGGGTGTGCAGCAGGCACTGCTCAAGATCCTGGAAGGCACCGTGGCCTCCGTGCCGCCGCAGGGCGGCCGCAAGCACCCGCACCAGGAATTCATCCAGATCGACACCACCAACGTGCTGTTCATCGTGGCCGGCGCCTTTGCCGGGCTCGAGGAGATCATCGGTTCCCGGTCCGGCCGCAAGGGCATCGGGTTCGGCGCACCGCTGAACGAGGTCAAGAACAACACCGACTCCTACGGCGAGGTCATGCCGGAGGATCTGCTGAAGTTCGGCCTCATTCCCGAATTCATTGGACGCCTCCCGGTCATCACCACGGTCTCGAACCTGGACCGGCCGGCGCTGATCCAGATCCTCTCGACCCCCAAGAACGCGCTGGTCAAGCAGTACCAGAAAATGTTCCAGCTGGACGGCGTGGAGCTCGTGTTCGATGACGGTGCCCTGGAACTGATAGCGGACCAGGCACTCGAGCGGGGGACCGGCGCCCGCGGGCTCCGCGCGATCATGGAGGAAGTCCTCCTCCCGGTGATGTTCGACCTTCCCAGCCGGGACGACATTGCCAGCGTGGTCATCACGGCGGACGTCGTAGCCAAGAAGGCACAGCCCACCATGATCGCGCACGACGTCGTGGCCAAGCGGCGGAATAAATCCGCGTAGTTACCCGCTGTCCTTAACGGTGTGCCTGTCGCGCGCCGTCCCCGCTGAACTCACGTGATGGCATCCGCGCGCGCTGATGCCGGATCACTGCGAACAGCCTTGCCGCCACGAACAGTGAAGGAATTCATCCATGACTGAGACCCTCCCGAACAAGGCAGACTTCTGGTTCGACCCCCTGTGCCCTTTCGCCTGGATCACCTCGCGCTGGATCGGGGAGGTGGAAGGCGTCCGCGACATCACCACCGACTGGCACGTCATGAGCCTTTCCGTGCTCAACGAAGGCCGTGAGCTGGACCCCAAGTACCGTGAAGCCATGGACAAGGGGTGGGGCCCGGTCCGCGTGATTATCGCCGCCCAGGAACAGCACGGCGACCAGGTGGTCAAGCCGCTGTACGACGCCATGGGTACGCAGATCCACGACGGCGGCGAGAAAGACTTTTCGATCGTCATCAGCAAGGCCCTCGCTGAGTGCGGACTTCCTGCCGAACTCGCGCAGGCCGCGGAGTCCGATGCCTTCGACCCCCAGCTCCGCGCCAGCCACGAGCAGGGGATTTCGCTGGTGGGCCAGGACGTCGGGACCCCCGTGGTCGCCTTCAACGGCACGGCGTTCTTCGGCCCGGTGCTGACGCGCATTCCGCGGGGTGAGGAAGCCGGCCGCCTGTGGGATGCCACCATCACCCTGGCGTCCTACCCGCACTTTTTCGAGATCAAGCGCAGCCGGACGGAAAGCCCTGCCTTCACCTAGGGCGGTCCGCGCCGTTTCCGGTGCCGTGGGCCCCGGGAGAACTACATCAGAGTAGTTCTCCCGGGGCCCTTGCGCATCCAAAAGCGGAGGACCAGAATAGTTGTTACCCACTTCGAAAGAAGAGGGACGCAAGAACCAAAGATTCAGTGACATGCATCTAACGCAGCCTTCGGCAAAGTTAGAAGCAGGCTACCAGTGACAAGGTAGGAAGACCTGAAAATTCTGAGGATCTTGCCAGACTGTCAAAGATGTCACCAGACAGCCGAAAAGTCGAAGCCCCACCAACCGCAAAAAGCTGATGGGGCTTCCCCTTTGCCCTCAAACAGGTGGGCCTTAGAGCAGGTGTGCCGTCAAACAGTTTGCCCCGGAAGTGTTTCCGAAAACAGAAGCCCCACCAGCCGGACGCTGATGGGGCTTTGCTGTTGTCGCTTGACTGTCGTCAGGGTGCCGATCAGGCCGGCGCGTTCTCCTCGGCGGGAACCAGCACGACGTCGCTGACGGTGAGCTCTCCCTCGCCGGTCTCCAGCACGATTTCCTGGGCGTTCGCCGCAGCCTTCAGGTCGTTGAGGCCGGCCCGGAGCTGGGCCACGAGCGGGGCGGTGGCCGTAATTGTCGCGGTGAGCACTTCGGTGCGCTGCTTGACCTTGGCCTCGGACTTGGCCTTGCGGATGCCGCTGAGCGCCACGCCCACGGTGCCCAGCATGGCGGTGTCGCCGTCGGCAATCTGCAACGCCGCCGGCCACGCAGCCCGGTGCACGGACCCCGTGCGCCACCAGCTCCACACTTCCTCGGTAGCGAAGGGCAGGAACGGGGCGAAGAGCCGGAGCAGCGAGTCCAGGGCGGTGGCCAGTGCGGCCAGCACGGAGGCCTGCTCGGTTTCGCCGGCGGCCCCATAGGCACGGTCCTTGATGAGCTCCACATAATCGTCCGTGAACTGCCAGAAGAAGCTCTCGGTGATCTGCAGTGCCCGGGCGTAGTCGTAATTGTCGAACGCCCTGGTGGCTTGCGCCACCACATCCGAGAGCTGGGCCAGGAGCGCCCGGTCCAGGGGATTCGTCAGCACGGACAGGTCCGTGGAGACCACGGAGTTCTCCGTGGCGCCAAGGTTCAGCACAAACTTCGAGGCGTTCAGCAGTTTGATGGCCAGGCGGCGGCCAATCTTCATCTGCGCGATCTCGTAGGCCGTATCGGCGCCCAGCTTGGCGGAAGCCGCCCAGTACCGCACGGCGTCGGAGCCGTACTCGTTCAGGACGTCGGTCGGCACAACGACGTTGCCCTTGGACTTGGACATCTTCTTACGGTCCGGGTCCAGGATCCAGCCGGAAATGGCGGCGTGCTTCCACGGGGCGCAGTCCTGGAGGGCATCCGCACGCACTGCCGAGGAGAACAGCCAGGTCCGGATGATGTCGTGGCCCTGGGGGCGGAGGTCGAACGGATATACCTTGCTGAACAAGTCTTCGTCCCGGCTCCAGCCGCCGACGATCTGCGGCGTCAGGGAGGACGTGGCCCAGGTGTCCAGCACATCAGCGTCGCCCGTGAACCCGTTGGGCTGGTCGCGCTGGGACTCGTCGAAGCCAGGCGCCGCATCTGCGGCAGGGTCCACCGGCAACTGTTCGTCGGAAGGCAGGATCGGGGCGTCGTAGTCAGGGTTGCCCTGGGCGTCCAGCGGGTACCAGACCGGGATCGGCACGCCGAAGAACCGCTGGCGGGAGACCAGCCAGTCACCGTTGAGGCCGGCAATCCAGTTCTCGTACCGGGAACGCATGAAGGACGGGTGGAAGTCGATCTCGTGCCCGCGGGCAATCAGGCGCCCGCGGCGGTCCTCGTCGCGGCCGCCGTTGCGGATGTACCACTGGCGGGAGGTGACAACCTCGAGCGGCTTGTCGCCCTTTTCGAAGAAGTTCACCGGGTGAGTGATCTTCTTCGGCTCTCCATCCAGCAGGTTGGCCGCGGTGAGGAGCTCCACCACGGCTTCCTTTGCGGAGAAGACGGTCTTTCCGGCGATGGCTGCATACGCCTCGCGGCCGGCGTCGGTGGTGATCCAGTCCGGGGTCTCGGCGAGGATGCGGCCGTCGCGTCCCACGATGGCGCGGGTGGGCAGCTGGAGTTCGCGCCACCAGGTGACGTCGGTCAGGTCGCCGAAGGTGCAGACCATCGCGATGCCCGAGCCCTTGTCCGCCTTGGCCAGCGGGTGGGCCTTGACTTCCAGTTCGACATCGAAGAGCGGGGACTTCACGGTCTTGCCGAACAGCGGCTGGTAGCGCTCGTCGTCGGGGTTCGCCACCAGCGCGGCACACGCGGCCAGGAGCTCGGGACGCGTGGTCTCCACGAAGATCTTCTCGCCGTCGGCGGTGAAGAACGGGTAGCGGTAGTAAGCGCCCGGCACCTCGCGGTCCTCGAGCTCGGCCTGGGCCACGGCGGTGCGGAACGTGACGTCCCACAGCGTGGGGGCTTCGGCCATGTAGGCGTCACCCGCGGCCAGGTTGGCCAGGAATGCGCGCTGGGACACGGCACGGGAGGTGTCGTCAATCGTGCGGTAGGTGAGGTTCCAGTCGACGGACAGGCCGAGAGTCTGGAACAGGTTCTCGAAGACCTTCTCGTCCTCGACGGCGAGTTCCTCGCAGAGTTCGATGAAGTTCTGCCGGGAGACGACGTCGAAATCCCGCTGGTTCTTCGCCGGCTGTGCCGGCGGCTGGTAATCCGGGTTGTACGGGATGGCAGGATCGCAGCGGACACCGTAGTAGTTCTGGACGCGGCGCTCAGTGGGGAGGCCGTTGTCGTCCCAGCCCATCGGGTAGAAGACGTTCTTGCCGGTCATGCGCATGTACCGGGCCTGGACGTCCGTCTGCGTGAAGGAGAACATGTGGCCCACGTGCAGGGAACCGGATGCAGTCGGCGGGGGAGTGTCGATCGAGTAGACCTGCTCCCGGGTGGTGTCCGGGTTGAACCTGTAGGTCCCTTCCTCGAGCCAGCGCTGCGTCAGGGCAGCTTCGAGCCCTTCGAGGGCCGGCTTGTCCGGAACGTTGATAGGGGCGGTGGTGGGCGTGTCTGTACCCTGATTTGCTTGAGCCATGGAGCAATTGTTTCATGGCCGCTGCCGGGTTCTTGCAGCGGCGGTGTCCGTGACGCCTGCAGTAGCATGCCCGGTATGGGCAACGCACACGGTCGTTTCGCGATCAAGCGGATCTATGACGAACCCGCGGACGACGACGGCTGCCGGGTTTTGGTGGACAGGCTCTGGCCGCGCGGGGTCAGCAAGGAGCGTGCGGCCCTTGAGCTGTGGCTCAAGGAGATCGCGCCGTCCCCGCCCCTGCGGCGGGAATTCGCCCACATGCGGGAGCGCTTCGCGGACTTCCGGGAGCAATATGAAGCGGAACTGGAACAGAACCCCGCCGTGGGGCAGGTGCTGGACCTGGCGGCGCGGGAGGGCAAGGTGACCCTGCTGTACGGCGCCAGGGATCCGGAAGTAAACCATGCCCGGGTGCTGCTGGAATTCCTGCAGTCACGGCAGCGCTGAGACATTTCCCGATTCCGTTAGGGTGGTGCCATGACTGAGGCATCGAACACTAAGGCAGCTGTAGTAACGGGTGCGAGCACCGGCATTGGCGAGGCGACAGTCCGTGCGCTGAGGGCTGAGGGATGGACCGTCTACGCCGTGGCCCGGCGCCAGGAGCGGCTGGCTGCGCTGGAAGCCGAGACAGGCGCCGTCGCTGTTCCTGCCGACATCGCCGAGGACGCGGACGTCGCCAGGCTCCTGGCTGACGTGACCGCCGGCGGCGGGATCGACACCCTGATCAACATCGCCGGTGGAGCCCGCGGCGCAGACCCCGTGGGACAGGCACAGACGGATGACTGGGAGTGGATGTACCGGGTCAACGTCCTGGGCACCATGAAACTGACCCGTGCTTTCCTGCCGATGCTCCGCGAACACGGCGAAGGCACCGTCCTGAACCTGACCTCCACGGCCGGGCTCGTGGCCTATGAGGGCGGCGCCGGCTATAACGCGGCCAAGTTCGCCCAGCGTGCCATGACCAATGCCCTGCGGCTGGAGGAGGCCGAAAACAATGTCCGCGTGATTGAAGTGGCGCCGGGGCTGGTGCGCACGGAGGAATTCGCGCTCATGCGGCTGGGCGATGAGCAGGCGGCCCAAGACGTCTACCAGGGGGTGGAAAAGCCGCTGACCGCCGAGGATGTGGCGGATGTGGTGCGGTACGCCGTCTGCGCGCCGCACCATGTGAACCTGGACCAGATCGTGATGCGGCCCGTTGCGCAGGCGGCCAACCACAAACTGATCCGCAAGCAGGCCTGACGGACTGCCGCCGAACCTAGTCTCCCACCGGGATGCCCAGGGTGGCCAGGACCGCGGCATGGTCGGTTCCCGGGACCCGGTGCGCCGCGTAGCCGGAGTGCACGATCTGTGGGCTCGTGACGAGATGGTCGATGGCAATGCCCGGCAGCGGCACGCCTTCCATCGGCCACGTGGGGGTCAGCCGCCGGCCGGCCGCGGTCCCCACGTCCACCAGCTTCGGGCCCGGGCCGCCGTCGAGCAGCGCCCTGAACTCGGAGTGGTCGTAGGTGGCGTTGAAGTCGCCAATGAGCAGGCGGTTGGCCGCTGGTGCGCCATCGGGCACCGTTGAGCCGCCTCGGGAGACCGGACCGTCCTGAACCACCGAACCGTCCTGGGCCACCGGACCCGCCTGGGCCAGGCGTCCCAGCGCCGCGAGGTCGCTGCGCCACTGTGCGATGCGGACGTCCACAGGGGGCAGCGCATGCACGTTGGTGACCTCCACGCTGCCGGTGCGGCCCGCGTCCTGAACAGTGAGGCGTACCGTCGGCATCTGAAAGGGCGTGTCGGGAAGGAGCCCCACGGGCTCCATTGGGTGGGCCGCATACAGAGCGCTGCCGGCGCCGTCGTCCGTGGGGCTGCTGACCCTGTTGGGCAGCAGGCTTCCGAGTCCCTCGGCGGCCAGCCGGTCCTCAAATCTCTGCGTGTGTTCCTGGACTCCGAGCAGTTCCACGCCGTTCTCCCGGACCAGCCGGACGACCTCCGCAGCATCCGCTTCGCCGAACTGTGAATTGATGTTCATAGCCGTGAGCTCGGTGCTGGGACGGGAGGCATCGGGAATTGCGCGGCCGGCGTCCAGCGGGAAGAGCCAGAACAGTTGGGCGGACAGCAGGAGTGCGGCCACAACGGTGATCCAGGTGCGGCGGCCTGCCAGCGCCAGGCCAAGCCCCAGAACTGCCGGGACCACCAGCCATGGGGTGAAGGACAGCAGCTGGACCACCGGCGTCGGCCATTGCCCCGGCACAGCCCGAAAGATCGACAGGGACACGACCGGCACCATAACGGCCAGCGCCAGCACCCGCCACGCGAAGAGCGCGCCGTGTGGGAGCGCGGCAGGTTGCAGGAGAGCGGGGCCATTTTGGGCCGGTCCGGGGGATGGAGCGGTCATGGCATCGAGTCTAGGCAGGAAAGGGCGCAGGATGCCCGCACTGCCGGGCCGGGCGGGTTTCTGCAGGGGCCTGACCGGTTAGGGAGTCCGCGAGCGCAGCCGCTAGACTTGTACCAACAGCTTTGACCCGGCCATCACCGGCGAGCTTCCGGAAGAACGCCCGGTGCGCCTCCGCGTGCCAGGGCAACTAGAACCGGACGGGTAAGCCCGTCACAGCAGTAATTGAGCGGCCGGTGCCGGAACAGCCCCCCAGGGGCGGTCCCAGTCCCGGTAAGTGAGGTGGTACCGCGGTACCGGTGCGTTGGACGGTGAAAGCCGGCCGGCAGTGCACGGGCCGTCCTCGCATCCTGAATGATCCACTTGTTCACCAGCTCAACCCAGGATGTCGAGATGACCTATTACCCCAAGGCCTCTGCCGCACCGTCAGGCGCCAACGCCTCAGGCGTATCCGCCTCCGTGAAGTTTCCGGAGATCGAAGAGCGGATCCTCAAGTACTGGGACGAGGACGGCACCTTCCAGGCGAGCATCGACCAGCGCAGCGCGGACCTTCCCGGCGGCACCACCGGCAGCAACGAGTTCGTCTTCTACGACGGCCCTCCCTTCGCCAACGGGCTGCCGCACTACGGCCACCTGCTGACCGGCTACGCCAAGGACCTCGTGGGCCGCTACCAGACCCAGCGCGGCAAGCGCGTCGAGCGCCGCTTCGGCTGGGACACCCACGGGCTGCCCGCCGAGCTGGAAGCGATGAAACAGCTGGGCATGACGGACAAGACCCAGATCGAGGCCATGGGCATCGACAAGTTCAACGACGCCTGCCGGGCCTCCGTCATGAAGTACGCCGACGAGTGGCAGAGCTACGTCACCCGGCAGGCCCGCTGGGTGGACTTCGACAACGACTACAAGACGCTCAACGTCGAGTACATGGAGTCTGTGCTGTGGGCCTTCAAGCAGCTGCACGAGAAGGGCCTCACCTACAACGGCTACCGGGTCCTGCCGTACTGCTGGAAGGACGAGACCCCGCTGTCCAACCATGAGCTGCGCATGGATGACGACGTCTACAAGAACCGCCAGGACCAGACGGTCACCGTGACGTTCCCCGTGAAGGCGGGGGAGTCGGAGCTCTCCCGGCAGCTGGCCGGCGTGCAGGCGCTCGCCTGGACCACCACCCCCTGGACCCTGCCCACCAACCTGGCGCTCGCCGTCGGGCCTGACATCACCTACGCCGTGCTCCCCGCCGGTCCCAACGGCATCAAGGCAGCATCTGCTGATGCCCCTGTCACCGGCAGCTTCCTGCTCGCCGCCGACCTGCTCGGCACCTACGCCAAGGACCTGGGCTACGGTGATGGTGCCGACGGCGTTGCTGCCGCTGCCGCCGCCGTCACGTCCACCCACACCGGCGCCGAGCTTGCGGGCCTCCGCTACGAGCCGCTGTGGCACGACTTCAGCGACACCGAGAAGTTCGGCACCGAAAACGCGTGGCAGTTCCTCGTGGCCGACTACGTCACCACCACCGACGGTACGGGCATCGTCCACCAGGCCCCCGCCTTCGGTGAAGATGACCAGAAGGTCTGCGAGGAAGCCGGCATCCCGGTCATCCTGTCGGTCGACGAAGGCGCCAAGTTCCTGCACCTGTTCGCCCATGGCGACCTGCACGACATCGCCGGGCTGCAGGTTTTCGAGGCCAACAAACCCATCACCCAGGTGCTGCGCGCCCAGGGCCGCCTGGTCCGCCAGGCCAGCTACGAGCACAGCTACCCGCACTGCTGGCGCTGCCGCAACCCCCTGATCTACCGGGCCGTCTCCTCCTGGTACGTCGAGGTCACCAAGTTCCGGGACCGCATGTCCGAACTGAACCAGGAGATCAACTGGATCCCCGGGAACGTCAAGGACGGCCAGTTCGGCAAGTGGCTCGCCAACGCCCGCGACTGGTCCATCAGCCGCAACCGTTACTGGGGCAGCCCGATCCCCGTCTGGCAGTCCACGGACCCCGAATACCCGCGCACGGACGTTTACGGCTCGCTCGCCGAGATCGAGGCCGACTTCGGCCGCCTGCCGCTGAACAAGGACGGCCAGGTTGACCTGCACCGGCCGTTCATCGACGAACTGACCCGGCCGAACCCGGATGACCCGCGCACGCCCGAAGAGGGCCAGTCCGTCATGCGCCGCGTGGAGGACGTGCTCGATGTCTGGTTCGACTCCGGTTCCATGCCCTACGGCCAGGTCCATTACCCGTTCCAGAACGAGGCGTGGTTCAACACCCATAACCCGGCCGACTTCATCGTGGAGTACATCGGGCAGACGCGCGGCTGGTTCTACATGCTGCACATCCTGTCCACGGCACTGTTCGACCGGCCCGCCTTCCGCAACGTGATCAGCCATGGCATCGTGCTGGGCTCTGACGGGCAGAAGATGTCCAAGAGCCTGCGCAACTACCCGGACGTGTCCGAGGTGCTGGACCGTGACGGCTCCGACGCCATGCGCTGGTTCCTCATGTCCAGCCCCATCCTGCGCGGCGGCAACCTTGTGGTCACCGAACAGGGAATCCGCGACGGCGTCCGCCAGGTCATCCTGCCGCTCTGGAATGTGTACAGCTTCTTCACGCTGTACACGAATGCATCCAACGTAGTGGACGGTACAGCTGCCGGCTACGACGCCAAATTGCGCTACGACGGCTACTCCGACACCCTGGACCAGTACCTGCTGGCCAATACGGGGGACCTGGTCCGCAACATGACCGCCCAGCTGGACAGCTACGACATCTCCGGGGCCTGCGATGAACTCCGCAGCTACCTGGACATGCTCACCAACTGGTATGTCCGCCGCAGCCGCCAGCGCTTCTTCGACGAGAACGCCGACGCCTTCGACGCGCTGTACACGGCCTTGGAAGCCGTGTGCCGCGTCGCCGCCCCGCTGCTGCCGCTCGTATCCGAGGAAATCTGGCGAGGCCTCACCGGCGGCCGCTCCGTGCACCTGGCCGACTGGCCGGACGCCGGACTGTTCCCGGCCAACGCCGGACTCGTGGAAGCGATGGACCGGGTGCAGCAGATCTGCTCCACCGGATCGTCCCTGCGCAAGGCAGCGAACCTGCGCGTGCGCCTGCCGCTGCAGGAACTCACTGTTGTGGCACCCGGCGCAGATGCGCTGAACGGGTTCGCCGCCGTCGTCGCCGATGAGCTGAACCTGCGCTCCGTGCGTCTCCTTGACGCCGCCAGCGCTTCCCCTGAGGAATTCGGCATCGAACAAAAGCTCGTGGTCAATGCCCGCGCGGCGGGCCCGCGCCTGGGCAAGAACGTCCAGCTCGCCATCAAGGGCTCCAAGTCCGGTGACTGGTCCATCTCCGACGCCGGTGTGGTGACAGCCGGCGGCCTCGAGCTCGAGCCGCAGGAATACACGCTGGAGACAGTGGTTGCCGAGTCCGACGGCGGTTCGGCCTCAGCGTCTTCTGCTGCCGCAGTTCTGCCCACCGGAGGTTTCGTCGTTCTAAATACCGAGGTCACGCCCGAGCTCGAGGCCGAGGGCCTGGCCAGGGACATGGTCCGCTCCATCCAGCAGGCCCGCAAGGATGCCGGACTCAACGTGAGCGACCGGATCCGGACCTCGGTCACCGCGGTGCAGAGCGTGCTGGACGCCCTGCTGGCCAACGCAGAACTCGTCAAAACCGAAACCCTGACGCTGGAGCTGGACACCGTTCCTGCCGACTCCGGGGAACCCCGCATCGGTGTCGAAAAAGTCACCGTCGAAAGAGCAGAGGCCTGAAACATATGACCGACGAATTCTCAGTGGAGAGCGTCTACGCCGAGCTGCTGGGCCGGGCGCCGGAAAACAAGATGGAGCCCCGGCTCGCACCGCTGTTCCGGGCCATGGACGTGCTGGGGGAGCCGAACAAGGCCTTTCCGATCATCCACGTCACCGGCACCAACGGAAAAACCTCCACGGCCCGGATGATCGAGGCGGGCCTGCGGGCCCACGGCCTCAGCACGGGCCGTTACACCAGTCCGCACCTGTCCAAGGTCACTGAGCGGATCAGCGTGGACGGCGCCCCGGTGTCCGACGAAACGTTCGTGCGCATCTGGGACGAGATCCGGCCCTACCTGGAAATCGTGGACAACGAACTCATCGCCGAGGGCCAGCCCAGGCTGACCTACTTCGAGTGCCTGACGATCCTCGCTTTCGCGGTCTTTGCCGACCAGCCGGTCAACGTGGCGGTCATGGAGGTGGGCCTCGGCGGCATCACGGATGCCACCAACGTGGGCGACGGCCAGGTTGCCGTGGTGACGCCCATTTCCCTGGACCACACCGACCTGCTCGGCGACACCACGGAGGACATTGCCTACGAAAAGGCCGGCATCATCAAGCCCGGCGGCTTCCTCATCAGCGCCGCCCAGCCCGTGGACGCCGCCCAGGTGCTGCTTGAGAAAGCCCGGGAAGTCCAGGTGCCGTTCAAGTTCGAAGGCGTCGAATTCGGCGTCGAATCCCGCCAGGTTGCTGTCGGCGGGCAGGTGGTGACCGTCCAGGGCATCGCCGGACGCTACCCGGAGCTGATGGTGCCGCTGCACGGATCCCACCAGGCCGAAAATGCGGCCGTGGCCGTCGCCGCGCTGGAGGCCTTCCTGGGCGGGGGAGAGAAGGAGCTTTCCGCAGAAGTTCTGCAGGAGGCCTTCGCCACCGTCTCGTCCCCAGGGCGCCTGGAAGTCATGCGGACTGCGCCCACCATCATCGTGGACGCGGCGCACAATCCGGAAGGCATCCGGGTCACGGCCGAAGCCATTGAGGAAGCCTTCAGCTTCAGCAAACTGGTGGTTGTGGTCGGTGTCCTCAAGGAAAAGGACGCCGAGGAGATCCTGCGCCAGCTCAAGGAGTCACTCGGCGGCCTTGCCGAGGAATTCTGCTTCACCCAGTCCAACTCCCCGCGGGCGGTTCCCGCCGCGGAACTGGCGGAGATCGCCGTCGACCTTGGCTTTGGCGAGGACAACATCCACATCGCCGAGAAGCTGGACGATGCGCTGGAATGGGCCGTGGAACGCGCGGAGGCCAACGAGGACCTGGCCGGCGGCGTGCTGGTGACGGGTTCCATCACGCTGGTGGCTGATGCGCGCATCCTTCTCGGGAAGACGGCAGCCTGATGGCACGGCTCACTAAGGCCCAGCGCGAATGGCGGCCAGGCATGCCCAAGAAACGCCGGTCCACCAAGGTCATGTTCGCCTCCACCGTGCTCCTGCTGGAAGCCTTCGTGGCATTCTTCGCCACACTGGCCGTGTTCGGCCTGCGCCGCAGCGAGGTGCCCCCTGTCCTGATTCTGTCGGTGGGCATCGGACTGAGCGTGGTTTTGGTGCTGGCCTGCGCCGTCCTGTCCAAGCCGTGGGGCGTAGGCCTCGGCTGGATCCTGCAGCTGGTGCTCATCCTCGCCGGGTTCGTGGAGCCGATGATGTTCCTCGTCGGCGTCCTGTTTGCGCTGGCCTGGTGGTACGGGATCCGGACCGGCATCCGGATCGACCGGGAAGCCGCGCAAAGAGCCCGGGAACAGGCGGAATGGGAAGCCGCGCATTCGGACGGATGCCGCGATGAAGGCGCCGGCCAGAACCCGTAGAATTACCCGGAAACCCACAACCAACCGCATTGGAGCAGCTGTGAGCATTGAGCGCACCCTCGTCCTTATCAAGCCCGACGGCGTCACCCGCAACCTGACCGGCGAAATCCTTGGCCGCATCGAGGCAAAGGGCTACACGCTGGCCGAGCTCAAGAAGGTCAACGCCACCCGGGAGCTGCTGGAGCAGCACTATGAAGAGCACGTGGGCAAGCCGTTCTACGAGCCGCTGGTTGATTTCATGCTCAGCGGCCCGGTCGTCGCTGCGATCTTCGAAGGCCACCGCGTCATCGAGGGCTTCCGCTCGCTGGCCGGCACCACTGACCCCACGACGGCGGCGCCGGGCACCATCCGCGGCGACTTCGGCCGGGACTGGGGCCTGAAGGTCCAGCAGAACCTGGTCCACGGCTCGGACTCCGTCGACTCGGCCGAGCGCGAAATCAAGATCTGGTTCCAGGCCTAGAACAGCGCCTAAGCGCGAACTGGCAGCAAATGCCCTCAAAATCAGCTTTTGAGGGCGTTATCTGCCAGTTCGCGCTTTTTCTTTTGGCCTAGAAACCGGAGGTGCCGATGAATACCTGGATGAAGGCGAAGAAGATCGTGGCGATGACTGCCACATAGAGCAGCGCGGTGATGATCCATCCGGCGTCGCCGAGAATTTTGGCCACACCCGTCGGCGCCGGGATGGCCCCGCGGACAACGTTGCGGACGGTGACCCAGACGAAGAGGGGAATCATGGCAGCCCACACCACCATGCAGAACGGGCACAGGATGCGGATCTCATAGAGCGCCTGGAACCACAGCCACACAACGAAGGCGAAACCGAGAGTGACGCCGGCCTGCAGTCCCAGCCAGTACCAGCGGCTGAAACGGGCGCCGGACAACAGCGCCATGCCGACGGTGATGATCACGGCGAAGGCCACTATGCCGATGAACATATTGGGAAAGCCGAAGACCGAACTCTGCGGCGTTTGCATCACCTGGCCGCAGGAGATCCACGGGTTCACGTCGCAGACGGTGGTGTGGTTGGGATCCTTGAGAACCTCGAGCTTTTCCAGCACCAGGATGCCGGACGCGATCCATCCCACGATGCCGGTGATGACCAGCAGCCACCCAAACGGGCGGTCACGCGTCATGGCCGGTCCTGCAGCTTCGGCAGCTGCAGCCCGCCCCGGGGTTTCGTCGGCGTAGTCGTGCTCGGAATCCGTGCCGGTGGAAGACGGAATGCTGGGCATGGGGGTGGCGTCCTTTATCTTGGGTGCTCCTGCCCAGATTGTATCGCCGCAGTCTGGATGCAAGCTTGGTGCGGCGGGCACTCCCGGCTCCCTTGACTGTGTTTGTCACTCAATGACGGCGTTTTTGAACTGCTGTATGAGAGAATGAACGTGGCTGGAACGCGAACCACATTCGGGTTCCAGTCCGGTGGCTTGTTCCCAAGACCGCCAATGAGACGCAGCGGAGGCCCGGATAACGGAAATCCTGCCTCCGCATTCCATTGGACGGCACCTGGTTGTGGATTGCAGAAACAACGGGTTCCAGTAACATTCCCGCCGGCCTTTCAGGGCTGCCGCACCCCACTGCCGGTGCGAACCTGAGGGTATCCAATTGACTTCTGTCAACGCCTGCGGGTTTTGACAATATGTGCCCCAACGGGTGCCGGATGTGGCGGCATGTCAGGGGCAGGAGTGTCGCCACATATGGATAATGACCAGGTAAACGCCGTTAACGAGGATCCGGCCGCCAACGCGGAAGCGGTAGCTCCCAAGAAGGCCACCCGCACACGGCGCAAGGCAGCGCCCAAGGTAAAGGAACCCGAGGCCCAGGCGTCGCTGCCGGAACCGGCGCTGCAGGAGCCTGTCCTCGGCGAGCCCGCGCTGTCGGCTGACTCCGTTGTGTCGGAACCCGTGGACGCAGCGCATTCTGAAGTGACGGCGGTGGAAGCTGCCGTTGCGGAGGCAAAAGCCCCGGTGCGTCGCACGCGTTCCCGCAAGAAGGCCGCGGACCAGCCGCTCCCCGCGTTCGCCGAAGGGGCGGGCGCCGAGGCAGCCGCCGGGGCATCCGCTGAAGCGGCCGCCGTCGAGCCCTCCGGTGCCGAGCCCTCCGGTGCCGAGCCGGCCGGAGAGCCTGAAGCGAAGCCCGTCCGCCGCCGCCGCGTTGCAAAGGCCAAAACTGTAGAGCCCGCCACCGAACAGTCCGACACTGAAGAGCAGCCAGCGCCCGCGTCCGCAGAAGCCGCAGCGGCCGGGTCCGCTGCTGAAACTTCTGCCGTGGAAACTCGGGTCGAAGAAACGCCGGTCGCAAAAATCCAGGCGGAGACAGCCGCCGCGCAGGCCGCCGAAGCTGAAGCCGCCGAGGATGCAGCCGAGATCGAGGAGGAGCCGTCGCCGGCCGCTCCGGCAGGTTCGCTCTTCCTGGAGCCGGCATCGGTCACGTCGATCATCTTCCAGGCGCCCGACCTCAACACCGTGATTCGCCCGGCTGCCACTCCCGCCGCGGAGGACACTGAGGCCGAAGGCGGCGAGGACGAGCAGGACGACGAGGGCGGACGACGCCGCCGCCGCAGCCGCGGCCGCCGTGGGCGGACCCGGAACGGCCGTGAAATCACTGACCGTGACGTCTCGGAGCGCGACGACTCCGGAGCCGACGCCGAGGGCGCAGACGCGTCCGAGGACACCGACGAAGAGACCGTGGGCCAGGGTGACGAAGGTGTGACGTCCCGCCGCCGGCGCCGCCGCCGGCGCGGGGACCAGGACCTCGAGCTCACCGGCGGGGGAGACGACGATCCCCCCAACACGGTGACCCGCGTCCGGGCCCCGCGCGTTCCCAGTGAGCCTGCCGTCAGCAACCGGGTGACCAGCGTTAAGGGCTCCACGAGGCTCGAAGCGAAGAAGCAGCGCCGCCGTGAATCCCGCGACACCGGCCGCCGCCGCACCGTCATCACCGAGGCCGAGTTCCTGGCCCGCCGCGAATCAGTTGACCGGCAGATGATCGTGCGCCAGCGCGACGACAGAATCCAGATCGGTGTCCTCGAGGACGGCGTGCTGGCCGAGCACTTCGTGTCCAAGACACAGCAGGACTCGCTGATCGGCAACGTCTACCTGGGCAAGGTCCAGAACGTCCTGCCGTCGATGGAAGCGGCCTTCGTTGACATCGGCCGCGGCCGCAACGCCGTGCTCTACGCCGGTGAAGTGAACTGGGAAGCGGTGAACCTCGAGGGCAAGCAGCGCCGGATCGAGAACGCCCTGAAGTCCGGGGATTCCGTCCTCGTCCAGGTCACCAAGGACCCTGTGGGCCACAAGGGTGCACGCCTGACGAGCCAGATCTCCCTGCCCGGACGCTACCTGGTGTACGTGCCCGGCGGTTCCATGACGGGCATCTCACGCAAGCTGCCCGACGTCGAACGCAACCGCCTGAAGCGGATCCTCAAGGACCGCCTGCCCGAGGATGCCGGCGTCATCGTCCGCACGGCGGCCGAAGGCGCGTCGGAGGAAGAGCTCACGCATGACATCAACCGCCTCCGGGCGCAGTGGGAGGGCATCGAAAGCCAGGCGAAGTCCACCAAGGTCCTCGCTCCCGAGCTGCTGTACGGCGAACCGGACCTGACCATCAAGGTTGTCCGCGACGTCTTCAACGAGGATTTCTCCAAGCTGATCGTCTCCGGCGACGAAGCATGGGACACCATCGAGGCCTACGTCACCTACGTTGCCCCGGACCTTGTCGGACGGCTTGAGAAGTGGACCAAGGACCAGGACATCTTCTCGGCCTGGCGCATTGACGAGCAGATCCACAAGGCGCTGGACCGCAAGGTGTTCCTGCCGTCCGGCGGTTCCCTCGTCATTGACCGCACCGAGGCCATGACCGTGGTGGACGTCAACACGGGAAAGTTCACCGGCAGCGGCGGCAACCTCGAGGAAACCGTCACGAAGAACAACCTGGAGGCGGCCGAGGAAGTTGTCCGCCAGCTGCGCCTCCGGGACATCGGCGGAATCATCGTGATCGACTTCATCGACATGGTCCTGGAGTCCAACCGGGACCTCGTGCTGCGCCGTATGGTGGAGTGCCTGGGCCGTGACCGCACCAAGCACCAGGTGGCGGAAGTGACCTCACTGGGTCTCGTCCAGATGACCCGCAAGCGCATGGGCACCGGCCTGCTGGAAGTCTTCGGCGAACAGTGCGAGGTATGCGCCGGCCGCGGCGTGGTCACGCACGACGAGCCCGTGGAACACCGGCGGGCCAACGTTGTTGCGGCCGAGCACCACGTTCCGCGGGCGGAGCACCAGCCCGCCGTGCGGACCGAACGCAAGAGCCGCCGGCGCGGCAAGGGCGGTCAGCTTCCTGCGGAAACGGGCACCGCTGCACCTGCTGCCGTCCACCACGAGCCCACGGAGGCCGAGCGCCACGCCAAGGCTGAGGCGACACGGGCCGCACTTGCCAACATCGCGGCCGCGGCCCATGCAGCGCATCTCCATGAGGACGCCGCCCACCAGGCCGCTTCCGCCGGAGCACAGCGCTCTGCCGCTGCCCCGGCGCCATCCGCCCCGGAAAGCCCGGCGGTGCACCGTACCCCGGAGACGGAGAGCGTTTCAGGCCGTCCCGGCGCCGTGCTGACCTTTGGCGGCGAGAAAGTCGTGCTTCCTTTCGTCGAGCACGCCGGCGAGCCGGCCTCCGAAACTCCTGCCCTGACGCTGGACCGGCTGGAGGAGGCGTTCGCGCACCTCGGCGCGCCGGCCGCTCCCGCTGAGGAGCAGCCGACGGCGGACCGCGCACCTGCCGCTGGGGAGACGTCCGCTGCCGAGCCGGCAGCGCCGGCCGGAACGCGGCCTGCCCCGGCAGGCGCGGACCACGACGCCGACCGGTTCGCTGACCACTCGGCGGTGCAGACCCGCACGCGCCGGCCGCGCCGCAACCGCAGTGCCAGCCGGGCTCAGGGCGCAGCCAACGAGACATCCGTGGAACACCACGAGACCGCTCCGGCATCAGCAGCCGGGCACTCGCACGAAGCCAAGGCGCCGGATTCAGGCAGCGCCCCTGCCCCGAAGCCTGCCAGCGAGCCGATCATTCTCGGCGTCGGCGTGCCTGCGTCCGAGCTGTGAGGCGGACGGATTTCCGTTTGAACTGACCTGATTCAACGGGCCAGTGCCGCAACGGCGGCACCGGCCCGTTGTGCTTTTGCGCCAGGGAACGTCCGCAGGCTGTTGCCCCGGCACATTGCGGGGCTGCCGGTCGCAAACTGCAACGCAGTGCCCGAAGGGGAGCAAACCGCTAGGCTGGGGGACTGACACGGGGTGCCGCGCACGGAGCCGGCTGAGATCCAAACCCGTTGAACCTGACCGGTTAGCACCGGCGAAGGGATGTCTCCTTTGTCTTCACTATCTGCCCTGCACCTTGTCCAGCCTGCGTCGGGTGAGGCTGTACCGCCCACCCGCAGCATTCCCCGCGTCCTGGCCATCGCCGGCTCGGACCCGTCCGGCGGAGCCGGCATCCAGGCGGACCTGAAAAGCATCGCCGCCACGGGTGGCTATGGAATGGCGGCCATCACGGCGCTGACCGCCCAGAACACCCGGGGCGTCAGCGCCGTGCATGTCCCGCCGGCTGACTTCCTGACGGCACAGTTGACCGCCATCAGTGACGACATCGCCGTGGACGCCGTAAAGATCGGCATGCTGGGCGACGCACAGGTGATTGCCGCGGTGCGCGGCTGGCTGGAGAAGGTGCGCCCCGGCGTCGTCGTTCTTGATCCCGTGATGGTGGCAACCAGCGGGGACCGGCTTCTGCAGGAGTCTGCTGAGGCGGCCCTGCGGGAACTCCTGCCGCTGGCTGACCTGATCACACCCAACCTCGCCGAGCTTGCGATGCTGCTCGGGGAGCCGGAGGCCTCCACCTGGCCGGACGCGCTGGAGCAGGGCAAACGGCTGGCCGCCGAAACGGGGGCCACCGTCCTCGTCAAAGGCGGGCACCTGGACGGTGCCGACTGCCCCGACGCCCTGGTGAATACGGGCGGCGCCCTGTCGGCCGATGTCGTCGTGGTGGACGGCCCGCGGGTGCCGACCCGCAACAGCCACGGGACCGGGTGCTCCCTGTCCTCGGCGATGGCCACCGTGCAGGCCCGTGTGGGCGACTGGGAACAGTCACTCCGCACCGTCAAGCCCTGGCTGGAAGAGGCCCTCCGCTCCTCCGGGCAGCTTGAGGTGGGGCACGGCAACGGGCCGGTCCACCACTTCCACCACCTGGCGTCCCCGGGAGCAGGCGCCGAGGGCAGTTTTGCGGACCTGCTCCATGCGGAGGCCGCCGCGGATCTCGACGCGATCTACGGCCTGGGCTTCATCCGTGGGCTGGCTGAAGGCACGCTGCCCGAAAGCGAGTTCGCCTATTACCTCGCGCAGGACGCCATCTACCTCAACGGATACTCACGCGTCCTGGCACGGGCCAGCGCCCTCGCCCCCACCGAGGCTGAGCAACTCTTCTGGGCCCGTTCTGCGCAGCAGTGCCTTGAAGTGGAGTCCGAGCTGCACCGCAGCTGGCTCAGCACCCGGATGGTGCTGCCCGACCTCGGGCCGGTCACCAAGGCTTATGTGGACCACCTGGTGGCAGCGTCTGCCTCGGGGAGCTATGCCGTGCTGGTGGCCGCGGTGCTCCCGTGCTTCTGGCTTTACGCCGAAGTGGGGGAGACCCTGCACGCCGAATTCCTCGCAGCCGGCGCCGCTGAAGGGCATCCGTACGCGGAGTGGTTGCGCACCTACGCCGACGAGGGCTTTGCAGAGGCCACCCGGCAGGCCATCGCGATCACCGACGCCGCGGGCCGCGCGGCGTCCGACGCAGAACGCAGCCTGATGCTGACGGCATTCAGGCAGTCCTGCCGCTACGAGGTGGATTTTTTCGACGCGCCGCGGCTCCACAGCTGAACGGTCTCCGGCGCAGGAGCCGGTATGATAAACGCGCACGGTGACGGCAGGTCGGTGCAACAGGCCTGTGGTGCTTATCACGGACAACCCGCCGAAACCAGCCTCATTTGCGGCCGAAGACGAAATTAGCGTATTCTAGATCTTCGGTGCTTACGCCAACACTTGGGTTATGACCCCGGGAACGGTCCTTTTGGAATTCCAAACGGCATTGTTCCGGGGATAGCTCACGGATTCCCCCGGGGAATCCACGGCGTTGAGGCACAGCGAGAGCCGGACCAAACACCTTTGGACCCAGGTTCCGCACGCAAATTTAGTAATAAACGTCGAGAGAAGTGAGTTCCCAAGTGGTGTACGCGATTGTCCGCGCAGGCGGCCGCCAAGAGAAGGTTTCCGTTGGAGACTTCGTTACCCTGAACCGCGTCGCCGGTGGAGCCGGCAGCACCATTGAGCTGCCCGCACTGCTCCTGGTAGACGGTGACAAGGTCACATCCGCAGCTGCGGACCTGGCCAAGGTAACTGTTACGGCTGAGATCCTCCAGGACCTCCGTGGTCCGAAGATCGTCATCCAGAAGTTCAAGAACAAGACCGGTTACAAGAAGCGCCAGGGTCACCGTCAGGAACTGACCAAGGTCAAGATCACCGGTATCAAGTAACCTCTGGTTACTGTTCAGGTTTTCAGCAGATTCCCCAGAATTTAAAGGCAGGCATTCCAAATGGCACATAAAAAAGGCGCGAGCTCCACTCGCAACGGTCGTGACTCCAACGCCCAGTACCTCGGCGTCAAGCGCTTCGGCGGCCAGGTAGTTTCCGCAGGCGAGATCATCGTCCGCCAGCGTGGCACCCACTTCCACCCCGGTGCAGGCGTTGGCCGCGGTGGCGATGACACGCTGTTCGCACTGCAGGCAGGCGCTGTTGAATTCGGCACCCGCCGCGGCCGTCGAGTCGTGAACATCGTTGCTGCTGCAGCTGCAGAGTAACAACAGGATCTGAACCGGTGGAGCGGGCCATGATGGCCCGCTCCACTGGTCTTTTAACCGCATTACAATCAATTTGGGCGTCCAGAACGTCCGGATTAGGCACAGAGGAGATTCACCGTGGCGAGCTTTGTAGACCGGGTAGTACTGCACGTATCCGGCGGTACCGGCGGCCACGGCTGTGTCTCGGTGCACCGTGAGAAGTTCAAGCCGCTTGGCGGCCCCGACGGCGGCAACGGAGGCAATGGCGGAGACGTCATCCTCCGCGTGGACTCCCAGACCACCACGCTGCTGGACTACCACCACGCCCCGCACCGGCACGCCACCAACGGCGGGCCCGGCATGGGCGACTGGCGCGGCGGCAAGAACGGCGAAACGCTGATCCTTCCGGTCCCGGACGGCACGGTCGTCAAGACCAGGGACGGCGAGGTCCTGGCGGACCTCGTGGGCGAAGGCACCGAGTTCATCGCCGCGGCCGGCGGGCTCGGTGGACTCGGCAACGCAGCCCTGTCGTCCCAGAAGCGCCGGGCGCCGGGCTTCGCTTTGCTCGGCATCGAGGGCGAGTCCAGCGACATCGTGCTGGAACTGAAGTCCATCGCAGACATCGCCCTGGTCGGCTTCCCGTCCGCCGGCAAGTCAAGCCTGATCGCAGCGATGTCCGCCGCAAGGCCCAAGATCGCCGATTATCCTTTCACGACGCTCATCCCCAACCTCGGCGTCGTGCAGGCCGGCGACGTGCGGTTCACCATCGCCGACGTCCCCGGTCTCATCGAAGGCGCAAGTGAAGGCAAAGGCCTGGGGCACAACTTCCTGCGCCACGTCGAGCGGTGCGCCGCTTTGGTTCACGTTTTGGACTGCGGTACGCTGGAATCTGACAGAGATCCACTCTCCGACCTCGCCATCATCGAAGCTGAACTCGAAAAGTATGCCGTTGATATGAGCTATGCCGGCACCGACGGCGAGGTTGTTCCGCTGAACCACCGGCCCCGGCTGGTGGCTTTGAACAAGGTCGACCTGCCTGACGGCAAGGACATGGCCGAGTTCGTCCGCCCGGAGCTGGAGTCGAGGGGCTACCGCGTGTTCGAGGTTTCGGCCACGAGCCACGAAGGTCTCCGGCAACTCGGATTTGCCATGGCGGAGATCGTCAAGGCCGCCCGTGACTCTGTGGCCGCGACGCCGCCGAAGGTGCACGCGCCTGTGCTGCGCCCCCGCGCAGTCAACGAGGCCGGCTTCAAGATCCGCCGCGAGGAAAAGAACCTGGAGCCGCTGTTCCGCGTTCTGGGTGAGAAGCCCGTGCGCTGGGTCAAGCAGACTGACTTCACCAACGAGGAGGCCATTGGCTACCTCGCGGACCGGCTGGCCAAGCTTGGTGTTGAAACCGAGCTGTTCAAGCAGGGCGCCAAGCCCGGCGACACCGTAGTGATCGGTGACGACGACGGCGTGGTGTTCGACTGGGAGCCGACCATGATGGCAGGCGCCGAACTGCTGGCGTCGCCGCGCGGCACCGATGTCCGCTTTGCAGACATCGGGGACCGGCCCACCCGTGGCCAGAAGCGTGAAGAACAGATTGAACGCCGTGAGGCCAAAGCAGCGGCACGCGCCGAGCTGGAAGCCGAGCGCAAGGCGGGCATCTGGACCGAATCAGTCAGCGGGCGCCGTGCCGCACGGCCGCTCAAGGAGAGTGGACTGAACACCCAACATGAGGAGTGAACCCGCACACGTGTCTGATAATTCCGCAATTGTCATCGAGGAACCAAGAACCGACGACCGCAGCATGCTCGCCAGGGCCCGCCGCATTGTCGTCAAGGTCGGATCGTCGTCGCTCACGAGCATCAAGGGCGGAATCTCCGAAGAGGCATTGATCGAGCTCTCCAATGCGCTGGCCGCCAAGAGCAACGAAGGCACCGAGATCATTCTGGTCTCCTCCGGTGCCATCTCGGCGGGGCTGGCGCCTCTTGGCCTGGTCAAGCGCCCGCGCGACCTGGCGACGCAACAGGCCGCAGCCAGCGTGGGGCAGGGGCTGCTCATGGCCCGCTACACGCACGCCTTCGCGGCGCACGGCGTCACCGTGAGCCAGGTGCTGCTAACCGCGGATGACCTGATGCGGCGGAGCCACCACCAGAACGCGTTCCGGGCATTGAACCGTCTGCTGAACCTGGGCGTGGTCCCCGTGGTCAACGAGAATGACACCGTCGCCACCCACAAGATCCGCTTCGGCGACAACGACCGGCTCTCGGCCCTTGTGGCCCACCTGGTCCGCGCCGATGCGCTGGTGCTGCTTTCCGACGTCGACTCCCTGTACGACGGCCCGCCCGCCAAGGGCGCCAAGCGGATCCCGCAGGTTGACGGCCCCCAGGACCTGGAGGGTGTCAACATCGGCAGCCCCGGCAAGGCCGGCGTCGGCACCGGCGGCATGCAGACCAAGGTCGAGGCCGCCACGATGGCCGCCGATTCGGGCATTCCCGCCCTTGTCACCTCAACGGCGAACGCCGCGGCCGCCCTGGCCGGCAAAGACGTGGGAACCTGGTTCTCGGTCAACAGCGGCCGCAAGTCCGTGCGCATGATGTGGCTCGCCCACCTGGCACACGTGCAGGGCCGCCTGATTCTCGACGACGGCGCCGTGAGGGCCGTCCGGGACAACGGCGCCTCGCTGTTGCCGGCCGGTATTACGTCCGTTGAAGGCCACTTTGAGTCGGGCGACGCCGTCGAAATGATCGCGCCCGACGGCACCGTGATTGCCCGCGGCCTGGTCAACTATTCAGCCGACGAACTGCCGCAGATGCTGGGCCGTTCCACCGTGGAACTGGGGGAGTCCCTGGGCCGCGGTTTCGACCGTGAAGTTGTCCACGTAGACGACCTGGTTCTGGTCTAACGGCCAGACTCACCTAGACTTGAATGATGACTGAGGCACTGATGAACCAAGCAGCAGAGACATCCACCGACGCTACGCAGGTCCCCTCCACGCCGGAAAACAGCCAGCCCTCACCCGCTGAGGTTGAAGCGGCCGTGTACGCGATCGCCGACCGTTCCCGCCAGGCTGCCCGCAGCATGTCCCGCGCCAACCGCGCACTGAAGGACAAGGGCCTCCGGGCCATCGGGACCGCCCTCCTCGAGCGCAAGGCTGAAATCCTCGCGGCCAACACCAAGGACGTAGAGGCGGGGCGCGCCAACGGAACGTCGGCCGCCCTGCTGGACCGGCTGACCCTCAACGACGCCCGCATCGAGGCCCTCTCCGGCGCCCTGGAAAACCTCGCGGGACTTCCCGACCCCGTCGGCAACGTAGTCCGCGGCCAGACCCTGCCGAACGGCCTGCGCCTGCGCCAGGTCAACGTTCCCATGGGCGTTGTTGCAGCCATCTATGAAGCACGCCCCAACGTCACCGTGGATATCGCAGGACTCGCGCTCAAGAGCGGCAATGCGGTCATCCTGCGCGGCGGAACCGCGGCTGCGGCCACCAACGAGGCCCTCATCAGCGTCCTTCGCGAGGCTCTCACCGCCGTCGGCCTCCCCGCCGACGCGGTCCAGACCGTGGACCAGTACGGCCGCGAGGGCGCCAACGTGCTCATGCGCGCCCGGGGCCGTGTTGACGTGCTGATTCCCCGCGGCGGGCGTGAACTGATCCAAACCGTGGTCAACAACTCCTCCGTCCCGGTTATCGAGACCGGCGAGGGCAACGTCCACATCTTCGTTGACGAGTCAGCCAGCGAGGACATGGCCGTGGAGATCCTCCTCAACGCCAAGACCCAGCGTCCCAGCGTCTGCAATACGGTGGAAACGCTTCTGGTCCACTCCGGCTCCAAGGTCCTCCCGGCGGTAGCGGCGGCACTGAGCAAGGCCGGAGTCAGGCTCCATGCCGATGAGCGGGTCCGGGCTGCGCTTCCCGCATCCGTCGAGTCCGTGCCGGCCACCGATGAGGACTGGGCCACCGAATACATGGACCTGGACCTGGCCGTGGCCATGGTGGACAGCCTCGACGAGGCCGTGAAGCACATCCGCACGTGGACAACCGGGCATACCGAGGCCATTCTCACCAATGACCTGGGGAACGCCGAGCGCTTCATCGCGGAGATCGACTCTGCCGCGGTGATCGTGAACGCGTCCACGCGCTTTACTGACGGCGGCGAGCTGGGCCTGGGGGCCGAGGTCGGCATCTCCACCCAGAAGCTTCACGCGCGCGGTCCGATGGGCCTCACGGAACTCACCACCACGAAGTGGATCGTGCAGGGCGAGGGCCAGGTCCGCGGCTAGCACCGCCATTATCGCGTCAAACAACGCGGTAACATATACAGAAGTCCGGAACGGCGGGAAATGCCGCCGTCGCCATCCTTTCAGCCCTAGGGGAGAAAATGCTGCTCCAGCAGATCGCCTTGTCCGCCGCCCAACACGAAGAACGGGCCCCGCTGTGGGCGGAACCCTGGGTCTTCGGCATTGCGATCTTTGCCATCCTGTTGGTCATGATGTTCGTTACCTTGTCCTACACGAACCTGGGCAACCGCCACACCGCGGTTGACGAGCATGCAGACCCGCACCGTCAGCACCCCAACAAGCACGACCACGGCCAGGGCCACTAACATTTCCGCCGCATTGCACCACGGCGGCCGGCAAGGCCGGCTGAGGCTGGGCGTGATGGGTGGGACGTTTGACCCCATCCATCACGGCCACCTCGTTGCGGCAAGTGAGGTGGCAGCCAAGTTTGGACTGGACGAAGTGGTGTTCGTCCCGACCGGCCAGCCGTGGCAGAAGTCGAGCAAGAAAGTCAGCGAGCCGGAGCACCGCTACCTGATGACCGTGATTGCGACGGCATCGAATCCGCGCTTCACCGTCAGCAGGGTTGATGTGGACCGCCCCGGTCCCACCTACACCATCGACACCCTCCGTGACCTCCGGCGACAGCGCCCCGACGCTGATCTGTTCTTTATCACCGGCGCGGACGCCTTGGCGCAGATTCTGTCATGGAAAGATATCGACGAGCTCTGGTCGCTGGCCCACTTCGTGGGAGTCACGCGCCCCGGGCACGAACTCGACGGCATGGGCCGCGACGACGTCAGCCTCCTGACAGTGCCGGCCATGGCGATTTCCTCGACGGACTGCCGGGCACGGGTGGCTGAGCACAACCCGGTCTGGTACCTGGTTCCGGACGGCGTCGTTCAGTACATCGCCAAGTACGGCCTGTATGCCGCACCGCCGGCCGAACGAACCAGCTCTGAGCTTACCGAGACAGACGATCCCGCCAGCACTGAATGAGTTTTTAATGAGTCAGGAACAGCCTCCCATCCGCAGCCGCCGTGAATTACGGAAGGCCAGAGATGCAGCCCAGGGTCAGATCCGGGACGCCAGCACCGCCGGTGCCGGTGAGGTAACCCCTGCGACAAAACAACCTGCCGCGAAGCAGACTGTTACGAAAAAGGCAGACGCGAAGCAGCCTGTTACGAAACAGGCTGAACCGGCCCGGCCTTCCCCTAAGCAGCCTGCACCCCAGGTGCCCGCGGACCGCCGCAAGACGGACACTGCCCGCGGCGCGGAGGCAACGCGTCCGTCCTCAGCGACCGGACGTGTCCGGCGTGTAGCGCCGGGTCCCGTGGACTCGGTTCCCGCCGGTTCGGCGGCCGAGCGCTCTTCCCAGATCAGGGCCAGGGACCGGGCAGCGCTCCGCACCATCAAGGAACTTGCGGAGAAGGAAGGACAGCTGTCAGCCGGCGGGCCTCCCACGCGGCGCCAGCTCAGGCTGCAGCAGCTGGAACAGGCCGTCACGTCGGCCATTCCGGTGGTCCCGCCCGCTTCCGGCCAAGGCACTGCTTCCGGCAAGGGCCCAGCCCAGCCGCAGGCGCCGGCCCAACAGCCCGCACCGGCGCAGCCACAGGCGGCCCCAAAGGCAGCTTCCCGCGAATCGACCTCCGGTGTTCCCCAGGAGCTGCCCGACGGTATGACCGTTGAGCAGGCCCTTGAGGCGCGGGCCCTCATAGCCGAACAGGCCAAGAACCAGATCGCGAAGATGGAGCACATCGCGGCAACGGATCCTGAAGCTGTGGATCCTGAGATCCTGGCCGAGCAGATCGCTCTTGCGGAACGCGCTGCCGTGCTCAACAAGCGCGCACTGGCCAAGCAGAAGCTGGCGGAAAAGAACACCCCGGCGCAGCCTCAGAACGATCCGTCGACCGCCAGTAACCTGGCCATGGTGACGCCGCTGGAGTTCGTCCAGGTGCCCGGCGTGGACCGTCCCGTCATGAAGCGTCCGGCCACATCGTATGTTCCCGTGGTGACCAATCCCGGGCCACGCATCCCTGCGCGTGGTTCCCGCCCATCCAAGGCGGCGGGCAATGCGACGTCTACGGGACGGGCCCGGGTGATTGCCCGTGCTGAAGCTGCTGCCAAGGCTGCCGCTGCACCGGCCGCCGCTCCCCAGGCGACCGCGGGCCGGGATACGGATGCCGTTGAGGAGTTCACGGGGCTTCCGCCGGTTTCGGCGAAGTCCGCCTATGGGCTGGATCCGCTGGATGCTGCCACGGCAGGCCTCGCCCGGGCACAACGGCTCCGCATTCTTCAGCTGGGGGTGCTGGCCCTCGGGGCCCTGGCACTTATCGCCGGCGTCATCATGATCATCAGCGGCCTGTCGCGCTGACTTCCACAACCAACACCAGGTTTTACACCACTACAAGGAGTCCCGTGACTGCATCTGATTCATCCATCGCCACAGCCCGACACGCAGCGAGGGCTGCGGCGGACAAGATTGCCCAGGACATCGTGGCTCTCGATGTCAGCGAACGCCTGGCCTTGGCGGACGTCTTCCTCATCGCCTCGGCCCCCAGCGAACGCCAGGTCAACGCCATCGTTGACGGGATCGAAGAAGAACTCATCAAGCAGGACCTCCGTCCGGTGCGTCGCGAAGGACGGTCAGCGGGACGCTGGGTGCTGCTGGACTACTCCGACGTGGTGATCCACGTACAGCATGAGGAAGACCGCGTCTTCTACGCCCTCGAGCGGCTTTGGAAGGACTGCCCGGTCGTGGATTTGCAGCTCGGCGATGACACCTCGGCCAAGGCCGCCGCAGGCTCCGATTCCGAGTAGCCGCGGCGGAACAGCGCCGAATATGCCGGATTTGGAATTTTCGGAAACGCTGTTCTAAGATATTTGAGTTGCTTCGGAGCGATCAGGACAGATCGATCCGGACAGTAGGACGGGCCAGCAGGCGAAAGCCGAAGGCATCGAAGCGGCGAAAATTGGGGCTGTGGCGCAGCTGGTAGCGCACCTGCATGGCATGCAGGGGGTCAGGGGTTCGAGTCCCCTCAGCTCCACCACCAACCGCTGGAACCGGGATTACTCTGGTTCCAGCGGTTTTTTGTTGCCGCTCACTACGGAGGCTGCGCGCAGGGCAGGAGCAGGTGGCGCCTACTGCTCCGGACTTCCCGGACGCTGGTGGGGCAGGTAGCCCTGCCGCGTGGCCTCACGCACCAGCAGCCGTATGTTCGCGAACAGGACCGCCTTAACGGCCACCGGATCCGGCCTGTGTCCGCGCTTCACCGCTTGCTCAAGCTTCTGGCAGTATTCTTCGAGCCTCAAGCCCCCGGCCATGGCCGACGTCACCCTCAGGCTCACGAGCGGCTCCACGGCCGACGCAGGCTCTTCGCTTGCCAGGCCACGCAGGATCGCGGCCGCGCGGACAGGCAGCAGCTGCAGGTACTCCTCGAAAAACGCTTGGGCCACCGCACGTCCCGCCTCGTCTGCCAGGGACCGCAGCACGGCGCCGTCCAACGGGGGCAGGTCCTGATCGTCGGCCACCGCAGTCCTCCTGGGTCTACAAAGAGCCGCGACGCTGCTGCCCGGCTCCTTGAATGCTCCCGCGGCGACCTCAAGGCCGTTAAAGTGTTCCCGCATGTTCGGATCAAGACTCCAGATTCCGTCGCGGCGTGAGCCCGAGCGAAGCGTCAGCCTGCGGCAGCGCTCCTCGATTTCGCTTCCGGGAGATTGTGCATTACGCTATTCAGGTTGCTTCCGGGAAACACAAAGACCGGCAGCGGCAACAGTTCGGGGCTGTGGCGCAGCTGGTAGCGCACCTGCATGGCATGCAGGGGGTCAGGGGTTCGAGTCCCCTCAGCTCCACCAAGAACAAGAAAGGGTCGTCCCATGGGGCGGCCCTTTTGCGTTATCCATCGGGTCTGCATTGTGTATCCGGTGGGCGGAGGCAAGCAGCGACGAACAGGCGGCAGCGGTACGTGACGGAGAACAGTTTAGGGCAGGTTCTGGGCACGCTCCGGAGATACCCCGACGTCGAGGCGGTGAACCTGCAGGCATGGGATGCCACGGACGTGCTCCTGCTGGACACGGCCGCCGAACTCCTGACGCCGGAGAGCGACGTAGCCGTCATCGGAGACCGCTACGGGGCCCTCACGCTCGCCCTCCTCTCGGGGATTGCGCCCCGGGTGCCGGCCCGGATCCGCGTGCACCAGGATCTCATCACGGGCGAACGGGCACTTCGGAACAATGCGGCAGCACTCGGCATTGATGCCGGCTTTGAGCAGCTCCCCTTGGGGGAAGGGCTTTTGGCCGGTGCGGACCTCGTCCTGTTGCAGCTTCCCAAGACCCTCGCCGAACTCGAGGAAATCAGCGCCGCCGTGGCGCGGTACGCGTCTGCCGGGGCGGTGGTCCTGGCCGGTGGCCGCGTGAAGCACATGTCCTTGGGCATGAACGCCGTGCTGGGGCGGTACTTTGAATCCGTCCAGCCGCAGCTGGCGCGCCAAAAATCCCGGGTCCTCGTGGCCTCGCGCGCCAGAGCCGTGCAGCCACCGCCGCCGTATCCCGTGACGGAGCACAACACCGAGCTCGATCTGGACATCTGTGCCCACGGCGCCGTTTTCGCCGGCACTAAGCTGGACATCGGAACACGTTTCCTGTTGCGCTTCCTCCCTGATATGCCCGAGGCCGCCACCGCCGTGGATCTGGGCTGCGGCACCGGCGTCCTGGCAGCCATGTACGCCCGGGCCCACCCTGGGTCGGCAGTCATCGCCACTGACCAGTCAGCGTCCGCCGCAGCGTCCGCAGCGGCCACGGCAAGGGCGAACGGCCTGGGCGGGCAGATTACGGTGCTGCAGGAGGACGCCATGGCTTCCCTCCCGGCTGGCGCCGCCGACCTCATCCTGCTGAACCCGCCCTTCCACCTCGGCGCGAGCGTGCATGCGGGCGCCGGCATCAAAATGTTCGAGGCCGCGGGCCGCGTCCTGGCTCCGGGCGGTGAGCTCTGGACTGTCTTCAACAGCCACCTGCGGTACGTACCGGCTCTCGAACGGCTTGTGGGCCCCACCCGCATCAAGGGCCGAAATCCCAAATTCACGGTGGCTCTCAGTGTCAAGGGGCAGGCCGGCTAGGCCCCGCCGTTGGCACCGGCCACGGGCCTCACGCATTCGCGCGTGGGACATACCCGTATACCGGCAGGTAACGTACGATTCAGACATCGATAGTGGCCCACCGACGATGCTTAGGGGATTCCTTGACCGAGATCCGCCAGCCCTCACCGAGGCGCGGAACAAACTTGCCCCGCATGGGTGACTTCAATCTGACCGTCATCCTGGATGCGATCCGGCGCTCGTCCGGAGGCCTGAGCCGCGTCGAACTGGCGCAGATCGTCGGTCTGTCCCCGCAGACCATCTCAAACATCTCCCGCCGCCTGCTGGACCAGAACCTCATCATCGAAGCGGGAAAGGAGGGGAGCGGGCCGGGAAAACCCCGCACGATTCTCCGCCTCAACCCGTCGGGGATGTACGCCGTGGGCGTGCACCTGGACCCCGCCGTCGCAACGTTTGTGCTGCTGGACCTCGTGGGTGCGGTGGTCCAGCATTCGCAAATCAAAACCCCCGCGGACGGCGGCCCGGACGCTGTCATTGCCGCCATCGCCGACGAGATTGAACAGCTGATCCGGGCCTCCGGCGTGGACCAGGGCAAGATCGCCGGTCTGGGCGTTGCGGCGCCGGGACCGATCGACCATGACAACGGAACCGTGGTGGAGCCTCCGCTGCTGACCGGCTGGCACCGTGTTCCGCTCCGTGACGCACTGGCGGACGCCACGGGCATGTCCGTCCTCATGGACAAAGACGTCACCAGCGCCGCCGTCGCGGAAACCTGGGCAGGCGGCCCCAGCGGTACCGGGAGCTTCGTGTTCATGTACATGGGCACCGGCATTGGCTGCGGCATCGTGCTCAACGACGAGGTTGTGCGCGGTTCATCGGGCAACGCGGGCGAGATCGGCCATATTGTCGTTGATCCGGACGGCCCTCTCTGTGACTGCGGCCTGCGGGGTTGCGTCAAGTCATCGTGCATTCCCAAGGTCCTGGTGGCTGAAGCCCATGCCGCCGGAGTCCTGGACGAGGCCGCCCCGCTGTCCAACGGACCGGCCGTGCAGGAAGGGTTCGCCCTGCTGTGCCAGGCTGCCGACGCAGGAAACGAGGCAGCAGCGGCCATCATCGACAAATCAGCTGTCCTGGTGGCGCGGGCGGCGGCCGTGGTGGCCAACACGCTCGACGTTGACCGTGTTGTATTCGGCGGACCGTTCTGGGCTCCACTGTCCAAGCGCTACCTGGACCAAGTCCCCGATCTGATCAGGGAAAACAGCGACGCCCGGAACATCCACGCCATCGAGGTGGTGGGAACCGGGGTGGGGGAGGACGTCGGTGCCGTGGGGGCTGCCTGCCTGGTCCTGGAGCACACGCTTGCGCCCCGCGCGCAGCGGCTGCTGCTGGAGGGTTGAGTCAGTCGATGTCCTCGACGATCGTTCCGTAGGGAATGGTGTCATCAAGGTGTGCCTGGTGGCCTCGCGGGACATACAGCACGCGGACGCCGTGGAGCTGGTCCGCTGCGGACTGCAAGAGGACAGGCCGGACCATGTCAACGAAGCTCGGGTCCTTGTCGGCAAGATATTCCTGGTAGCTGGCTGGTAGCTGGATCATGGCAAAAGAATAGACCTGTTCCCGCCCCAAAGGGAGGGCTCCTATGCGGCAGCCGGCGAAGAAAATTCTGTGGCGGACGGTCAAGGAGGCGTAAGAATGCGTCTTAATTCGATGCCCGACTTGAACGGTGCCCGGCACGGCTCCTAGAGTTCTATACAAGTTACCGAGGTAACGTGTCAGCGATCCTCCGCTGCGGATATGCCGCCAGGCAGCCGCCAAGGAGGATGTGGGTGCCCCCATGTGGGCCTGACATTTGCTCACGGACAGCTTTTATTCAGGCGTAACAGTCGCGGCTGCGCCCTGCCGAAGTTGCTTCCGTGTTCCCCAAACTCAATTCATTGACCGCTCACTGCACGGGCCCACGCCACGGCAGTTCCGCCTTCAATGGCCCATAGCCAAGGACGCAAATGTCACCACCCAGCCTTATTGAGACACATCCAAATCTTTCAGACGCCGCCCCGGTGGCGCTCTCCTACGAGCTCTTCCCGCCGCGCTCTCCCGCGGCTGCAGAGACACTCTGGACCACCATCCGCGAGCTCGAGACCACTGACCCCGACTATGTCTCCGTCACATACGGTGCCAGCGGCTCCAACCGGGACACCGCCGTCGAACTCATCAACCGGCTCGTCCTGGAAACCACCCTCCGGCCGCTGGCCCACCTGACCTGCGTGGGAAACACGCCGGCGGAACTTGCCGAGATCATCGGGGAGCTCCTGGATGCCGGAGTCCGCGGCATCCTCGCCCTCCGCGGCGACCAGCCCAAGGACCAGGGAGAGCCCGTCAGCGGTTCGCTCCGCTACGCGCAGGACCTGATCGAGCTCATCCGCCGCGTTGAGCAGCGCCGTTCCGCGCTGCTGTGCGCCGGCAAGGTGGCTGTTGGCGTGGCCGCGTATCCCACCCGGCATCCGGAATCCCCGAGCGAGGCGCACGACGTCGAGGTGCTGCTGGCCAAGCAGCGCTCCGGAGCGGACTTCGCCATCACCCAGGTGTTCTTCCGCACCGAGCAGTACGCGGACCTCATCACGAGGGCGCGCCGCGCCGGCGTCACCATCCCGATCATTCCGGGCGTTATGCCGCTCACGAGCCTGCGGAGGCTGAAGCGCCTCGGCGAGCTCACCGGCGTTCAGCCCGCCCCGGAACTCATCGAACGGCTTGCCGCTGCGGACTCCGACGCCGAGCGGCTCCGCATCGGCGTCAGCGCCACCGTGGATCTGGCCAACGCCGCCCTGGATGCCGGAGCCCCCGGGCTCCACCTGTACACGTTCAATGAACACCAGAGCGCGATGGACGTCCTCGACAAGCTGTCGCTTGCGAGGCCCACACGCTCCGCCAGCCGCCTCAACGCGCTCGCCCGTCGTCAACTGGCCAGTTGACAATACCGCCAGCTGACAACACCGCCAGCTGACAACACCGCCAGCTGACAACACAGCCAGCCGACAACACCGCCAGCTGACATTGCGCGGCAGGCAGCCACGACCCTCACACTTTCTCAACCATTCAAGGAATCTCACATGACTGAACAGAACACCGCGTTCCCGTCCGCCTCGATCCTGGGCTACCCCCGCATCGGCCGCCGCCGCGAACTGAAGAAGGCCGTCGAAGCCTACTGGGCCGGCAAGATCGACGCCGCCGCCCTCGACGCGGCCGCCAAGGAAATCCAGCTGGGCACCGCGAAGCGCCTGCAGGGCCTGGGCCTGACCGAGGCTGCCGCCGTTCCCGGTACCTTCTCCTTCTACGACCAGGTGCTCGACGCCGCCGCCCACCTCGGCGCCGTTCCCGCCCGTTTCGGCAACCTCCTCAACGCTGAGGGACAGCTGGACATCGACGGCTACTTCACCCTGGCCCGCGGCAACAAGGAACAGCAGCCGCTGGAGATGACGAAGTGGTTCGACACCAACTACCACTACCTCGTACCGGAGATCGGCCCGGAGACCAACTTCGCGCTGACCTCCAACCGGATCGTTGAGGAATTCGAATACGCCCTCGCCAACGGTGTGGAGACCCGCCCGTACATCGTGGGCCCGGTCACCTTCCTCCTCCTGAGCAAGGCTTCCGACGACGCCCCGGCAGGCTTCAGCCCGCTGTCCCGCCTTGAGGACGTCCTCCCGGTCTACAGCGCACTGCTCGAGAAGCTGGCCGCTGCCGGCGCCAGCTGGGTCCAGCTCGACGAGCCCGCCCTGGTGGTTGACCAGGACACCCCGGCCCAGGAGATCCAGGCAGCCGTTGCCCGCTCCTACGAGGTGCTCTCGGCCGTTGCCCAGCGCCCGCAGCTGTTCGTCTCCACGCCCTACGGCGCGCTGAACGGCCAGCTCGGCACCCTCGCCGCCACCAACATCGACGCCCTGCACATCGACGTCTTCAAGGGTGCCGTTCCCTCCGCCGCGGCATTGGCCGCCCTGGGCGGGAAGACCCTCGTTGCAGGTGTCGTTGACGGCCACAACATCTGGCGCAACGACCTGCAGGCTTCGGCGGACAAGGTCGCCGAACTTCAGAAGTCTGTCGCCAAGCTGGCCATCAGCACCTCCACCTCCACCCAGCACGTCCCGCACGACGTCGAGGAAGAGACCCAGCTGTCCGAGCAGCTCCGCAGCTGGCTGGCATTTGCCGACCAGAAGGCCGTCGAGGTCGTCACCCTGGCAGGTCTGCTGACCGACGCCGCCGCCGTGCAGCCGGCCATCGACGAAGCCACGGGGATCATCGCGTCCCGCGCTGCCGCAGAGGGTGTGCAGCGCGCCGACGTCCGGGCCCGCACCGCCGCCCTGACCTCCGCCGACTTCAACCGCTCCGAGTACTCGGTCCGTGAAGCCGCCCAGGAGACGGCCCTTGCCCTGCCGCCGCTGCCGACCACGACCATCGGCTCGTTCCCGCAGACGTCCGAGATCCGCACCGCCCGTGCCCGCGCCAACAAGGGCGACCTCACCACGGAGCAGTACGAGCAGCTCATGAAGGACGAGATCAAGCGCGTTGTGGAGCTCCAGGAAGAGCTCGGCTTCGACGTCCTTGTGCACGGCGAACCCGAGCGCAACGACATGGTCCAGTACTTCGCGGAGAACCTCGAAGGCTTCGACGTCACCGTCCACGGCTGGGTCCAGTCCTACGGCTCGCGCTGCACCCGTCCCTCCATCCTCTGGGGCGACGTCACCCGCAGCGCCCCCATCACGGTGGACTGGGCCAAGTACGCCCAGTCCCTCACCAACAAGCCGATGAAGGGCATGCTCACCGGCCCGGTCACCATCCTCGCCTGGTCTTTCGTCCGCGACGACCAGCCGCTGGGCGAGACCGCCAACCAGGTCGCCCTGGCGCTGCGCGACGAGATCGCCGACCTCGAGGCTGCCGGCATCAAGATCATCCAGGTGGACGAGCCCGCACTGCGCGAACTCCTGCCGCTGCGCAAGGCGGACCAGCCCGCATACCTGGACTGGTCCGTGAACTCCTTCCGCCTGTCCACCGCCGGCGTTGCTGACGAAACCCAGATCCACACGCACCTGTGCTACTCCGAGTTTGGCGCCATCATCGACGCCATCGACGGACTGGACGCCGACGTGACCTCGATCGAGGCAGCCCGCTCCCGCATGGAGGTTGTCCACGACCTCGAGTCCCACAACTTCGGCCGCGGCGTTGGCCCGGGCGTCTACGACATCCACTCGCCGCGCGTTCCGGGCGAGCAGGAAGTCACCGAGCTGCTCAGCACCGCCGTCAAGCACGTCCCGTCCCGCCAGCTCTGGGTCAACCCGGACTGCGGCCTGAAGACCCGCGGCTACACCGAGACCGAAGAGTCCCTGCGTAACCTCGTCGAGGCCACCAAGACAGTTCGCGCAGAACTGCTGGAAAGCGCAAAATAAGAATGTAGCCGCTGATCGAGCTTGAGACGCGACGGCGGGCGGTCACCTCAGGGTGACCGCCCGCCGTCGGCGTTTAATGCTCCTGTGGTTGAACCCGTCGAATCCTCACGACTCCCAGAGGATTTCGTCGTCCACGACGCCGTCTTCGTCCGCGGAGGCCACGAGCACCTCGTCGGTGAAGTGCTCGCCGAGGGTGAAATCCATGACGAAGTAGCGTTCGGGCTGGCCGGGGTAGATGCCCACATGGCCCAGCTTCAGGGCCTTCAGGAACACAGCGTTCGTCAGCTGGCTCTTGTCCTGGACGCCGAAGACCTTCTGCAGGTGCTCGTCCTTGATGGCGTTGCAGTGGAAGCGGAGATACTCCTGCGGGCTGGTGCCTTCCTGCTCCAGCTCTTCAGCGATCATTTCGCGGACCTCGTCCACGAGCTCGGGCAGGTAGCGCAGCCGGTAGTCCACCTTGTGCATGGCTGCTTCATCGAAGTGGTCGTGCGCGTTGATGTTCAGGTCCAGCTCAAGGCGCTGTCCGGCAAGCTCATGTTCCGTGGCGATGTTACGGTCCCGGCCGTGGTTGAGCTCGATTACTCCGAAGTGCTGGCTCGCTACCTTGGTCATATCTTCAACATAGACCCGAAAAGCGGCTCATTCCAGCATCGGCGATTATTTATCTGAAGACCCCAGACTGCCGAGCGTGTCAGCCAGCAGGTCCACGAAGAGCTGTACGCGGGCGGTCTTCTTCTCGTTGATCAGCAGCGCAAAGACGTTGCGGGCCAGCCTGATCTCCGGCACATCCAGCACCACGACGCCGGACGGCCGGTGCAGCAACGCAAGCTCGGGTACGAGTGCGGCGCCCAGCCCCGCAGCGGCCATCTCCAGACTGGCGTGAAAGTCGTCGCTGTACGCCACAACGCGGGGATGGAGGTTGCAGCTGGCAAAGAGCCGCTCGATCACGGTGGCATCGCTCGTGCCGGGATGGTGCATGATCCAGGGCATGTCCGAAAGATGGTCCGCTGCCACCTTCGCCTCGGTGCGGAAACCCCAGCCGCTGGGCAGGACCACGCGGAAATTGTCGTCGCCGATCCACTGCCGGTTGATCGTGTGCGGCCAGGCGAGCCCTGACTGGCCCACCTGGTACACCAGAGCCACATCCACGTCTCCGCCGGTGCGGAGCCCCTGGATGGTCTGCGCCGGCTCGGCCACGGAAACCCGGAGGTCGATGCCCAGGTTTTTCCAGGCCGGGTTCTTCAGAATCTTCGGCAGGACGTAGGTGGCGAGGCTGGGGAAGATGCCCAGCCTCAGCTCCTGGCTTGTGGCGTCCTGGGTCTTCGATGCGGCGGCCATCAGGGCCTCGATGTCCGTCAGGACCTTGGCCGCATGGCGGGCCATCACCACTGCGGCATCAGTGGGCACCACGCTCCGGGCCGACCGCTGGAACAGATGGACGCCAGTGTCGCGTTCCAGCGCTGACATCTGCTGGGACACGGCGGAGGCGGTGTAGCCCAGCCGGCTCGCAGCGGCCGCAAACGACCCCAGCCTGGTCACTTCCAGCAGGGTCCTGAGATGTACGGGATTGACCACCAGCCCACATTACTCCCGCTGCTCAGCCGCACGAAAACAGCAGCACCCATCCGTGCGCTCTCCTGTTCCGAATAGCCCGTGAGTATTCAAGCAGCGGCAGCTGTCCAGCAGAGGAGCAAGGAATGTCATCGAGCCCAGCGGCGACTGGAGACGGGCACCGGCGCGTCGCCGTCGTCGGCAGCGGAGTGGCGGGCCTGACGGCCGCGCACATTCTTAGCCGGCGTGATCACGTGACACTGTTCGAGGCGGACGCCAGGGCCGGAGGCCACGCCCACACGCATGACATTCCGCAGGCGACGGGGACGCTGGCCGTCGACACCGGATTCATCGTCCACAACAACCGCACCTACCCCAACCTCATCAGGCTCTTCGGGGAGCTGGGCGTCGAGACCCAGGACTCCGATATGACCATGAGCATCCGGTGCGACGGCTGCGGCCTGGAATACGCAGGAGCCAAGGGCGCCGCCGGCGTCTTTGCCCGCCCTGCCAACCTCCTGCGGCCCCGGTACCTGAGGATGCTGGCCGAAATCCTGAGGTTCTGGCGCAGGGCACGGGCACTGCTGGCCGCAGGTCCGGAGGCGGGCGCGGAGGAAACCCTGGGATCCTTTTTGGAGCGGGAAAACTTCAGTGGCTACTTCACGGCCCATTTCATGGCTCCGGTGGTCAGTGCCGTCTGGTCCTGCGACCCGACCACCGCGCTCTCGTACCCTGCGCGCTATCTCTTCACCTTCCTGGACCACCACGGCATGCTCGGCATCAAGGGCTCCCCGCAGTGGAAGACGGTAAAAGGGGGATCCCGGAGCTATGTTGACCGCGTGGTGGACGGCATACAGGAAGTCCGCCTCAACAGTCCCGTCATTGCCGTGCGGCGCACAGCCGCAGGGGTCCGGATCACGACGGCGGACGGCACCGAGGAGTTCGACGCCGCCGTCATCGCTGCCCACCCGCGCGAGGCTCTGGCCATGATCGAGGATCCCACGCCGGACGAAACCAGTGTGCTGGGCGCCATGCCGTACTCCGTGAACCACATCACGTTCCACCGCGACCCCGCCGTGCTGCCGCACAGCGAGGCAGCCCGGGCTTCCTGGAACTACCGGCTGCCATCCTGCGGGGCGCGCCCGGGCCACGTGCTCGTCAGCTACGACCTGACCCGTCTCCAGCGCCTCCGCCCCGAGGACGGCGGCAGCTACATCGTCAGCCTGGGCGAATCCGAGCTCATCGAACCGGGAAAAGTGCTGCAGGAGCTCGTCTATGAGCACCCCCAGTACACGCCGGATTCCGTGGCCGCGCAGGCCCGGCTGGGGGAGCTCGGCGATTCCCGGCTGGCGTTCGCCGGCGCGTACCACGGCTGGGGGTTCCACGAGGACGGGGCAGCGTCGGGGGTCCGGGCTGCCGCCCTGCTGGGCAGGGAGTGGGAGGCCCCCGCCGTCGGGCACCGGATGATGGCCGCCGGGCAGCCGGCGGAGCTTGCGCCATGACGGCGGCCATCTACCGCACCAGCATCCGGCACGTGCGGCGGGACCCGCTGGCCAACGCTTTCACCTATCGCAGCTACAGCTGGTTTGTGGACCTCGATGAGCTGCCCCACCTGCCATGGTGGCTGCGGCCCATTGCAACCTTTCACGCGGAGGACCACCTGGGCGATCCCAAGGCCAGCATCCGGGCGAACGTGGATCGCTTTCTCGCCGTCAACGGGCTGGAGCCCGACGGCGGCAAGGTCACCATGCTGGCGAACGCCAGGGTCCTTGGCCATGTCTTCAACCCCATCAGCCTGTTCTGGTGCCACGGTGCCGACGGCAGCCTGCGCGCGGTCATTGCCGAAGTGCACAACACCTACGGGGAACGGCACTGCTACCTGGTGGCCACAGATGATGCCGGACGTGCGAGCACCGACAAGGAATTCTATGTGTCGCCCTTCAACGAAGTGGACGGCAGCTACCGGATGACTCTGCCGGAACCCGGTGGCCGGCTGGCCGTCGCGGTAGTGCTCGAGCGGTCCGGGCGGAAGCCATTCACGGCCACCATGACCGGCGTGCGCACGGCGGCCACGCCCCGCAGCATTGCCGCCGCGGCGCTCGACGTTCCGCTGGCGCCGCTGCGCCTGGTCGCCCAGATCCACTGGCAGGGAATCAAGCTTTGGGCCCGTGGACTGCCCGTCGTCAACCGCCCCCACCACCCCCCACAGGAGACAGTCGCATGACTCTCACAGACCCGACGTACCAGGGAAGCCCGGCCGGTCCGCTCCGGATCCCGCCGGCTCCGGCCGCCATCGACGCCGACGTCTGGCCCGGCGTCGCGCATCCGCCTGCCGGGGCGAAAGCCGCCCTGGCGGGGAAAGCCGCAGGTGCCCTGTTCAGGGGTGCCGCCCGGCGGCTGCCGCTGCGCGTGGAATACCCTGACGGGTCCCAGCTGGGTGCCGGGGACGCGAAGTCCCCGGTGATGACGATGATCAGGCCCGACCATTTCGACGCCCGCATCGGCGGCAACGGCCTGATCGGCCTGGGGGAGTCGTTCATGGCGGGGGACTGGGAGGCGTCCGACCTGGCCGGCGTGCTCGAGGTCTTCGCCTCCTCGGTGGACACGCTGATTCCTGTGCCGCTGCAGAAGCTGCGCAGCCTGTATCTGCCCCGCGCACCGCGCCAGGAGCGCAACACGGAGCAGAACACGCGCGGCAACATCTCGCGGCACTACGACCTGTCCAACGAGCTCTTCGCCACCTTCCTGGACACCACCATGAGCTATTCCTCGGCGCTGTTTCCGCCAGGCGCCGGTCCGCTGCCGGACGTCGGCTGGGAGACCATCGCGGCGGCGCAGCAGGCCAAGATCGACAGGCTGCTGGACAAGGCCGGAGTGGGAGAAGGGACGCGCCTGCTGGAGATCGGCACGGGCTGGGGCGAGCTTGCCCTGCGCGCAGCTGCCCGCGGTGCCACCGTCTACACGGTCACGCTGTCCAGCGAGCAGCAGGCGCTGGCACGGCAGCGGATTCAGGATGCGGGTTACTCGGACCAGGTCACGGTAGCGCTGCAGGACTACCGCGCCGTGGAAGGCGAGTACGACGCCGTCGTGTCCGTCGAGATGATCGAGGCGGTGGGCTATGAGTACTGGGCCATCTACTTCCAGACCATCGACAGGGTGCTGGCGCCCGGCGGCAAGGTGGCCATCCAGGCCATTACGATGCCGCACGACCGGATGCTCGCCACCCGGAATGCCTACACCTGGGTGCACAAGTACATCTTCCCGGGAGGTTTCCTCCCTTCAGTGCGGGCGATCGAAAGTGTCACCGAGCAGCACACCACGCTCCGGGTCCGGGAACGGCGGGGGATGGGCGACCACTACGCGGCCACGCTCCGGCTCTGGGAGGAACGGTTCATTGAGCGGGCCGGCGAGGTGCGGGAACTCGGATTCGATGAGGTCTTCCAGCGGATGTGGCTGTTCTACCTCTGCTACTCCCGGGCCGGTTTCCAGTCAGGCTACCTGGATGTGCAGCAGATCGTGCTGGACCGCCGTGAGGCGCAGCTGTAGCCACGTTTCCTTAATCACATGAAGGGGTCCGGAAGCATGCTTCGGGGCCCCTTAATCGTGTCCGGCGCCACGTCTGCGGGCCGGTCCGAGGAGGTGCGACACGCCGTCTTCCGCGCGACACGCTGGGGTTTAAATGTGTCTAACTACTCCACAGGGTGTGGATTTCGTCCGCGAAAATGCCGGAAATCCGGACATTTTGGGGACCCCCGCCTGTGGATTAAAAGTGCATTAAATGACATACTTGTAATACATCATCTAGGGGTTCCGCTGGGGGCCTTGCACTACATGTAGTATCGACATACAGATTGAGCGGGAGACCGGTGATGCCAGTACCGGGCAGTAGGGTTCTGGTTGACAGCAGTTCCAGGCAGGGTCTCCACCGCATCGGTGAAATTAGACGCAGAGACTTCAAGCAGAGTCTTCAGGAGTACAGAAGCAGTGACTTCAACAAAGGGGACAGGGACCATGACCGTTACGGTTTACACGAAGCCGGCCTGTGTTCAGTGCAACGCAACCTACCGCGCGCTGGACAAGAAAGGCATCACCTACCAGAGCGTGGACATCTCCCAAGACGCGGACGCCCTTGAGCGCCTGAAGTCACTGGGGTACATGCAGGCTCCGGTTGTCGTCACGGACCAGGACCACTGGTCCGGCTTCCGTCCGGACAAGATCGAAGAGCTGGCGCTGAGCGCCGCTGCTTCGGTGGCCTAGGCTACGCAAGCCCGAAGGCCTGCACCAGGGCCGAATGCCGTTCCGGCCAATGAATACCAGTAGGTGAGGTGACTCCCATGGCCGCGCCGGCTTTTGCCGATGCGCCGGTTGCAGCGCAGGCTGACAACACGACGCCGATGAACCGGGCACCCGAGGACAGTGCGTCCGGGAACCGGACGCACTGTCACCTCATCTATTTTTCTTCGGCCTCCGAGAACACCAGGCGCTTCATCGACAAGCTGGGCGCAGATGCGGCGCGCATTCCGCTGTATCCGAAGGACCAGCCGCTCACTGCTTCCGAGCCATATGTGCTGGTGGTGCCGACGTATGGCGGAACCGGAGGCGAGGGCTCCGTGCCCAAGCAGGTCATCCGGTTCCTGAACAACCCGCAGAACCGCCGCCTGCTCAGGGGCGTTATCGGGGCGGGGAACACGAACTTCGGGGACAACTACTGCATGGCGGGGGACATCATCGCCGCCAAGTGCGGCGTTCCCCATCTATACCGTTTCGAACTCATGGGGACGCCGGAAGACGTCGACCGTGTACAAAAAGGATTGGAAGAGTTTTGGACACGACTGTCGCAGACACAGAAGTAACCAGGCCCGAAGGAAGGGACAAGCCCATGGACACGGCTGTTGAAAAGCAGGAGAAGCCGGCGCTCCCTGCCGCATACAAGGGCCTGGGCTACCACGAGCTGAACGCCATGCTGAACCTGTATGGCCCCAACGGCGAGATCCAGTTCGAGGCGGACCGCGAGGCCGCACACCAGTACTTCCTGCAGCACGTGAACAACAACACGGTCTTCTTCCATGACCTCGAGGAGAAGCTCGACTACCTGGTGAAGAACCAGTACTACGAGCGCGAAACCCTCGACCAGTACACGATGAACTTCATCCGCGAGCTCTTCAGGCGCGCGTACAAGAAGAAGTTCCGCTTTGAGACCTTCCTGGGCGCCTTCAAGTTCTACACGTCCTACACGCTGAAGACCTTCGACGGCAACCGCTTCCTGGAGCGCTACGAGGACCGGGTCTGCATGGTTGCCCTGCACCTGGCCCGCGGCAACGAGCAGTTGGCCACCCAGATGGTGGATGAGATCATCGAGGGCCGCTTCCAGCCCGCCACACCGACGTTCCTGAACGCCGGCAAGAAGCAGCGCGGCGAGCTGGTCTCCTGCTTCCTGCTCCGCATCGAGGACAACATGGAGTCGATCGGCCGCTCAATCAACTCGGCGCTGCAGCTGTCCAAGCGCGGCGGCGGCGTGGCGTTCGCGCTGACCAACATCCGCGAGGTCGGCGCGCCGATCAAGCAGATCGAGAACCAGTCCTCCGGCGTCATCCCCGTGATGAAGCTGCTCGAAGACAGCTTCTCGTACGCCAACCAGCTCGGTGCCCGCCAGGGCGCCGGTGCCGTGTACCTGCATGCCCACCACCCGGACATCTACCGGTTCCTGGACACCAAGCGGGAGAACGCGGACGAGAAGGTCCGCATCAAGACGCTGTCCCTCGGCGTCGTGATCCCGGACATCACCTTCGAGCTGGCCAAGAAGGACGAGGACATGTACCTGTTCTCGCCGTACGACGTCGAACGCGTCTACGGGATGCCGTTCTCCGACGTCTCGGTCACCGAGAAGTACTACGAGATGGTGGACGATTCCCGGATCAAGAAGACCAAGATCAAGGCGCGCGAGTTCTTCCAGACCCTCGCCGAGATCCAGTTCGAATCCGGCTACCCGTACATCATGTTCGAGGACACCGTGAACCGGGCCAACCCGATTGACGGCAAGATCATCATGTCCAACCTGTGCTCCGAGATCCTCCAGGTCTCCCAGCCCACGACGTACCACGACGATCTGTCCTACGACGAGACCGGCAAGGACATCTCCTGCAACCTGGGTTCGCTGAACATCGCGAAGACCATGGACTCGCCGGACTTCGGCCTGACCATCGAGACGGCCATCCGGTCGCTCTCGGCAGTCTCGGACATGTCCAATATCACCTCGGTGCCGTCGATCGCCAAGGGCAACGACCAGAGCCACGCCATCGGCCTGGGCCAGATGAACCTGCATGGCTACCTGGCGCGTGAGCGGGTGCACTACGGTTCCGAGGAGGGCCTGGACTTCACCAACATCTACTTCTACTCGGTGGTGTACCACGCCATCCGCGCCTCCAACCTGCTGGCCATTGAGACGGGCCAGACGTTCGGCGGCTTCGAGAAGTCCAAGTACGCGTCGGGTGAATTCTTCGACAAGTACACGGAGCAGGAGTGGGTGCCGGAAACCGAGAAGGTTAAGGAGCTGTTCAAGAACGTCCACATCCCCACACAGGATGACTGGCGCGAGCTGAAGGCCTCCGTCATGGAGCACGGCATCTACAACCAGAACCTGCAGGCCGTCCCGCCCACCGGCTCGATCTCCTATATCAACAACTCCACCTCCTCGATCCACCCGGTGGCGTCCAAGATCGAGATCCGCAAGGAAGGCAAGATCGGCCGCGTCTACTACCCGGCGCCGTACCTGACCAACGACAACCTGGAGTACTACCAGGACGCGTACGAGATCGGCTACGAGAAGATCATCGACACCTATGCCGCTGCCACGCAGCACGTGGACCAGGGCCTGTCGCTGACGCTGTTCTTCAAGGACACCGCCACCACCCGCGACATCAACAAGGCCCAGATCTATGCCTGGCGCAAGGGCATCAAGACCATCTACTACATCCGTCTCCGCCAGCTCGCGCTGGAAGGGACCGAGGTGGAGGGCTGCGTCAGCTGCATGCTTTAGTTGTAGCTTCGACTAAATCGTCACCAGTACGACGGCGGGCAACCGCCCGCCGTCGTACGCTTTAATTAAGAAACCACCCAAACTTTTTAGGGGAAGATATGACCGAGAGGGTCAAGCTGCTGACGCACGTCGAAGCGATCAACTGGAACCGGATCCAGGACGACAAGGACGTGGAGGTCTGGAACCGCCTGGTCAACAACTTCTGGCTGCCGGAGAAGGTGCCGCTGTCCAACGACGTCCAGTCCTGGGCAACGCTGACGCCGGCGGAGCAGCAGCTCACCATGCGGGTGTTCACCGGTCTGACGCTGCTGGACACCATCCAGGGCACCGTCGGCGCCGTTTCGTTGATCCCTGATGCGCTCACGCCACACGAAGAAGCCGTCTACACCAATATCGCGTTCATGGAGGCTGTGCACGCGAAGAGCTACTCGTCGATCTTCTCGACGCTGTGCTCCACCAAGGAGATCGACGACGCGTTCCGCTGGTCCACGGAGAACGAGAACCTTCAGAAGAAGGCGCAGATCGTCATGGACTACTACCAGGGAGACGATCCCCTGAAGCGCAAGGTGGCCTCGACTCTCCTGGAGAGCTTCCTGTTCTACTCGGGCTTCTACCTGCCCATGTACTGGTCTTCACGGGCCAAGCTGACCAACACGGCCGACCTGATCCGCCTGATCATCCGCGATGAGGCCGTGCACGGTTACTACATCGGCTACAAGTTCCAGAAGGGCCTGGAGAAGGTTTCCGAGGAGCGCCGCCAGGAGATCAAGGACTACACCTTCGAACTGCTCTTCGAGCTGTACGAAAACGAGGTCCAGTACACGCACGACCTCTACGACGGCGTCGGCCTGGCCGAGGATGTCAAGAAGTTCCTTCACTACAACGCCAACAAGGCCCTGATGAACCTGGGCTACGAGGCGATGTTCCCGGCCTCCGTCACGGACGTGAACCCGGCGATCCTGTCGGCCCTGTCGCCGAACGCGGACGAGAACCACGACTTCTTCTCGGGCTCGGGTTCCTCCTACGTGATCGGCAAGGCCGTCAACACTGAAGACGAGGACTGGGACTTCTAGTTCTTGTCATCACACTGCTCGCCGAGAAGTGTCCCGACGGGGTCTCGTCGGGACACTGCCTTTCAACGTCCGCCTGACGGCCTACGAAGCCTGCAGCCCTGGTGTCCTTAGAACAGCGGCCAAGGAACTGCGGGCATGTCGCCGCTCGGAGCCGGGAACCGCCCTGTCAACCGCAACCGGGTGCAGCGCGCGGCGAGTGAGGCGATTTCTCCGGCGCTGAGCAAGTCCGCGAGGTTTCGGCCCAGGTCACCGTGCAGCCCTTCGATGACGCGATCGACGCCGTCGCATTCCTGGTCGGTCAGGGTCTCTCCCAGCCACCCCCACAGCACCGTGCGCAGCTTGTGATCCTGGTGAAAGGTGAGTCCATGGTCCACGCCGTGCCGGTGCCCGTCCGTCATGGCAAGGATGTGAGCGCCTTTGCGGTCGGCGTTGTTCACGACGACGTCGAACACCGCCATGCGTCTCAGCGCCGGCGTGTCCTCGTGGACGAGGGCGACCATCCGTCCCTCCCCATCCTGACCCTCGAGAACGTGTTTCCAACCACTTCCCGGGACGTCGTCCGTAGCGACGAGGTCCACCGCGTTCTGGTCGGCGTCTGTCTCCTGCCACAACTGCACCATCCCTTCGCCGAACGGACCATCGCGCAGCCAGGTGCGTGGCACCACGTTCCAGCCGAGGACCTCTGACACCAGGTAGGCGGCGACCTCCCGGTGGGCAAGGAAGCCGTCGGGAAAATCCCACAGCGGTTTCTCTCCGGCTATCGGCTTGTAAACGACCGCGGTGTCACCGATGGTGCCCAGGAAGGTGGCATTCGACGCCGTCGTAATGCGGCCAGTGAGCGTCAGCTCGGCAGTCAGCAGGTCGGGCGCCGGCATCAGACTTCGGGAAGAGTGCAGAGGTGTCCGTCTGGGTCCACGGGATAACCGCAGAGCGGGCATGCGGGACGCCCGGCGCCGACAACCTCTCGGGTCCGCTTGGCGAAGGCACGGGCGGTACCGACCGGCATCCGCACCAACAGCATTTCGGGCACTTCCGCGCCGTTCCCATCAAGCGATTCGTCGTTGTCATCGTCATCGACATCGGTGATCGGGAATGCCTCTATGACCACTTGCGCCGTCGTCGGGTCCCAACCCAAGGTCATGGCACCGGTTCGGAACTGCTCGTCGACCGCCTCGAGCTGGTCATTGTCGACGAGTTCGATGGGAGTACCGGTGGGAACGCTGAAGGGGTTGCCCTCAAGGGTGATGAGCTGATCAAGGATTTCGTCAATCTTCTCGGCAAGCTGGGCCGACTGCTGCTTCTCGAGGGCGATGCTCACGATTTGCTTACCTGTGCGTACCTGCAGGTAGAACGTGCGCTCCCCTGGAACGCCGACGGTACCGATGACGACCCGGTCAGGCCAGGCAAACTCGTGAACACGTGTGGGCATGTCAGTATTTTAGGCACATGAGGTTTTAGTGAGCCGTATGCCCGGCACCGCCGCCCACCGGCGCATCGCCGGAGTTGACGCCTTTCGACAGCCATGACAGATCCCCCGCGTCGGTGTTCGTCGCATAGACGCTCGGCCGAACTGCACCGTAGTGGACGATCGATACGGAGGCAGGGCCCACATTTATGCGCTGGAACAGGTCGAGGTGCATGCCGAATGCGTCGGCGAGGATTGATTTGATGATGTCACCGTGACTCACTGCCACCCACACGGCTCCTGGCCCGTACTTGGCTTCGAAGGCTGCATCGTGGCGCCGGATTGCTGTTACCGACCGAGCCTGCATCGCCGCCATGGATTCACCGCCGGGAAAAACGACGGCGGACGGCTGCGACTGCACAGCCGCCCACAGGCCTTCCGTCGCGAGATCACTGAGCATGCGGCCCTGCCACTGGCCGTAATCGCACTCGGTGAGATCGGGATCGGTCGGCGCATAAGGATTACCAGCCTGGCGATCGAGGATGAGCCGGGCGGTTTGCTGACAACGCTCGAGGGGGCTCGATACCACCCCAACTAAGGGCACGACCGCGAGTCGGTCTCCGGTCAAAGCTGCCTGCTCGCGCCCGATCTGGTCCAAACTGACGCCGGCCGCCCGCCCCGCCAGCAGTCCAGCGGCATTGGCTGTGGTGCGGCCGTGCCGCACGAGGATTACTGTCGCCATCCATACAGCCTAACCAGCATCCTTCGTCGAATCCCCGTCAGCGCTGATGGTTCTGGATCCGCGGTTACCGGTGTAGGTGCTCTCGCCAGTCTGCCGGTACCTTGTCTGCCGGTGCAGGTGCTGGCTGCTCTAGCGGTCTGGACTGAGGATCCGGAAGCCGCGGGCCGCGGAAGAACTTCTTTGTAGTGTGCTCGTAGAACCACTCCTCCCCAGGTTCAAAGGACCTCACGACGGGGTGACCGACGGTTCGCGCGTGGGCACTTGCATGCTGTGAGGGTGATGAATCGCAGCATCCGATGTGCCCGCATTGGGCGCAGCGGCGAAGATGTAGCCACCAGCCTGGGCCGTCACCGCTGAGGCACTCCAGACACCCCGTTCCACTGGGTGTGGCGGCCAGGCTGATTCCCGGAATGGGGCGATTCTCCATGGGGTCCTCCATTTCCATCGCTCCGGTTCTGCTCAGGTCATCCCGCTTGCCCACCGCCGGGAGCCATTCTGGCAGAATCTCCGCGCCTTAGGAATGACGGAATCGAGGCGACAACCGGGGCCCGATACAACTCCGACACTGGTGGCGAAGGACCTTCCGGGAGGCAACAAGCACCCCTTGTCCCCAATGTCCTCGCACGGGTATCGTGAGCGTCACCGATCCATTGATCCGGAAAGACGGCGGCCATGGATGACTCGGTTCCGGTCATGCTGATTGCTACCACAGACCCGACCTCTCGGCGCGTTCTTGGAGATGAGCTACGTCGACGGTACGGTGCCGACTATGAGGTGGTGGCCTGCGCCGACCACGCCCACGGGCGGGCGGTGCTTGAGGGGCTCCGGCGCTGGAATCGCCAGGTCGCCCTCATCCTCGCGTGCTACGGCCCGGCTGACCGCGGTGGGCTCGATTTCCTGCGGCGTTCCTATGTCTTTCACCCGGCAGCCAAGCGTGGTGTTGTAGTCACATGGGGTGACTTCGCCAGCGCCCCCACTGTATTCCGGGCGATTGCGCAGGGGTACGCCGAATTGGTGATCATACGTCCCGAACGATCGCGCGACGAAGAATTCCATGGGGCGATTACCGACGCCCTCGACGACTGGCACCTGGCCCAGGGGGTCGGGTTCGAGGCGGTCCGGCTGATCGGGGAGGTAGGCGACGAACGGACTCATATGTTGCGCGATTCCTTGAGTCGAAACCACATCCCGGTGGGCTTCCACCCTGTGGGGTCCGAGACCGCGCAACGGACGCTGGAGAGCCTGGACCTGCGCGACCCCGTGCTGCCGGTCATGGTGCTGGAGTTCACCGCTTCACCAATTGTCCTCGAGAACCCCAGTGACCTGGAGATCGCCGAAGCGATGGGGGTGACCCGACCGCCGCCGGCGGACAAGATCTTCGATGTGGTGGTTGTGGGAGCCGGTCCATCCGGTCTCGCGACCGCCGTGTATGCCTCCTCCGAGGGCCTCTCCACCATGGTCGTGGAGGGTGAGGCTGTGGGAGGCCAGGCCGGCACCAGCTCGTTGATCCGCAACTACCCTGGCTTCTCCCGCGGTGTGAGCGGTGCCCACCTGGCCTACCGCTCATTTCACCAGGCCTGGACTTTGGGCACGGACTTCCTGTTCATGCGGAAGGTGGAGGGCGTCCGCGTGGACGGGGCGTTGTACGCTGTATCGATTTCCGATGGAAGTGTCGTGCGGTGCCGCACAGTCGTGGTGGCCACCGGAGTGGACTACCGCCGCCTCGGCGTACCTCAGCTGGAGGATCTGGTCGGCAGAGGCGTCTTCTACGGCGCCACAGTCTCCGAGGCGCCGTCGATGGCCGGAAAGCACGTCTGCGTCGTGGGTGGCGGCAACTCGGCCGGACAAGCGGTTCTGCACCTTGCTAAGTACGCGAAGAAGGTGACGCTGCTGGTGCGCGGACCCACCCTGTCGGCCAGTATGTCGGACTACCTCATCTCCCAACTCGAGGCCACCCGGAACGTTGCGATCCGCCACAGCACCGTGATCGTGGGGGTCCGCGATCAGGACGGATTCCTTGCCGCCGTCAAGGTCGCCGCATCCGGAGCCGACGCAACCCCGAGCGAGGAGATCGAAGCGGGCGGCTTGTTCGCGCTGATCGGTGCGGTGCCGCGGACCTCCTGGCTGCCCGACACCGTAGAGCGTGACCCAGCCGGCTTTCTGCGCACGGGCGCCAGCCAGGATGTCAGTGTCGCCGGGTCCACCAGGCCGGACAGGGCGCCATTAGCGCTGGAAACCAGCATGCCCGGCATTTTCGCGATCGGCGACGTGCGGGCCGGTTCGATCAAAAGAGTGGCTACCGCAGTCGGGGACGGCGCCACCGTGGTCTCGATGCTTCACAGCTACCTGGCCGAGAACCCCCTGCCTGCCTCGCCCCCTGCCCCTGCTGAGATCGCCGCATCCGAGGAACTGCCCGGTGATGTCCACTTCAACTGAGGTCACACCGTTGATTCCGCCGATGCGGCGGCTGCTCTACGTCGCTGCATTCCTCGTGTTTCTTGCCGGGCTCGTGCTGTTCGTGTTTCCGCTCCGGACTGAGGAATGGTTCGCGTGGACAGTCAATCCGCCCATGACCGCTGTCTTCCTCGGGGCGGCATACTGGTCGAGTGCCGGCCTGGAAGTGACGGGCGCCCGCTCAGCGAATTGGGATTCAGCGAGGCTGGCAGTCTGGCCCGTGTTCGTCTTCACGACATTGACCCTCGGAGTCACCCTGCTTCATCTCGATCGATTCCACTTGTCGCCGGACACTGCCCCCACCGCGCAGGTAGCCACTTGGGCCTGGCTGGCAATCTATGCCATCGTGCCCGTGGCGATGCTCGTCATAAGCTGGATGCAGGTCCGGTCCAGGCGTCCTGCCCCAAAGTCCGTAACGGCGGGAAGGCCAATGCTACCCTCTGCGCTCCGGCTGCTCCTGGCGGGAATCGCCGCGGTACTGCTGCTATATGGCGCGGCGCTCCTGGCAGTACCCATTCCTGCCGCGACGTGGTGGCCGTGGCCGCTGTCCGAGCTCACAGCGAGGGCGATCGGAGCGTGGCTGGTCGGTCTTGGGTGGGCGGCCGCCCAGGGCCAGTTGAGCGGCGACCTTCGCACCGTCCGCCCCGTGGCGCTAACCTCCGTTGCCTTCGTCATTCTGCAGGCGCTTGCCCTGCTGCGGTATGGCGACGCCCTGACATGGCCGAGCGCACCGGCGATCGGCTTTGTAACTGTACTACTTGCCATTGGAGTGGCCGGCGGATGGGCACTCGCCCTTTCCCGTGGCCGGTAGTCCGGCCGGAATTTCGTGAGCGTCCTACATGAAGAAGAGAGGGGGTGGTGGCTTTGCCTGCCGTCCAAACTACACCGCAGAACCAGGCCCGCCTCCGGACGGGAGCCGCTCTCATGACGCTTGCCGGGCTGGCCTTCGTTGCTTACGCCGCAGTCTTCCTGGGACTCAACTTTACGGGTGCCTTCCTCGAGTTGGGTATCGGTCCCGATCAAGTGGACAAGGGGATGGCGGAGGTCGAGGCGTTCAGCCCGCAACTGCATCACTACATCAGCCATCTGCACATTGCGCTGAGCGGCTTCATCGCTGCGACCGGGCTGGCCATCGCAGGCCTCTCCTGGTACGGGGTGCGCCGAGGAGAACGGTGGGCCTTCACCACAGCCGTTATCGTCCCGACCGTCGGACTCGCAGTGGCCCTCCCCGCGCATTACCCGTGGGGTCTGGCCACTCTAGGGCACCTCGGCCCGGTCTACCTCGCTGTCCTGATTTTCCTGGCAGGGGTCGGGGTAGCCTACAGCGGGATGCGAAGCCCTGCGAGGAATCGCAATTGACATTCCGAACCAGTCCGCCGGCGGATCGCGGTCACCGAGATTCGAAGTGCCTGCTCAAGCCGGTGGCGCCCAGCTCTGCAGCTCGACGGCGTTGCCCTCGGGGTCGGTGACATAGCACCAGGTGACCCTGCGCCCGTCGGCTGTCGTGAGGGTGACGACTTCGCCAACGGAGCTCCCGCCCTCATCGAGGACGCGGCGTCGGGCGGCGTGGACGTCCGCAACCGCGAAGGCGATGTGGCGGAAGCCCGGCCGGTCAATCCCACTTCCGACGCTCCGTCCGTCGAGACGAACGTGTAGATCTCAAGCGTCGGGCCCCGAGTAGTCTCGCTCCGGTGGAACCGGCGTGCATCCGAAGAGACGCACGTACCAGTCGGAGAGGCGGCGCCAGTCGCGTGCGATCAGATTCGTGTGCCCGTATCGGGTGCCGTCGATGGGTCCGCTTGCCTCGTCACCAGTCATGGACGCATCGTACCCACTGCGGGCCCAGAATGAACCGATGCAGACGTCCACGGCGTCGGTTACAGACAGGACCTGAATGTCACCGAGACTCGAGTCGGGAGGGTTGGCGGCCTCATCTGTTGGGAGAACCGCATGCCTCTCGCGCGATATGCGATCTATCGTCAAGGCGTGCAGATCTGGACGGCCCCGACGGCCGATGACTCTGACGGCTGGATCTCCACGATTGCCAGACGATGATCAGGCGCTCGGACGAGGTGGAGCGGCGATTTTCGAGCCACTTAACGGCCGTGCCATAGCGGGTCCTCTCTATGACCAGGAAGGAATAGTTGTCGCAGACGTCGACCTGGATCGCTCCATGACGGCCAAGCGAATTTTCGACGTTGTGGGGCACTACAGCCGCGAAGACATCCTCTACCCACAGGCCTCAACCACGCTTCGGTAGGCCCGGCATTTCAGCCCCAATACCACTTGAGCGCGTAAAATTGCCTTATGCGCCCTGAGGAAGCGATCGCACTGGTATTCGCGATGGCTATCACGTGGGTCGGCACCATTCTGGTGCTGCTTTCGAGGCTCGACCGCCCTGAAAGGCGGGCACGGCGCCAGGAACGGAGAGCCGGCCGGGCCGTGCACGAGCGGTCGCACCGCGTAACACGACCGCGGCGGCTGGTGCACCACCGAAGGCCGGCCCGCCGCGGCCGGAGTCGAATCGTGTAAAAATGCTTGGAAGCTCTGCTGACTTAGCAACATCTGATCGCCACTCCATGTGATGCCAATTCGGACATAACATTGTTGTATGGGCAGCACGGAAGCGATTGCTCTTGTCTTTCTATTTCTTGTCATCTGGGTCGGCACGATCCTGGTGTTGCTGTCCCGTGTGGACCGCGATGAGAGGCGGGAACGGCGCCAAGAACGGAGAGCCAGTCGACAGGCTGGGCATCACGCGCACTAAGCAATCCGACCCCGCTTGGCATGAGGACCGGCAGAGTTGACGACACGCCAGACAGCTTCGCAAGACTGTCAGCGGCCGGCGAGATCATGGACGTATGACGGCGCCAACAGTGGAAGCTGCGATCCATGACTTGATGGATCTTGCTTGGAATGTGGTCTATGACCTTCTGGCGGAGCGCGGCCTGCTCGGTGACGGGCTGGACGTCGGTGAGTACACAGGGATCCATTCCTGGGTGGAAGGCCTTACGCGCTACACCATCGTGCACTCCCGTACGGTTGCGGTGTTGTTCCTGGACACCCGCCCGGTGGATGCCATCGTGTTCCATCACGACCTGCTCGGTGCCGACGACCCGAAGAGCTTCTTCACCGAAGCCGGGAGGGCGTAGTAGGCAGCAACTTCGGCGGGCGGGCAGGGCCGGCAAGAGGGTGAGGTTACGAACTTCTGAAAGCCCCGACCGCTACCACCCAAGCAAACGCAATTTGCTGACCGGAAAGGGATACTCTGTCAGAGAGGCTGGGGAGGGTTCCCGGCTGAAGGCTAGTGCTTGAAGGCTGAGGACCGGCTCACGCCGGTTAGCCGGTGGGCGATATTCACCTGAAATTGCATACAGGCTGGGGCCAGCTGGAGGATATTGGGGGCTGCAGCCGCTCGAAGATTGGAGCGTCATGCACCGCCCTGCCAGATCATTTGTGGCACTGTTGTCTGCGGCAGTGCTGCTGGCAACATCGGCCTGTTCCCCGGAACAGCCGGCCGCAGAAAACCGGACACTGAAGATCGTCTACCAAAAGACAGACTCCTTTACCGCCCTCGACACCCTGTTCAAGGATGCCAAGAAGGAATTTGAAGCCGCTAACCAAGGCACCACCGTTGAGCTGCAACCCATCGAGGCGAACGACGACGACTATGGCACCAAGCTTGCACTGGCCCTGAGGTCAGCGGAAACCGCACCGGACGTCTTTTACGAGGACACTTTCAAAGTGCGGTCGGACGTCGACGCCGGATACCTCCTGAAGCTTGACAGTTACCTTGAGAAATGGGACGACTGGAAGACCTACAGTGAAGCCGTCCAGGCTGCCGGCACCGGGGACGACGGCGGCATCTACGCTGTCCCGCTGGGCACTGACACCCGCGGCATCTGGTACAACAAGAAGGTCCTGCAAAAGGCAGGGATCGCCGTGCCGTGGCAGCCCCGGACCTGGGATGAAATACTCGACGCTGCCCGCAAAATGAAGGCCGCGGACCCCTCCGTGGTTCCCTTCAACATGTACGCCGGCAAGGCGACCGGTGAAGGCACCGTAATGCAAAGCTTCTACGAGCTGTTGTATGGCACGGACAGTGAGCTGTATGACCAGCAGGAGAAGAAGTGGGTGGTCGGCTCGCAGGGCTTCACCGATGCGCTGGCCTTCCTGAAAACCCTCTACGACGAAAAACTGGCCGTTACGCCTGCCGAGGCGCTCGACGCGAACGTCTGGAAGAAGGTCTTCGGCGAATGGTTGCCGAAGGGCAAAATGGGGGCCGTCGTGGAAGGTTCCTACGCGCCGTCGTTCTGGCAGAAGGGCGGCAGTTACGAGTGGGCAGGCTACGCCGAAGACATGGGCGTGGCTAAGTTCCCCACCCAGCACGGCCAGGAGCCGGGCGGCGTCAGCATGTCGGGCGGCTGGACCCTGGCCGTCGGTGCGGACTCCAAGAATCCGGACCAGGCATTCCAGTTCCTTGCCACGGCCCTGAACAAGAAGAACTCACTGGCGTTCACCGTTGCGAGTTCCCAAATCGCGGTCCGCTCCGACGTTGCCGCCGAACCCGACTATCTGGCGGCCAACCCGTTCGTCAAAGACGTGTCAGAACTCGTTTCCGTCACCCACTACAGGCCCGCAACAGCGGACTACCCGCGGATCTCCGCGGCCGTGCAGGTTGCCACTGAAGCTGTGATCACGGGTACGCTCTCGCCGCAGGAGGCAGCCGAGCAGTACGACAAGACAATCAGGGACCAGGTGGGTGACGCCAAGGTTCTGCAGAAATAACGCATGGGTGCCCGCAAGTCCGTCCGGCAGCAGCTCCGGCTGCTGCCGGTCGTGCCGTCCGTCCTGCTGCTCCTCCTTTTCCTCGCGGCGCCTGTCCTGTGGTCCTTCCACGCGTCCTTCACGAATGCGGCCCTTACCGGCCGGAACGCCAGGAATCCGGCCTGGACCGGCGTCGACAATTACGCGCGGCTGCTGACCGACTCCGCATTCCCGGCGTCAGTTGTCCTGACGGTTGTTTTCGTGGTGGCGTCCGCGATCGTGGGCCAGAATCTGCTGGGACTGCTGATTGCCGGACTGATGACGCGTGCCCGGAAGCCCGTGTCCGCCGTCGTGGGTACCGCCGTGGTGGCGGCCTGGGTGCTTCCCGAGATTGTTGCCGCGTTCGCCGCTTACGCCTATTTCAGCAGGGACGGGACGTTCAACCAGCTGCTCGCAGGTGCGGGCTGGGGCGGTGCCGATTGGCTGTACGCGTTTCCCATGGTGGCCGTGGTGCTCGCCAACATCTGGCGCGGCACCGCCTTCTCTATGCTGGTGTACCGGGCGGCCCTCGCCGACGTGCCGGAGGACATCTCCGAAGCCGCCCTCATGGACGGCGCATCCGGCCGGCAGCGGCTGGTGTTCATCACGCTGCCATTGATCCGGTCCAGTATCGCCACGAACCTGATGCTCGTGACCCTCCAGACCCTGGCGGTCTTCACGCTGATCTGGGTGATGACGGCTGGCGGACCGTCCAATGCCAGCACCACTTTGCCGGTCCTTGCCTATCAGGAGGCCTTCAAGTTCGGCGACATCGGCTACGGCACCGCCATCGCCTCCGTGCTCATTGTCCTGGGCCTGGTGTTCGGGATTGCGTACGTCCGGCTGCTCAAGGGGGACAGCCGATGACGACGGCGGAACAGGCGGCCCGGCGGACCGCTGACGGGCGGGTATCCTCGCCGCGGCGCCGTACCGCCAGTGCTCCGGCAGATGCCGCGCTGCTGCTGATCGGCGTCTGCTTTCTGCTGCCGTTGCTGTGGCTGGTATTCGCTTCGCTGGATACCAACGCCGGTTACCAGACACAGCTGCCCGCCAGCGCCTCGCTCACCAACTTTGCGGCTGTCCTCACGCCGGAATTGCTGATCAGGCCGCTCTGGAACAGCCTGCTGCTCTCCGGCGGGACGGCGACGGTGACCCTGGCGGCTGCCGTGCTGGCCGCCTACCCGCTTTCCCGGTTCCAGTCCAGGTTCAACAGGCCGTTCCTGTATTCGATCCTGTGCGGGACCTGCCTGCCCATCACCGCGATCATGGTTCCGGTCTACGGCCTGTTCGTCCAGTTGCGGCTGCTGGACTCCATGCCGTCAACCGTTCTCTTTATGGCGGCGACGGCACTGCCAATGGCCATCTGGATGACCAAGAACTTCATGGACACGGTGCTCGTCTCGCTGGAGGAAGCCGCCTGGATGGATGGTGCCTCCGGGCTGACGGCACTGCGCACCGTGGTGCTGCCCCTCATGCGCCAAGGGCTGGGCGTGGTGTTCATCTTCGTTTTCATCCAGACCTGGGGCAACTTCTTCGTGCCCTTCATACTCCTGCTGTCCCCGTCGAAACAGCCCGCGTCCGTTTCGATCTTCAGCTTCTTCGGCCAGCATGGAGCCATCGCCTACGGCCAGTTGGCCGCATTCTCCATCCTGTATTCGGTTCCGGTCCTCGTCCTGTACGTTCTGGTGGCGCGCGGGTCCGGCGGATCGTTCGCGTTGTCCGGGGCGGTCCGGGGCTAAGCCAGGGTCAGTCGATGTCTTCGTACTACTACACCGAGACGCCGCGTGGCCGCTCGGTGCGGACCGGCTGACAGGCTCCCTCTCATCGGATACCCGGTGATCAACAGTCGGCAGTGGCTTCTCGGGATGAGAGCTAGCCGAAGAGGGTTCGGGTCGTGCTCCTGGTTGAGTCAGTTATGCCAACCGTAGGTATTCCAGCCAGGAAGCCGCTGCGCCTCATGGAACCGGGACTTGCTTGTCACCGCCCGGCCACGGCCAGAACATGACGAGGTTGACCCAGGCAAGACCCAGAACAAGCACGATGCGAATCCACAGCCACCAACCGGTGTTCCATATCCAAAGGGCAATGGCCCAGGGCAAGAGGAGAACGAACTCGATTACCTGCAGCAGCCAGTGTTGTCCGCGGAAGGTGTTCCACAGGTCGCTCAGATCACCTTGACGCCAAATCAGGAGCGCGCCGAAGGCCGCCCAAAGGATTGCCGCGACGAAGAATATCGTGACGTTGAATATAGCCTCGCCCAAGGTTTTCCTCCTCTTCGGGGATGTCTCGGGGGCGGTCATATTCTTGAGGATACGCCCGCCATACCGCGGTCGACAGGGGCAGAAAGTCTGCCGTTCTCAGTGTTATAAGCGATCAGGTCTCGGCTCTGGGGACGCTATGAAACGGGCTGCTGATCCGTTCGATTCACCAAGTTTTTGATCCACTTGTGGATGTCCTAGTGGTCTCGCCAACGTGCAGTCTGCTCAGGTGCAGGATGCCGAGAACAAGGAACAACATGGACAATCCAAGTGCCGGCCAAAACGCAGCTGTGTTCATCGGCGCATTGAACAAGGGTTTGACCAGCTCGCCGACGGCCAGCGAGAAGATGAGGGTGAAGCCGAGGACGTACATGGCCGGCAGCAGTACCAGTCCCGTCCCCTGGTTCCTGTAGGTCAGGATGGACAGGATCAGGAAGGCGGGCATGATGAAGCACAGGTCCAGGATGAAGATCGAGTAGAGGGAGTCGATCTGCTCCCCGGTTTTGCATCAGGGGCAGGAGCATCCCGATCCAGAGCGGGTAAAAGATGAGGGGCTGGAGGATGGCGCCGGAGGCGGATACACGGCGAAGGGTCTTGGAGAGGGCAGGTTCGGGCAGATCACGGCGAAGGTGGGCTCCGGCATAAACCAAGGCCCAGAACGCCAAGGTGAAAATCGCCATATAGACGAGGTACAGGCCGTTGTAGGCCCGCTCGATCACGTAGATTCCATACGCATAGAAGAGGTAGCCCAGAAGGCCCAGCGCAATAATCTGGTGTTTCACCCGGCCGGCATGGGCCCTGAGGGCCAGGTAGAGGAGGCCCAGTGCGGCGGCGACGGATAGCAGGTCCTGTGAATAGGCCCCTGGGATGAGCGCGTCACTGACGATGCGGTCGTAGATCCCGGGTGCCCAGAGCCCTATCGCTGCAGCACTGAGTGTCAGGACTCCGGTAACAGCCCAAAGGAACCGATGAAGGTTCGTATGAGTGAGCATGGCGACCTTTCGGGGAGGCGTGGTCTGCAGTTCAATCGGGGAATGCGCCTTATATTCAGCAGTGAAGACGGCGATGACGCTAGCCGCAATACCCCCGGAGGAGAGAAAGGCAGTGCCTGCTGCGGGCCGAAGCACCAGCAAATGAAGACACTCACCTGCAGCAGAGGAAGGCGCGGACTTCTGCCCTCCCAGAGCCCATCCCTGAGTCGTACTCTGCAGGACACTGCAGCTTGGAGGCGAGACATGCAAGCAGCGGTTGTCTACGAATCGATGGATGGCCATAGCACAGCATCGCCCAGGCAATAGATGCTCGCCGAAACCCTGAAAGACGGGTAACCATGTAGCTAGGGCGACAGCGGGGTAGCGGGAGAGGACATGGCGGACTCCACGAAGAACGTAAATGTGATCGTGTTCGCCCTAGCGGTGCTGCTGTGCGTCGGCTTTATCGCCTTGCCGTTGTGGCCGCGGCTGCGATGACGGATGCTGATCGGCAGGAGCCGTCATGGTTGTCGACCGACTCGGCCGCTAGGCATGCTCCATGCTGTCAGTTGCAGCGCGTCATCACGATTGTCACGAGCACTTTTCGCCGAACACGAGGAGTTGCCCGAAGCGCATCGAACCTGGCCGATCAGTGTGAATCCCCGAACGTGGATGGTGGTCAGATCGGTAGTGCACAAAGTAGTAGCGGGTGCTTAGGTTGAAAGATGAATGAACATCGCCGGACCCTGAGGGCGGTAAAGGCCTTTCACACCTTTGCCTGGTTCACCATTGAGGCGTGCATGGTTTACCTGCTCTATTCCGGGGTACGTGGGCGCACGGACCAGCGGGCGGCCACGGCGGCCGCCGTTGTGGCCGGGGAATCAGTCATCTTTATTGCCAATGGATTTCACTGCCCGCTCACCCCTTTGGCCCGGCGCCTCGGTGATCCCTCAGGCGGTTCCGTGACGGACATCTACCTGCCGAAGTGGTTCGCGCGGAATCTTCCGGCGATCCATGTTCCCTTATTGGTTTTCGCCGCGGTGGCCCATTGGCGAAATCTCCACTCTGCAAGATCCGGTATGGCCACGCCGCCAGCGGTTGTGAAGAGGAGGAACGGCCGGTGAGCGTCCCTCGGTCTGGCGTTCCGACGTTCCGGATTCCCGACGGCCTGGCATCCCGGCACCCGGCCCCAGCCACGGCCGGATCGTGCCCAGCGCTCAGCGTCGCATGCAGGAAGCGCTCTTTGCGGCGGACCGGGATGTTCGCTTGCCTTGCCGGCGGAACCAGTCAGGCTGCGGCGGAGGACGGTTACTGATGGGCTTTGTCCGCCGGTATCCGCTGGTGGCTGCCACGGTTCTCTGCGGCCTGGTGGTGGCCGGTCTGCTGTTGGGTGGGGAAGCGGTGGCGGCGCAGTGGACTGCCAGCGTCTATGCGCTGTTCATCACGGTCCGGCTGACGGCAGACATGATCCGCGCGGTCGTTCGCGGGCGCCTGGGAATAGATTTGCTGGCGGTGGCCGCCGTGGCGAGCACGGTGGCCGTGGGCGAGTACATAGCGTCCCTGATCGTTGTGCTCATGCTCTCCGGTGGCCGTGCACTCGAGGACTTTGCGCAGGGACGCGCCCGGCGGGAGCTGAGTGCCCTGCTTGAGCGCGCACCTCAGATCGCCCACCGGGTGAGAGCGGGCCGTGCTGTCGAAGACATCAGCGTGGAGGAGGTCCGCCCCGGCGACATGCTCCTGCTCAGGCCTGCCGAGGTAGTGCCGGTTGACGGGCTGCTGGCCTCAGGGTCCGGGTCCTTTGACGAATCGGCCCTGACCGGTGAGAGCCTTCCGGTGGAAAAGACGGCCGGAGACCCGGTTATGAGCGGTTCGGTCAACGGGCCCTCCGCGGTACGGATGCAGGCATCAGCCGCGGTGGCTGATTCCCACTACAGCCGGATCGTGGCGCTCGTGCGGGAAGCTGCTGCCAGCCGTGCCCCCATTGTCCGGATGGCGGACCGTTATGCCGTACCGTTTACCCTCTTCGCGTTTGTCCTTGCCGGGACTGCCTGGCTGGCCAGCGGCGATCCGGGACGGTTTGCCGAAGTCCTGGTGGTGGCCACCCCCTGCCCGCTGCTCATTGCTGCACCCGTGGCGTTCGTGGCCGGCATGAGCAGGGCTTCCAGGGCTGGCATCATCGTCAAGCACGGCGGCACACTGGAAACGCTGAGCAGAATCCGGGTTGCCGCTTTCGACAAGACCGGGACACTGACCGGTGGGCGGCCGGTGCTGGTCGAGGTCCGCACCGCCGCCAGGGTACCGGGCATCAGTCCGGATGAGCTGCTCCGGAGGGCAGCCTCGGCGGAACAATACTCGTCCCATGTTCTGGCTGCTTCGGTGATGGAAGCTGCGGCCCGGCGCAGGCTGCCGTTGCTGGCCGCAAGGGACGCTACCGAACATGCCACCCACGGAGTGTGGGCGGACTTCGGCAGCTGCACGGTCGTCGTCGGCAAGCGCCGCTTTGTTGAGGAAAACGCTGCCCGGGTGGAGAATGCGCAGCTGACCAGCGGGCAGATGGCCGTGTACGTGGGCATCGATGGTGTCTTCGCCGGAACGCTGATCATGAGTGATGCTGTACGCCCGAACGCGGCGCAGACGCTGGAGCAGCTGCGCCGGCTGGGAATCCGCGAGACGCTCATGCTGACAGGTGACGCGAAGGAAACCGCGGAACATATCGCCGCCGAACTTGGTATCACTCGGATCCAGGCCGAGTGTCTGCCGGCGGACAAGGTGGAAGCGGTGGAGGCCCTGCCGTCCCGGCCGGTCATGATGATCGGTGACGGTGTTAACGATGCACCGGTGCTGGCCGCGGCGGATGTGGGAGTGGCGATGGGAGCCAAGGGTTCCACCGCGGCCAGCGAGTCCGCCGATGTGGTGATCATGCTCGATGATCTGTCCAAGGTGGCCCGGGCCGTGGAGATCGGACAGCGCAGCGTGAAGGTGGCCCTGCAGAGCATCTGGATTGGGATCATCCTCAGCACCGGGCTCATGATCATTGCCGCCTTCGGCTATATTCCCGCCGTAGCCGGCGCCCTGTCCCAGGAGCTGGTGGATTTGGCCACGATTCTCAACGCGCTGAGGGCGCTGGCGCCTGCGCAGAAGGCGGGTTCTGTCAGCCAGATGACGCTGCGTCCCGCGCTGCCGGAGAACAAAGTGCATCCATAACCGGATGACGAGCCGGAAGCGGGTGCCGAACACTCTGCTTTGTCGCGGTCGAGGCTGCCTGATGGGCGAGGGATGTCAGCAGGTCGGCGTCATCCTTGGATGGGGCTGCCTACGACGAGAAAATCATCGGAGGTCGGTACGCCTGTGCACTGGAAGAGAGCTATTCGAAGGATTTTCGGCGCGGGTCGTTGATCCGGGTGGCCCATACATCCGGGGCGTTGACCTTGAACCGTCGTCCCGTCAACACCTGTGGCTGCAGCCGCACGTAGTGAGACTTTGCGCCGGGTTCCCAGGGCTCCAGGCCGAGGGCGTCCGCGGCGGATTGTTCATCCGGGTTCTCGATCAACGTGGTGCTGCCCCGCGCGACGACGCTCCACGCTTCCTCCGCCGTGGGCTCGTAACCGTCGATCTCGAATGCGGCAGGTTCTTCCTTCATGGATGTCCACAGCTTTGTCCCTGCAGCCGTCCGGAACACGATGCTCCTGCGTTCCAGTACGAAGTTCACCGGAAAGATCTCGGGGTGGCCGTCGACGATTAGAGCGAGTCGTCCCACGATGGAGGCTGCCAGCAGCGCCCAGCACTCATCGAAATCGATCTTGCTGCCCTTGGGTGCATCGTTCATGTGTACAAATACTACTGTCAGCGGATGCGTCCCTCCACGGCTTGCTTGAACGTACGCCTTTCCATGATCTCGCCGCCCCTGCAGCCACATTCGACTGACAGACCACTTACCCAAGCCGTCGAACCTGACGGTGGACGTTCCGCTCTTTTGACTGATCCTTCGGGTGGCTATGCTCGGCTGCATGAACAAGCCTGAGGAAGCACCCGAATCTGAAGTTCTAAGCCTCAACGAATGCTGGAAATACCTTCGATCCTCCTCCATTGGGAGACTGGCAGTGGTGAGCAGCGCCGTGCCAGAGATTTTTCCGGTGAACTACCTGCCAGAAGACGCGACACTCATTTTCCGCACGGGACCGGGAACCAAGTTGGATGCCCTGCATGAAGGTGGACCTGTCGCGCTCGAAGCCGACGGGCTGAACAGCTACGGGACCATTGCCTGGAGCGTTGTGGTGAAGGGGCTTGCTGAAACAGTCCCCATGAGTGACCAGGATCGGGCATCGGCGGCAGACCAGAGGCTCTTTCCTTGGGAACCGGGAGTCAAGGAGCATCTAATCCGGATCACGCCAACAGAAGTCAGCGGCCGCCGTTTTGTCATCAGTTCGCCCAAGCGATGGTGGTCACCTCAGGAGTCCTGATGACGGCGGCATGATTTGGTTGACTTAACTTTCTTGGATGTGGGGCTGCCGTTGGCCTGTCGGGGCTGCCTGGAAGACGTCGGGATGGCCCTCGATGATGACCGCGAGCCGTCCCACGGTCGTTTCACCAGGTAGCCTCCAACAATCGTCCAGGCCGAGTATCTCTGCTGTCCCAGGATCTCCGACATGGAGCAGACTCGTACCGGGTCAGGAGCGTTCTGGCTGCTCACCCAAGTTGAAGTGCCGCCCACTGATCCGCGTCGGCTTGATTTCCACGTAGAGTTGCGTCATCACGAAGCGACCCGGTCCTGCGGCAGTCCCTTATGCTGGGCGCATGGAAGCCTCACAGCCCATGAGCACCAAACAGATTCTCACTCTCACGGTGAACCCGGCGCTGGATGTCAGTACCTCAACTGAGCAGGTGGTCAGCGTTCATAAGCTGCGGTGCGGCACGAGCCGAGTGGATCCGGGCGGCGGGGGAGTGAACGTGTCGAGGGTGGTCCAGCGGCTGGGCGGGCGTACTTTGGCGGTATACACCGCAGGTGGTCCTGTAGGAGAGGCCTATCGCCGTCTCATTGAAGCCGAACGCATCCCCAGCCTGGTGTTGCCGATCCAAGGCAGTACCCGCCAGAATTTTACAGTCGATGAGACGTCGACCGGGAACCAGTTCCGTTTTGTACTCGAAGGTCCTGAGCTGAGCGAGACAGAGTGGGGCACCTGCCTTGATCTTGTCGCCCAAGCAATCCCGGTTGGCGGGTATGTGGTTGCCAGCGGCAGCCTGCCGCCGGGGGTTCCGGAAGATTTTTATGCCCGCGTGGTCCGCCTGTCGCGGGAGGGCGGTGCCCGCTGCATAGTGGATACGTCCGGACCCGCCCTCGCCCAAGTACTGGCTGAGGGCGTCTTTCTGGTCAAACCCAGTCGGCGCGAGTTGGGTGAGCATTTTGGTGTATCACTGGACAGTGAACAGAGCCAGGTCGAGGCAGCGGCTGCGCTGGTCGCCGACGGCTCTGCGGAATACGTTGCGCTGACCCTCGGCGGAGCGGGCGCCGTGCTCGCTGCGAAATCCGGTGTTGTCCGATTGCCGGTTCCGTCGGTGCGGGTGCTCAGCACAGTCGGGGCTGGCGACAGTTTTCTCGGCGCATTTGTGCTCCGGCTCGCCCAGGGCCACCCTGTGGAAGTGGCTTTCCGTTCCGCGGTCGCTGCCGGGAGCGCGACGGCGATGACGCCGGCCACAGAATTGTGCCACCGGCGCGACGTTGAACGTCTGGAGGCTGAACTTTCCGCGGCAATGCCTTGAGCGCCACCGCGTCCACTCGATGGAAACGTTGCGGCACCCGATGCTGTTTTCCGCCCCCGGCCGGGCTCACTGTGGACCGCACCCGGGCCTGCCCCTAGAGTGTTGGGGATCAGCAGAGTGTTGGGGGCAGTGACGTTAGCGGAGGCAGACGATGCGGGTGGCCGTTTACAGCACGAAGCCGTATGACAAGCAGTTCCTGACCGAGGCAAACGTGACCCACCAGCATCATCTGTCGTTCTTTGAGCCCCGTTTATCCCATGACACGGTTCCGCTGGCAGCGGGTGCCGAAGCGGTCTGCGCCTTTGTCAATGACGATCTAAGTGCGGGGGTACTCGATGACCTTGCCCGGCTTGGCGTCCGCCGGGTGGCGCTACGCTCTGCGGGCTTCAACCATGTGGATCTGAACGCGGCGGCGGCGCTGGGGATCTCGGTGACGCGTGTCCCGGCCTATTCGCCACACGCGGTAGCCGAGCACTGCGCGGCCCTGGTGCTCGCATTGAACCGGAAGACTCACAGGGCCTACAACCGGGTCAGGGAAGGTAACTTCGCGCTGGCGGGCCTGATGGGTTTCGATCTGTTCGGAAAGACCGTGGGGATCATCGGGACCGGCCGGATCGGGAGCTGTTTCGCACGCATCATGATTGGTTTTGGCTGCCGGGTGGTCGCGAGCGATCCATATCCCAGCGATGAGTGCCGCGCTATGAAGGTGGAGTACGTGCCCCTTGAAGCTTTGCTGGCTCAGAGCGACATAGTGTCACTGCACCTGCCCCTGACACCCCAGACTCATCACTTCATTGACGCTGAGCGATTGGGCAGCATGCGCGATGGGGTCATGCTGATCAACACGAGTCGGGGCATGCTGATCGACACTGTCGCTGTAATCAAAGCACTTAAGCGAGGGAAGCTGGGTTATCTGGGTTTGGACGTGTACGAGGAGGAGGCTGACTTATTTTTCGAGGACCTCTCCGACCAGGTCCTGCGCGATGACGTATTTTCCCGGCTGCTCACCTTCCCCAACGTGCTGATCACCGGCCACCAGGCGTTCTTCACGCGTGAGGCCATGACCAACATCGCGGCAACGACGATGGATAATCTGACGGCTGCGGAGCACGGCGAGACCCTGAACCAGGTCACCGCTGACGACCTCGCACGGTAACCCGGGCAGACGTGCTGGCATTCTTAGCCGTCACACCGGTACTGCTGGTGCTGGTGCTGATGACCGCTGCTGGCTGGTCGGCCGCCCGGGCAGGGGCCGTCACAGCGGCGGTCACCCTTGTGGTGGCCGTTGCGGCATTCGGCTTCGGTGGTCCGGCAGATCAGTTCACAGTGCTCTCCGGAACGGCCGGCGTTGTGGCCGAAGCTGCGTTCGTCGCCATGACGGTGGCAGGTATCATCGGGCCGGCCCTGGGCATCCATTACCTGCAGCAACGGACCGGGGCTGCAGAGCGTTTGCGCGAGGGCCTGGCCCGCCTTCACCCTGACCCCCGGCTGGGTGCGCTGGTGGTGGCGTGGTTCTTTGTCCTGTTCCTTGAAGGCGCCGCCGGATTCGGCACCCCGGTGGCGTTGGCTGCACCGTTCCTGGTGGCCGCCGGCATGCCTCCGGTACCTGCGGTGGCAGCTGCCCTCATGGGCCACGCCGCGGGTGTTTCTTTCGGCGCCATTGGCACACCAGTGCTGGCTCAAAGCGCCCTTGTTGAATTTTCCGGGGCGGAGCTGGCCAGGGCCACAGCTCCATACCACGCTATCCTCGGAGGGATCCTGACTGCTGCGGTGGCGCTGACCATCGGGCGCGCCGTGAAAGGCAGCCGCAGGCTCTGGCCCTGGGCTGTCCTGGCCGCGGCTTCTTTCCTGATTCCCTACGCCCTGATTGCCACCTTTGTGGGCCCCGAACTCCCCACCCTCGGCGGCGCCCTGGCCGGCGTTGCCGTCTTCGCCGTCGTGCTTGTCCGACGGCGGCTGGAGACGGCTGGCTCCTCCGGCATCCAATCCGCGGGGCTGGGGGAGCGTGTGGCGCTGTTGCGCGCAGCCACGCCGTACCTGGTCCTGGTAGCCCTGGTTCTTGCCACCCGCCTCATCCCCCCACTACGCGAGATCCTGGAGGGCGTGACGGTCCAGTGGGAAACGGGCACCGGCTTCTCCGGCAGCGTCCGGCCGCTGTTCCACCCGGCGATGCTGCTGACGGTGGCCTTTGCCGCCGGAGCGGTCGGGCAAAGGGCTCCGGGGCGCGACGTCCGGGAGGCCTTCCTGACCGCGACCAGGCAACTCGGCCCGGTGATGGTTGCGCTGATTGCGATGGTCACCATCGCCCGCACAATGTCCCACGCCGGGATGACCGAGGAGCTGGCCCTTGCGGCAGCCGGAATCGGCACGGCATGGCCGCTGGTCGCACCCGCCGTCGGGGCGTTCGGGACTTTCGTCACCGGGTCCGCGACCGCCTCCAACGTGCTCTTTACCGAACTCCAGGCCACTACCGCCCACAATGCCGGCCTTCCCGCGCTACCCCTCCTGGGGGCCCAGGGATTCGGTGCCGCGGTAGGCAATATCGTGTGCCCACACAATATCGTGGCTGCAGTGGCCACGGTGGGCCTCACCGGGCAGGAGGGCAAGGTGCTGCGCGCCACCTTTCCAATAGCCGTGCTCTACGTCATACTCGGAGGGCTTCTGGCGCTTGCCTTCACGCGATGAGACAACCCCCAAACGGATACCCGGGCCCCTGACCGCCCCAAGTACTCTGAGAGAAAACGCCACCGGTTCAGGAACCGAACGTGAAATACCGGACAAGGGAGAAACCGTGCAGGAATCCAAGACCATCGTGGTCGGCTATGACGGCTCGGCTCAAGCCGCACTGGCCGTCCGCTGGGCGGCAGAGCAGGCGGGCCTGCGGAACTGTTCCCTGCATCTGGTGCATTGCACACTGTCACCCCTGCCGGACCACGATCTTGATCCCGTCCCCGGCGCCGCAGACAGCGGACTGGAGCGGTCCGCACAAGTCACACTCGACGAGGGCCTGGCTGTTGTAAATCAGGCCGCACCGGAGGTGGAAGTCCGAACGAGCCTTCTATACGGGTGGCCCAGCGTTCATCTGCCCAAAATTTCCGCAGGCGAAGAGCTGCTCGTCGTGGGAAGCCGCGGCATCGGTGGCTTTATCGGCCTGCTCGTCGGGTCCGTGAGTCTGGAAATGGCAGCCACCGCAGCATGTCCCGTTGCGGTGATCCGATCTGTGGAGCACCCTGACGGGCCCGTTGTTGTGGCCATTGACAGCTCAGGTTCAAGGGCTGCACTGGAGGATGCCTGTGCCGTGGCCGCGGTGACGGGAGCGGACCTCATCATCGTTCACGTACAACATGCCCCGGCCGGTTACAGAATGCTTAGGGATCCCGTCGACGTTCACGCGGCAGCAGAGGAACATCTGGATTCAGCGGTCAGTACGGTCCGGGATCTGGCGCCGGGAATCACCGTCCAAAGGCAACTTCTCACCGATACTTCCATCCCGCGGGCCATCCTGAACGCGTCCCGGCGAGCCCGTCTTACAGTCGTGGGAACCAAAGGCCATGGGCTCATAAGAGGCACCATCGGTTCCACCGCCCACGCAGTCCTTCACCATGCCCAAGGTCCGGTGCTCATCTCCCGGCGCGAGGGCACTCTGGAAGTCGCCCCGGAAATGCTGTGAGCCTCAAGACCTGGGAAGGTCCGGCGATCGGGAGGCCGATCCTGCGGCTAGGTCCAGTCCGAAGAGAAATCCAAAGGCGGCCACCACCGCGTTCTCGAATGAACGGCGAACCTGCGCCCGGTGACCTCCGTGGGCCTGATCTGAATCAGATGCTCCTTCAGACCCGGCTCCCAAGGTTCACGATCCGGCCCTGCCATCGCCAAATTCACCTCGCTGTCTGGTATGGGCCCGGGGATGCCTCTGACAACGACGCTCCAAACCTCGGTTCCATAGAGGTTTAGCCCGTCCGTCTCGAAGGCAACAGGGGTCCCCGCAAGCAAGGAACGGAGCTTTGTTCCAGGCGCCGTCCGAAACAAAAGTGTCCTCTCGAGGGGCAGAAAATTCACCGGGAATATTTCGGGTGTCGTGCCGTTGATGACGGCCAGCCTGCCGATGTAAGAGGACGCCAGATACTTCCAGCATTCGTCTACGGTAAGAACTTCGGCCTTCGGTCCCGGCTGCGAGGTGCCCATGGCCGTGATTCTAAACGCCCGGCTCGGGCAGGACTAGTAGAAGGTGCGTGTAAAGGCCGGGCATGCCTCTCAGTCGTCACTCAACCACGGTGTCTGCATGCCGGTGGGCCACTTTCCATTCGCCGCCTTCGCGGCGATAAATTTGCGTGGCCCGCAGGCTGTAATTGCGCGGCTGGCCGTCGACTGATGCTGAAGTGTGCTCTAAACCTGCGGTATAGGCCACGTCGCCCACGACGTCATAGGCCTGCACCTCGAAGCTGTACGACGTGCAGTCAGAGAATTGCCTTTCAAGGCCCGTGAACAGCTCGTCCAGTTCACGCTGCCCTATAGCGCTGCGCCACGCTCCCAAGATGCTCACGGGCTCTTTGCGGGACCATAGCTCCCGTCGCGGCGCGGCGTCCCCGTTGTGAAGGGCGACTTCCGCCTGATACAACGCGGACTTCACCCAGGCAAGGAATTCGTCGGAGTCACTCATACCTCAGTATGCTCCGGCAACACAGTCGCTGCGAGAGCCGAACGGCAGGCGCTACTTTCTCTTCTTTTTCCTGTTCTTGCGTTGTGGCTGGCTGCGCTGGCTGTGGGCGTGTGCGATCGCAGCGGCGGCCTCTGCCTCGACGTCGGCCTTTTTGTTTCCCAGGGAGGGGACGGGCGGGAGGCCTTTGGCGGCCCGGCGCTCGGCGAGGGCCTTGGCTGCGGGGGAACCCGGCGTCGGCATCCGGCGGATAACGAAGAACTGCTGACCCATGGTCCACAGGTTGGTCGTCGTCCAGTAAATCAGGACACCGATGGGAAAGTTGATGCCGCCCACACCGAACACGATGGGCAGGAGGTAGAGCATCATTTTTTGCTGGCGCATGAACGGGGAGGCCATGGCCTCTTCAGACATGTTCTTCGCCATGATCTGCTTCTGCGTGATGAACTGCGAAGCCGTCATCGCCAGGATCATCACGATGGTCAGGATGGTGACCGCTGTCGGGTTGCCTTCGGGATTGTGAAGCAGCGTAGCCGAGAGCGGGGCGCCGAAGATGGTGGAGTCATCGAACTGGATCACCTGGGCGTGGCTCATCGCACCAATGCCCTTGCCCTGGTCACGGGCTGTGCTGATGCCCGACAGCACCGTGAACAGCGCGAAGAAGAACGGCATCTGGATCAGGAGGGGCAGGCAGGCGGAGAACGGGTTGGTGCCGTGCGTCTTGTACAGGGCCATCTGTTCCTGACCCATGGCCTGGCGGGACAGCGGGTCTTTCTTGCCCTTGTACTTGTCCTGCAGCTTCTTCAGGTCCGGCTGCAGCAGCTGCATGCCCCGCTGCGCCTTGATCTGCTTGACGAACACGGGAATCAGGGCGGCCCGGATCACCAACACGAGCCCGATGATGGACAGCGTCCACGTCCAGCCGCTGCCCGGCGGCAACCCGATGCTGCTCAGGCCCTCATGGAAGCCCACCATGATGATGGACACGAACCAGTTGAACGGAAACATGACCGTTTGAAAAAAGTCCATGCAATACCCCTGTTCATCAGGCTCGCCCCAGGGCAGCCGCGCGTGCTCGTCGCAGTTCTTGGTCGGCCTGAGGCTTTTGCCCCCAGACTACGCGCACCCCGGCTGCTACGCTCGGGCAATCACCAGAGGCACGTGAGGTTTTGCACGTCGATTCCAGGCCTTTTGGTCAGCCATGTCTCCATCAGTTCGCCAAGGTCGGATTCGTGGCCGCCCGACCAGTCATCCATGCCTAATCCGCGCTGTCCGAGGAGGTCTGACAGCGACTGAAGACTTCGGAAGTGCCCCTGCACGCATGACCTGATGAGGAAGGCTGGGGCGGTCAGGATTGATCCGGACTGGCGCCATGCCGCAGTTCCTGAAAGTGCACAGGTTTGCCGGGCATGAGGGTCTTTGAACAGCCCGTCCCAGTTTCTCCATTGCCTGATCGATCCGTGCCGCAGCAGTCATCCTCATCAGCAGCGACGCTGGCAGATGCAGCCAGCGGCACGGTGCAGCAGACGTCGCCGCGCCAGGCATTGATGCCCTCACGGACGGCGATCCCGGCAATGACCAGGGCAGCACCGGCGTCGGCCCACCACCATCCCATCGCGCTGTTCAACACCAGACCGACCAGCAGGACTGCCGACAAGTAGGTGCACAGCAGGGTCTGTTTAGAATCCGCCACAGCCGTCCTGGAGCCGAGCTCCCGACCGGCACGTCTCTGCAGCCACGACAGGACCGGCATGATGGCCAGGCTGAGGGCCGCGATCACGATGCCCGGCGTGGAATGCTGGGCTTCGCCACCGCCGGTCAGGGACCTCACTGAATCCACGGTGACGAAGGCGGCAAGGGCGAAGAACGATATCGCAATGATCCGCAGGGTCAGGTGCTCTCGTTTCACCGGATCCTTGGCGGAGAACTGCCAAGATAAGGCCACGGCAGACGCGACCTCAATCACCGAATCCAGGCCGAATCCGATCAGTGCCGAGGAGTCCGCCACATTTCCGGCCCAGAGGGCCACGACGGCTTCGATGATGTTGTAGGTGATCGTCGCGGCCGCGAACATCCGGACGCGGCGGTTCAGGACGGCGCGGCGGGCCGGCGACGGGACGGTCCGTGTGGCATTGCTCATGCGACGCACGTCCCATCCGGTGCGCAGCAGGCGGGGTCAACGGCCAGCACGACGCCGATCAGATCCTTGATCGCATGGCCCAAGCGGGCGTCGGCGAGCTCGTACCGGGTTCGCCGGCCATCGGCGGCGGCCACTACCAAGCCGCAGCCGCGCAAGCAGCTCAAATGGTTGGACATGCTCTGCCGAGACACTCCGAGCGCGTCGGCCAAATCCGACGGGTAGGCCGGCTCATCGGCCAGTGCCAGCAGAATCCGGGCCCGGGTCGGATCCGAGACAGCGTAGCCAAACCGCGCGAGCACCGGAGCGTGCGTGAGGGTTTCCATGAACCTAAAAGTACACTCAAGCGTGTATTCAGGCAATCGTGTATTGCGGGCAAGCCGAGAACGCAGGCGCAAAAGTGGGGAGGGTGCGACTCAGGCTGCACCGGTGACAGGCCGCGCAAAACGGTCATCGGCCCTGGTTGGCACGCCTGTCGGTAGGGGCTTGGCCCCGGTCTGTTACTCGCAAAGACCGGCGGCGGGCTGGGAGTCTACGTGGCATGGGGGAAACCACCAGACCGTCCGTCGCCGGCCTGAAATAAGCCTACGCCGTCAACCAACTTTGGCCCATGGTTAAACAGCGGCATCTGCCGTAAGAGATGGATCCGGGCTGGAAGAGCCAGACTGCCAGGCGGAACATGGCTGCCGAGGAACGGTCCCATTCGGTGGTTTCCCGCGGGCTGTTCCGGGACTTGGAGGGTCTGGACACAGACGGCCAGTGGATTTACCTTTCAGGAGGGGGGGTGCTGTTGCAGAAGAACGGCGCCCGCTGCCGGTCCGTTTTTTCGCGGGCCGTCCCTCACTGACAGGAGGAAGAAAATGCAAACCGTTGAAGAGACCGTTGATGTCGCTGTTCCGGTCCATACGGCCTACAACCAGTGGACACAGTTCGAATCCTTCCCGCAGTTCATGTCCGGAGTTGAATCCGTGACCCAACTGACAGACACAACCAACCACTGGGTTACCAAGGTCGCTGGTGTGGAGCGGGAATTCGATACGGAAATAGTCGACCAGGAGCCGGACGACCGGATCGCCTGGCGCAGCACCGACGGCAAGTCTCATGCTGGCATCATCCGGTTTACGCCGCTCGATGCCAATCACACCAAGGTTAAAGTCCATTTTGAATGGGCGCCGGAAACCTTCACGGAGAAAGCAGGTGCGGCCCTGAAGATTGACGAAATGCAAGTCAAAGCCGATATGCGTAAATTCAAGGATTTCATCGAGTCCCGCGGCACCGAAACCGGAGCCTGGCGTGGAGAAGTCGAGGACACCGGCCCGACCGGGCAGATGTAGAAGCCTCTGTCGGATCATTTGAGGAGAATGCCATGACCACTGCCCGTGAAATCATGACCGGCGGCGTTGAATGCGTCGGTGAAAATGAAACCCTGGAACAGGCTGCGCGGAAAATGAAGGACCTTAACGTCGGTTCTCTGCCTATCTGCGGTGAGGACAACCGGCTCAAGGGCATGCTCACGGACCGTGACATTGTGATCAAGTGCCTCGCTGAGGGCGGCGACCCCCGAACCGCCACCGCCGGGGAATTTGGCCAGGGCAAGCCCGCGACCATCGGCGCCGACGATTCCATCGAGGAAGCGATCCGGACGATGCAGGACCACCAAGTCCGTCGACTGCCGGTCATTGACGGCCATGATCTGGTCGGAATGCTCAGTCAGGCCGACATCGCCCGTAACTACCCTGAGGAGAAGGTCGGGGAGCTCGTCGAACTCATCTCCTTCTACTGAATCGGTCCCTCATCCGGACGGGTCCACCGGGCGCCGGGGCGGCGCTGTACCAACGCGTACACCCGCCCACGGCGCCCGTTGCCCGGCCGGCACCCGGCCCTCTTGCCGGGTGAATGACTTCGGAGGAGGATACCTTCACACTGAAGGAGGCCCTCGTGACGCAGCTAGGTAAATTCGAGAAGTACCTGATCGAGGAGTTTTTCGACGATTACCGCGCGGGCACCATGAGTCGTCGCACCTTCACGCGTCGGGTGGCATTCATTACCGGCAGCATGGGTGCAGCTGCGGCGGCAATGCTGCTGGTGGGCTGCACGCCAAATGAAGTTCCGCGCAGCACCGATCCCATGCCAACTCCCGAACCATCAACGCCGTCCCCGGGCCCAGGAACCGCCACCGCGGGCGCGGTTCCTGGAGCCAAGAGCCCGCTGTCCGTTCCGGAAGGTGCCGCCGGAATGGTGACGGCGACCGTGCAGGTACCTGCGGGCGGAACCAACATCAGTGGGTACCTTGCCCGGCCAGAGGGGAACCGGCCCGGACCTGCCGTTCTGGTCTGCCACGAAAACCGCGGGCTGACTCCCCACATCCAGGACGTGGCACGCCGTTTCGCCAAGGCCGGGTATGCGGCGCTCGCATTGGACTTGCTCAGCCGCGAGGGCGGCACTGCGAGCCTGGACCGGGACGCCGTACCCGGTGCGCTGACCAAGGCAGGAGCCCAACGCCACGTCTCCGACTTCAAAGCCGGTTTCGATTACCTGAACTCACAGGACTACGTCGACGCAGGCCGCATCGCCATGACCGGCTACTGCTTTGGAGGCGGCATTACCTGGCAGGCGGCGACGGAACTGACCGGGCTTAAGGCAACGTCGGCGTTTTACGGGCCGGCACCGGATTTGGAGAAGGTTCCGGCCATCAAACCGGCGGTTTTCGGTGTCTACGCGGAACTTGACGACCGGATTACCGGCGCCATGCCGGCCTTCCGGGACGCCCTCGCCGCAACAGACGTCCGCCATGAGATCAAGGTCTATCCCGGCGTCGACCACGCGTTCCACAACGACACCGGCGAGCGTTACAACGAGGCACAGGCCACCGCCGCGTGGAACGACACTCTGGCGTGGTTCAAACGGTACGTCTAAGGCACCGGCAGGCGCGTGAAGGTTTTGCCTTCTCCGACTATGACCTCTCGAGCAGCACCATGGCTTCGTAGTGGGAAGTTTGAGGGAACATATCCAACAGCCGGACGCGTCGTGCCGTGAACGACGGCATGGCTGCAAGATCGCGGGCCAGCGATTTGGCATTGCAGCTTGAGTAGACCACATGCTGCACGGTTGAGGATTCCAGCCACCCGCACAGCTCGTTGCCGATACCGCGCCTCGGAGGATTGACGATCACGAGTTCGGGCTCCGGGCTTGTGGAAACGGCGAAGGCCGTGGCGTCGCCAGACTGGAATCGAACCCTCTGCAGGCCCGCGTCCCTGCTGCTCAATTCGGCGCTGGCGATGGCTTCCCGGCTCGTTTCGACGCCGACAACATCCCTGGACGGGTCGGCGCAGTGCAGGGCAAAGCCGCCAACGCCGCAATAGAGGTCCCAGACGGAAGCCGGCGCGACCTCACCCACCCATTCGCTTCCCTGGCGGTACAGGGCAGCCGCCATCTCGGTATTGGTCTGGAAGAAGCTCTGCGGCCTCAGATGGAGGTCGAGGTCATTGACGCGCATCCGTAGCGTTGACTGCTCAGTAAGCAGCACCTCCCGGTCGCCTTCCAGCACAGCCTTGTGCTCCGGGTGCAGGTTGACGGACACCACCTTCAGCTGCGGCAACGCCTCCAGCAAGAAGGGCAGGTGACGGCGGATGCGGTTGATCAGGTTCTCGGACCGCAGGACCAGGCGCAGCATCAGCTCGCCGTCCGGGGATTCGGTGACGATCAGGTGCTTGAGCTCGCCGCTGCGCCGCGGCACGTCATATGGCGTAAGCCTGGCCTGGCTGATGAACGAAGCGAAGCCCGGGAAACAGGCCTGCAGGCCGGGGGAGCATACCCCGCATTGGCGCAGGTCCACGCCCTGCCCCTCGGTGTCGAGAATACCGAGGGTAGGATTCCGCACCGAGCCTCCGACGACCATCTTGGCCTTGTTACGGAAACCAGACTCCCGGCTTTCCACCGGCGGCAGCCATTGGAGCGAACTGTGGCCGGCGAGCAGCGTTCGGCAGTGCAGCTCTTTGGCGGCTAACTGTTCGGAGTAGGGTTGACCCATCTGTGTGCACGAAAGGCAACGGGCAGCATCAAAGTAGGAGCATCGCATGGCGTTGCAATTCTACTTTTCCCGCGGGACTTCCTAGGCACCAGGTGACCGGCTTGCCTGCCCCAGGTCACGTTACTGGCCGCCGCTTGGGAAAGCTGATCCTGTCGAGATCATTCGCCGCAATAACCGCAGCGCCGTCCGCCCTTGCCCTTGCCTGGTCCGCGAGCAGGCCGGTATCCCCATAGCGGGACGAGAAATGGGTGAGGACCAGCGTGCCGGCCCCGCCGCCGGCCGCCAGATCACCGGCCTGACCCGCCGTGAGGTGGGCATACTGCGTGGCCAGGGATGCGTCGTCATCACTGAACGTTGACTCGGCCACCAGCAGGTCCACGCCTTCGGCCAGCGCTTCGGCGCCCCCGCAGGGAGCGGTGTCCATGACGAAGGCGAAGCGCTGACCCGGCCGGGGCACGCTCACGTCCTCAGGTCGCACGCCGTGAAGGATCCCCTCACGTTGCAGCCGCCCGATGTCCGGGCCGGTTATGCCCGCCGCCTTCAGCCCCTCAGGCAGAAACGTGCGGCCGTCAGGTTCGCTGAGCCGGTAGCCGAAGGTTTCAATGCGGTGCCGCAGAGGCTGCACCTCCAGGCCCGGAGCGATCTGTCCCGCCTCGGCGTGGGGCTGCAGCCGCAGATCCAGGCCGGGGGAGGCGACGGACACCAGCGCGCGGACGATGTCGTCGCCGCTGGCGGGATAGTGCAGATGAACCGGGTGCGTCACACCATCCAGCACCATGCGAGACAGCACCCCGGGCAGCCCGAAGCAGTGATCACCGTGGACGTGGGTGAGGCAGATGCGCGTAATTTGGGAGGCCGAGACTCCGGCGTGGATCATTTGCCGCTGCGTGCCCTCTCCCGGGTCGAAGAGCAGTCCCTCGCCGTCCCAGCGCAACAGGTAGCCGTTGTGGTTCCGGGTGCGGGTTGGTACTTGGGAGGCGGTGCCCAGTACGACCAGTTCACGCATGAAACCGAGTCTCTCACTGGTTCGCGAGGCAGGCCACCTTTCCCCAACAGGAGAACCCTGGGCAAAAAATCGCCCGCCTTCAACGCCGTGTCGGGAGGTTTATGAAAAGATCAACCATGCGTCCGATGCAGCTCTCCAGCAAACTCCAGAACGTCCGCTATGAACTGCGGGGGCCACTGCTTCAAACGGCGAAGCAAATGGAGGCCGAGGGCCACCGGATTCTCAAAATGAATCTGGGGGACACCGCCGAGTTCGGACTGGAGGCGCCCGAATCCGTGGTCGTGGACATGATCCATCATTTGCGGGGGGCCCAGGGTTACAGCGATTCCAAGGGCATCTTCTCGGCGCGCACGGCGATTTCCCAGTACTACCAGACCCGCGGCCTCCTGCAGATCGGCGTCGAGGACATCTTCATCGGCAACGGAGTCAGCGAGCTCATTTCCATGAGCCTGCAGGCGTTCATGGAAAACGGGGATGAAGTCCTCATCCCCGCTCCCGACTACCCGCTGTGGACCGCAGCTGTCGCGCTGACAGGCGGCAAACCGGTGCACTACCTGTGCGACGAGGGCGAAAACTGGTGGCCGGACATGGCTGACGTCGAGTCAAAGATCACCCAACGCACCAAAGCGATTGTCATCATCAACCCGAACAACCCCACCGGGGCCGTCTACCCCCGGCATATCCTGGAGCAGTTCGCCGCCCTGGCCCGCAAACACAACCTCGTGCTTTTCTCGGACGAGATCTACGAGAAAATCCGCTACGAGCATGCCGAGCACATTCACACTGCCTCCGTCGCAGATGATGTCTGCTGCCTGACCTTCAGCGGACTCTCCAAGGCATACCGCATGCCCGGCTACCGCGCCGGTTGGGTGGCCGTCACCGGCCCGCACGCCGTGACACTGGCCTACCGTGAAGGGCTCGAGCTGCTGGCTTCCCTCCGGCTGTGCCCCAACGTCCCCGCCCAGCACGCGATCCAAACCTGTCTTGGCGGCTACCAGAGCATCGAGGCCCTGATCCGGCCCGGGGGGAGGCTGCGTGAACAGCGCGATCGTGCGCACAGACTCCTGACAGCCATTCCAGGGGTGACGTGCGTGCCCGCCGCTGGGGCCATGTACCTGTTTCCACGGCTCGATCCTGAGCTGTATCCGGTCAAGAACGACGAGCAGTTCGTTCTTGACCTGCTGCGGGACCAAAAAATCCTGGTGTCGCACGGAACGGCCTTCAACTGGCCCCAGCCGGATCATTTCCGGTTCGTCATCCTGCCATCCGTCGAGGATATCGAAGAAGCAGTGCGCAGGATCTCAACCTTCCTGGCCGCATACCGCAACAGCTAATGGGAGTCCCGCAGGTCAACCGACCGGATGCCCGTGGTCGCAGGTTGTTTCGCCTGGCCGGACTTCGTGCCCCTGGATGCACGTCACAGAGGGCGGCTGCGGAGTATCGTGCGCGAGGAAGAACAAACTGCTCCTGCCGTGGCTGAATTGGCTCTCTTCCCGCCGCAGCCATGAAAAAGCTTTCCGCCGCGGCTGTTTGGACGTCTCTGAGTTCCAATGGTGTGGGTGCATAAACGGAATCTTGACCACGGCTGCCTCGACTTTCCAACGTTCCGTCGCTGCCTCCGCGCAATGACGCGCGCGTGATCCGCGCAGTAATGGACGTGCAGCGATAGAGCCGGTGCGATGAGTATAGGCGCGGGCGCCTTGCTGCATAAGCCCCCGCGTTGAGCAGGCCGAGGAAAAAGCAGGCAACGGCCGACGGCGGCGCCTCCTGCGTGGCCGCCGTCGGTCATGTGCGGGGAGACACGGAGAACCCGGCCGCAGGGCCGGTGTCACTGGCTTCCGGGATGCGGATTGGCCGCCACGGAAACGGACGGCGCAGAATAAAGAGATGAGTGAGGCTGGCGAGTTCATCGACCGCGCCCTGCAGCGGGAAGGGGCCTGGTACAGGGCCGACGAGATGCGCCGCACGTATGGTGACCGTTTCCAGGACGGGCATCTTCAGCGCGGGGATCTCCAAGGCGGGGATCTCCAAAGCGGAGACGCGCAGGGCGACCAGCTTGAATTTTACGGGTCCTCCGTCGGTGCAGTGCGCGGCACAGTCAGAGACGCGCTCCGCCGTCACTCCGACCTGACGCATGATGACATCACCGCGTTGAGTTCCGAGCTGTGGTCCGAGCCGGTCTTTGAACGCCGCCTCGCAGCCGCGGTTCTCCTGCAATCCAAGGTGCGGCTTCTCAGGAACTCGGATCTGACCCGCATCGAAGGCTTTGTCAGAACCGCCCGGTTGCGCGCACTGGTCGATTCCCTGGCCGTGGACGTCGTTGGGCCGCTGATGGAGAGCATCGACGCGCAGGGCAGGGGCCGCGCTGAGTCCGTGCTCGACCGGTGGGCCCGTGAACCTGACGTGTGGCTGCGCCGCGCCGCCCTCCTGGCTCCGCTGCGTGCCCTGCAGCGTGGCGGCGGTGACTGGGACAGGTTCTCAAGCCGGGCGGCGTTCATTCTCGCGGAGCCCGCAGCTCCCGGACCCGACGGCGACGCTGCCCGGGAGGCAATCGCGCTGGTCCTCGATGAAGTGTCAAAAAGCCGGCCCGAGCTGCGGCTTTCGCCCGCCGCTCAAAGACGTGGTTAGGCGCTGACCTTCTCGGGCTCTTCGACGGCCTCGGCTTCTGGTTGGACGGCCTCGGCCTCAACGGGGGACGCTGTCGCCACCGGGTGCAGGATCTGGGGGCGCGGGTGGAATTGGCCGTGCCCCAATGCCCCGAACTCGTACGCAGTCTCGGCGTGCTCGGACAGATCGACGCCGGCGACCTCGTCCTCGTGGCTGACCCGGAAGCCGATGGTCTTGTGGATCGCGATGCCGATGACGGCCGTCATGAGGACTGAGAGGCCCAGGGTGATGAGCGTCGCCACGGTCTGGGCAATGAGCTGCTGGAAGCCGCCGCCATAGAGGAGACCTCCGCCCGCCCCGTCGACCGGCAGGGCGATGAAGCCCAGCGCCAGCGTTCCGACCAACCCGGCGCCCAGGTGCACGCCCACGACGTCAAGGGAATCGTCGAAGCCGAACTTGTACTTCAATTCCACGAACATGGCGCAGGCGAACCCAGCCACGAGCCCCAGGCCCACCGCGGCCAGGGGGCTGATGTTTGCGCAGGACGGGGTGATGGCCACCAGACCGGCGACGGCCCCGGACGCGGCACCGAGGGACGTCGGGTGGCCGTGGCGGACCTTCTCGGTAACGAGCCAGCTGAGCAGTGCGGCGGCAGGGGCCACGAGGGTATTGGTCCAGATCAGTCCGGCCTGCTCGGCGGTCGTGGCTGCACCGGCATTGAAGCCAAACCAGCCGAACCACAGGAGGGCCGCGCCGAGCATGATGAACGGGACGTTGTGGGGCCGGTGGCCGGGATCCTTGCCGAAGCCGTGGCGCTTGCCGACGATGAGGGCGAGGACCAACGCCGCGCTGCCGGAGCTGATTTCGACGACGGTGCCGCCGGCGAAGTCGATGACCTGACCGAACGCCGCAGTGACAGCTCCGCCCCGGCTCATGAGGCCACCGCCCCAGACCATGTAGGCGAGAGGGCAGTAGACGGCTGTGATCCAGAGCGGAACGAAAACAACCCAGGCCGTGAACTTCGCCCGGTCGGCGATAGCGCCACTGATGAGGGCAACGGTGAGCATGGCGAACGTGGCGCTGTAGCCGGCTTTGATGAGGTCGGTACCGGCAAGGTTGGTCAGCCCGAAACTGGCGAACGGATTGCCGAAGAGGCCCATGATGCCTTCGCCGCCGCTCATCGAGTAACCCCAGAGGACCCAGACGACTCCGACGATGCCTGCCGAGACGAAACTCATCATGATCATGTTGAGCGAGGCCTTCGCCCGCGTCATACCCCCATAAAACAAGCCCAGGGCAGGGGTCATCAGCAGAACGAGCGCCGTCGACAGCAGTATCCAGATGTTTCCAGCAGTGAGTTCCACCGGTGTGTCCCTTCGCATCACAGTAGCCAACCGGGCTCCGTTGATGCCCGCCGTTTTCCCCTCGTCGATACTTGTCGGGCTTTGTTTCGGGGCGGGGCTGGCTGCGTTTCGTAAAAGTTTCGGAATGGGACCTTGCGTAAAGCCCGCATGACCGGACTATTTCAGGCATGTTAACGGAAGCCCTCGGGTGGCCTCGTGTGATTGGCCGCTCCTCGAACCTGGGCGCGGAAACACGGGAACCGGGAGACCGCCACGGTGAGGTCCGGCCAGGAGCGGCAGCATTACGGCTGAGTGAACGGATCCTCACTGGAAATCAGCTCCTCCAGAGTGCCTTCTGGGGGATTGACCGCCGCCGCAGGGCGCGGCCACGATGGGGTATGACTGATTCCGCAGCCACTGGCGCTGACTATTTTGACGATGAGCCCGGACCGGGGGCGCAGGTCCCGGCTGATCCCGAGACGGTAGAGCACATCGCGGATGAAATCCGTGACGATATCCGTCTCGGCCACGTCGTCGACGACGACGTGAATCATGTCCTGCAGGAGCGCCTCGATGGCGCCGGCATCTCTATGCGCCCGGAGGACGTGGACACCCTGGCCGACGAGATCGAGCGGGATGCATCAACTTAGGAGCTGCAGTGGAGGATCCCTTTGACCTGGACCGCTTCGTAACGGCCCAAAACAGTGGCGGCACCTATGAACAGGCGCTCACTGAGCTGCAGACCGGCAGCAAACGAAGCCACTGGATGTGGTTCATATTTCCCCAGATCGCAGGACTCGGGCAGAGCGCCACATCCAGGAAGTATGCGATTTGTTCGCTGGAGGAAGCCACTGCCTATCTGCAGCACCCGGTCCTCGGCCCGCGGCTGATCGAGTGCGCTGATACTGTCGGGGCGCTCAAGGACCGAACGGCAGAAGAGGTTTTTGGAGGGACCGATGCACGGAAGCTGCACTCATCCGTGACCCTGTTCCTCCGCGCAGCGCCGGGGGAGCCTGCATTCAAGCAGGTACTCAGCCGCTTCTTCGAGGGAGAGCCGGACGCCGCTACGGACGAGCTGCTGAAGAAACAGCGCGACCTGGACTGAGAGTGGGAGAAGAGAGGTCGCCAGGTCCCTGCGCATCAGGGGTGAATGCGCCGGGACCCGGCAGTCCCTCATCAACAGGTCGCGGCTCCCTTGTTCTTCAGGACACCGCCAGTGTCCCTTTTGCGTCTTGGGAAAAGCCCGGTCCCCGGACCCGAACTGGTGGTGGTGCCAGCCCCCCGCAAAGAGGGGGTCTTCCCAAGGTTTAAGGGGGAGTCCTCCCATCCTTCACCGGGCTGTTCGGCGGTTCTACACTTGAAGCACCAGCCTGCCCGCAGCCAGCGGGCTACGCGGACGGAAGGACAGTGTCATGGGTCTGGACGACAAGATTGATCACGCAGCAGAGAAGCTTGGTGGCAAGGCCAAGGAGAGCGCTGGCAAGGCCAGGGACGATGAAGGCCTGGAAGCCGAGGGAAAGACGGATCAGGCCAAGGCTGACCTCAAGCAGGCCGGCGAAAAGGTCAAGGATGCCTTCAAGCACGACTGATCTGACCTGACCCCGAAGCCCCGCCTGTCGTTGCAGGCGGGGCTTCCTGCCGCTCCGGGGGTTTTGTGACCTCCACCAGTTCCAGGTCAACCAGACGGCCGCTGTCGACGGCAGCGGTCATGTACGTGCACACGGGCTGGCGGCGGCGGTCTGTGGGCGAGCCGGGGTTCAGCAGGCGCAGCCCGCCCGCCGAGGTCGTGTCCCAGGGAATGTGCGAGTGGCCGAAGACCAGGATGTCGGAGTCCGGGAAGAGCGCCTCGCATCGCTCCTCGCGGCCTTTTGCGGGGCCCGTCTCGTGGACCATGCTGATGCGTAAGCCTTCCAGCGTGATGCTGGCCGTTTCCGGCAGACGCTCCCGAAGCTCGGCGCCGTCGTTGTTGCCGTACACCCCGACCAGCCTCCGGCTGCGGCGTTCGAACTCGTCCAACAGTTCCGCGGTTACCCAGTCACCGGCATGGAACACGACATCCGCGTTGGCGACGGCGGCCCACACCTGATCGGGCAATCCCCGTGCCCGCTTAGGCACATGGGTGTCGGAAATCAGCACTAGCCGGAGGCTCATCAAAGCATCTTCCCATGAGGCAGACTGGGACGATGGAGAGAATCGTGCCTGCCCCGCCCGGAGATCCCCGCCGCCCGCTTGGCCCACGGGACCCAGGCGATGCATGGGTGGAGGGCGACCACGGAAGATTCTGGGGACGCTTTGGATCCGCCGGGCTCCTGGCCCATGACCCCGGGAAGGGCATCCTGCTGCAGCACCGCGCCGTCTGGAGCGACCACGGCGGAACCTGGGGGCTGCCCGGCGGTGCGCTCCACCAGGGGGAGGATGCCGTCACCGGGGCGCTGCGCGAAGCCTTTGAGGAAGCCGCTGTCCCGGAGGGCAACGTCAGAGTCCTGTTTACGTCCGTCTTCGACGTCGGCTACTGGTCCTACACCACGGTCGCCGTCCGGGTGGTGGAACCGTTCGAGCCAACCATCACCGACCCGGAGAGCATTGAACTGAGATGGATCCCGGTCGAGAACGTGGCGCGGCTGAACCTGCATCCCACCTTCGCCGCTTCCTGGCCCGCGCTCAGTCAGAAACTCCTCGACCACGAACGGCGGGTGCTCCGTGATTGACGTCGGGCGGTTCCGGATGCTCCTGGAGGAGGAACGGGCACGGAAACTCGCCCTGCTGCCCGCGCTCCGCGCAGACATTGCCTCGGCCAACATTGCCCGGCAGAACTCAAACGTGGACGACGAACACGATCCCGAAGGCGCCACGATCGCCTTCGAACTGTCCCAGGCGTCGGCACTGCTGGACCAGAGCAGGTCCGGCCTTGCCCAGGTCGAGGCAGCTTTGGACCGGATCGCTGCCGGCACTTACGGCTCGTGTGCGATATGCGGCGAACAGATCGCGGAGGGCAGGCTCGAAGCCCGGCCCTGGACGCCGTTTTGCATCCTGCACGCACGAGGCAGGGCCTAAGCGGCCGGAGTAGAAACATCCGGCCCGCAGGCTGTTCCGAAGCCGGGACGGAAACCGTACGCTAGGGCTGGGAGGTGATTGCCATGGAGGCAGCACAAGGAGACCGCATCATCATCCATGGCCGGACGGTGGAATCGTCGGACCGGCATGGGGAGATTCTGGAAGTCCGTGGCCCTAACGGAACTCCGCCGTACCACGTCCGCTTTGACGACGGCCACGAGACCATCCTGTATCCCGGCGGCGATTTCGCCGTCGAGCACCGCACTACGTAGCTCCTGCGGTGCGTGAATCGGCGAGACGACCCGATCGGATCCTGATCGTCATCCTTTCCGTCATTGCCGGCCTCGTAGTGGTGGCGCTGGCTGCGGTCTTCTTCCGTGGCCAGCCGGAACCACTGGACGAGGGGACGCCCGCGGGCGTTGTGCAGCGCTACGCCGCCGCGGTGCTCGACGGCGATGAAGCCACCGCGTCAGGTTACCTGGCGGACCGGTCCGGGCGGCCGTGCGGCCCGGTAGAGCGCGCTGCCCGCAGCGGGCTGCGGGTCACTCTCGTGTCAACGACGGAACGCGCCGACTCCGCGGACGTCCACGTGGCCATCACGGTTTCGAATGGAAGCGGTCCGTTCGGAAGCCAGGAATATGAGTCCGAGGGCGTGTTTGACCTCGTCAAGGTCGGCGGGCGGTGGCTCGTGAAAACCGCCCCCTGGCGGTTCACCATCTGCCCGGCCGCTGCTGTGAGCCCATGAGCACTGTCCGGCCGGATACGGCCCTGCCACAGCACTCGGCGCTGACCATTGTCCGCCGCCTGATACTTTTCCTGCTCCTGTTTGCCCTTGTCCTGATCGCGGCATCGGGCCTGAGCGGCCTGCTGGGGCGGCTGTTCTCCAGCGGAGCCTCGCTGGCGGAGGGCGACGTCGGCGGGCTGGCCAGGTCGCTCGCCTTCGCTTTGGTCGGCGGCACGCTCGCGGCCCTTCTCTGGTGGGCAGTGTGGCGACGGCTGCGCGAGGGCGGGGAAAGGGCCGCGCTATCCTGGGGCCTCTACATCGCCGGCGTCTATGCTGTCGCCCTCATCACGTTCGCCACGGCACTTCTCGGGCTGGCGTCCTCGCTCATCGGCGGGGAGGCGCCGCAATGGTATTCGGAAGCAGCCACGGGCCTGGTGTGGGCTCTGGTTTGGGTGTGGCACCGGTGGATGTGGCTGGATCCGGCCAGAGGGCCCCGCCGCCTCGCCGGCGTGCCCGTTGTGGTGGGCTCGGTGTTCGGGCTGTTGATCGGTGCAGGCGGGGCTGCCACGGCCCTGGGAAACCTTCTCGATGCCGGACTTCAGGGATTCACCGGAACGCAGTCTTTCGGGAACCCTTGGTGGGTCCCGGTGCTGCAGCCTCTGGTGTGGGCGGCCGGTGGAGCCGTGGTCTGGTGGTGGCATTGGATCCGTGGCCGCGGACGTTTCCTGACAACGGGCCTGGCCAACGTGGCACTTGCCGTCGTCGGTGTCCTTGGCGGCTGCATCCTTGCCCTCTCCGGCGCGATCGCCTCACTCTATGTGCTGCTCCGATTGGCCTTTGACCGCTCGGGCCCGCTTCCGCAGCTCCTGGAACCACTTGGTCCCGCTGTGGCGGCGGCCGTGATCGGCGCGGTGGTCTGGCGCTATCACGCTGCGCTCGCAGGGCACAGGCCAGGCGCTATGCGCGAGGCGTCCCGGCTGCTGGCGGCCGGTGCCGCATTGGTCGCCGCGGCCTCAGGGGTCGGCGTGGTGATGAATGCGTCACTCGGGCTGGCGGAAACCGCGCTCGCGGGAACAGGCCTGCGGACGCTGCTATTGGGCGGCCTTAGCGCTTTGTCCGTGGGCGGTCCGGTTTGGTGGCAGATGTGGGACCCTCTGCACCCGCGGCACCATCAGCGGATCCGTCAGAGGAGCCTTGAGCCGTCTGAGCACCGGGGCCAGCGCATTTACCTGGTGGTGGTTTTCGGTATCAGTGCCGTGGTGGCCCTCATCGCGCTGCTGGTGATCGGCTACCTGGCATTTGAGCATCTCCTCGATGCCTCCGGCAGGGGCAGCCTGCTCGGGAGGGTGCGCGCCCCGCTCGGCCTGCTGACGGCCACGGGACTGGTCGCGGCCTACCATTACGGTGTCTGGCGGCGGCAACGGACGGTCCCGCCGCCCACGGAACCCGTCCCGCCGCCGGGGGAGCCGTCCGCGGAGCCGGTCCCCAGGGGCGGAATCGGCCACGTGATCCTCGTGACCGCCTCAGATCCCGTTCCGTTATCCCGCGCCATACGCGACGCCAGCGGCGCCGAAGTTACGGTGTGGAAAAGGGCCGACGGCGGCGCTGCCGCCGCGGGATCCGGCACAGCGGGACCCGCCGATGCTGCCGCCCTCGGCACGGTGGAACTCGGCGCGGCGGAAACCGGCGTCGAGGGTTCAGACATGCAGCCGGATCCCGCAGATCTGGCACAGGCGCTGAACGGCATCAGCTGCCCCCGTGCACTGGTTGTCGTCGGCCGGGACGGCCGGATCGACATTATCCCTTTGGCGGACGGCGCCGCGTCAGGAGACGGGCTGCCTTTTGATCGGTGAGCGGTCCTGGCCGTATTCCGCGGTGACCAGGATCGGCAAGTGGTCCGATTTGCCGCGCGGCAGTGTCTCCACGCTCGAAATATCCAGCCCCAGGGACGTGGCGAAGTCGAAGTGCCCCTTGAAGACCTTGTAGCGCGTGTACGTCCTGCGGTTGCTGAGCGACAGGGCATAGCCCGAGTCCTTCATGTGCGCATGCAGGCTCTTGGTGAAGAACGGGTAGTTGAAGTCGCCGACCATCAGCGTCATGAGTCCGCTGCCCATGCTCAGGAGCTCCGCGTGCGCGGCATGGATCTGCTTCCGGCGAAGTGAATTGGAAGCGGTCAGCGGCGCCGCGTGAAAGGAGCCGATCACCAGTTCGTGGTCCGTCTCGTTGTCCACCACCCGGGTGCCGATGAGGCGCTCGTGGGCGGGTGCCATGACGTGGTCGTGCATGGACTTCTTCAGGGCAAAGGTTTTGGTTTCCAGCGCCGTGAACCGCTCGGTGCGGTAGTAGATCGCCAGTCCGAGCCTGTTGCCTTTGGTGAAGTCGGCCAGGTGCAGGGGACCGAGGGTTTCCGGCAGGTCCGCGGAATCGCATTCCTGGAGGCAGAGGGCATCGATTCCGAAATTGCGGGCCAGATTGACCAGCTCTCCGCTGGCCTTGTGCTTGCGGAGGTTGTAGCTAATTACTCGCATCAGTGGAACCTCTTCCGAGGGCTGCTAGAAGGACCTGGCTCCGAGTCTACCCAGAAAATCCTCTGGGGATCGGTAGGTTACTGCCCCCCGGGCTACCCGCCGGGCGCATGCCCCTGGGTGTTCACTGGAGACTTCCGGGGCCCCCATATTGGTCCCGATATTGGTGCCGTTGGATGTGAACGAGGTACCCGGGACGGTGGCAGTGGGGAGCTCGCGATAGGGTGATCGCAGATTTGTTTACTGTGTCGAAAGGGTCAACGTTGACTGCTGCACTGCCGGAACTCGCGGACGGCGATTTCTATTACCAGGACCTGGGCGGGGGGCACTTCCGCTCCACGATTCACGCCCAGGGTGCCTGGAACGAGCATGAACAGCACATGGCGCCGGCCTCCGGGTTGCTTGCCGACCGGTTGGAACGGCATGAGCCGCGCGGCGACATGCGGATGGCACGCCTCAGCTACGAAATCCTCGGCCTGATTCCCGGCGGCGAGTTCGAGGTCGTCACCACGACACTGCGCCCGGGCAGGACCATCGAACTCCTGCAGGCAGAACTGGTGGCTGCCGGACGCGTCATCATCCGGGCCACGGCCTGGCGGATGATCACCAGCGACACCTCCGCAGTGGCCGCCATCGAGGACGCTGACATCCCGTCACCCCACGACTGCAAACCCTACGACGGCGCCAGCGTCTGGCCCGGCGGATACATCCGGTCACTGGAGATGAGGGTGGCCGACGGACACCGTCCCGGCGCCGGCAAGGTGTGGCTGCGCACCGACCATCCGCTGACTGATGCGTCGGACAGCACCGATATGGCCCGGCTGATGGGCCTGGTGGACACGGCAAACGGCATCGCCGCCCGGGTGCCGCCGGGCAAGGACAGCTATTCCTTTCCCAACCTGGACCTGCAGATCCACATGTATCGCCGGCCGGAGGGCGAATGGCTGGGGCTCGACAACGCGGTCTCTTTCGGAGCCGACGGCATCGGGCTCACCTCAACCGTGCTGCACGATATGGCAGGGCCGTTCGGCCGCGCGGAGCAGATCCTGACGCTGCGGAAAAGCTGACGCCCCGGAAGTCCGGATCCCGCGGTTACCGGTGAAAGACCAGCCAGCCGGCCAGCGTCGCGAGGGCGGTCAGGACGGCGCCCCAGGCCATGTCCACGAGGATCAGCTGGAGGGGCCAGGTTTTGAGCGTCGCCGCGTTGGTCAGATCATACGTGGCGTAGGCGAAGGCACCGAGCGCGGCACCGTAGCCGACGGCGGTAAGCCAGCTGCCGCCGTCGAGCGCCGGACGCAACGCGAAGAAGACGATCCCGGCGATGTAAATCGCGTAGAAAGCGACGGCGTACCCTAGATTGGGCCGTTGGGCCAGCAGGTCGCCGATGTGGCCGCGGTAAAACGGGTTCATGAGCTTGAGCCATACGGCATCGATCACGGCGAAGGCGGCTGCGACGACCAGGAATTGCAACATGACCATAAGGGAGCTTAGCAACATGCACCAGGCCGGGGCCGGAGCACCGACGCTGACCATCGTTCGCCAGCACGATTCGCTGGGCGCCGCCCGGGACCTGGACTTCGGAATCGAGCTGCTGGGCCTGGCGAAGACGGGGAGGGTCGGCCCCACGCTCAGGCTGTACCGCCCGGCCCCGACGGTTGCCTTCGGCCAGCGCGACACGCATCTTCCCGGGTTCGAAGCCGCGGCGCAGGCGTGCCGGGAGCAGGGCTTCGAGCCCCTGATCCGCAAGGCCGGCGGGCGGGCCGCCGCCTACCACCAAGGGACCCTGATCGTCGACCACGTGGAGCCGCACGCCGATGCGATCGCCGGAGCCAAGGGCAGGTTCGCGTTCTTTGGTGAGATGCTGGCGGAGGCCCTGCGAAGCATCGGAGTGCCGGCTGCAGTCGGCGAGATCCCGGGGGAATATTGCCCGGGCGAGTTCAGCGTCCATGGAACGCACCCGGACGACTCCGCGCACCGGGTCAAGCTCGTGGGCACCGCCCAGCGCGTGGTGTCCGGCGGATGGCTGTTCAGCTCCGTCGTCGTGGTGGAAAACTCCGCGCCGCTCCGCAGTGTCCTCACGGCCAGCTACGGCGCACTGGGCCTGAACTGGGACCCCACGACGGCCGGTGCCGTTGACGACCTTGTGCCGCACCTGGACGTGCAGTCCATCGAGGACGCCGTGATCAGCACGTACAGCGGCTACGCGCCCCTGGCGTACGCCGAGTTCGGCAGCCTGCAGCGGTAGTCAGGACTAAGCTGCCGGCGCTATTCCGTCGCTGCCGGTATCTGGCAGACCATCAGGACGTTGCCGTCGGGGTCCCGGAAGTTAAACCACTGGTCCTCGTTGACCTCTGTGAGTTCCACGCCACGGTCCTTCATGAACCCGTGCGCGGCCCGGATGTCCGAGGTGTTGAAGTGAAAGGCCGGAACCTTGAAGACTGCATCGGGGGAGTAGATCTTGCTGTCCAGGACCAGGCCCGTGCCGTTCATGGGCAGCATGTACAGATGGTCGAGAATGGAATCTTCGACAGGCACGCCCAGCACGCCGCAGTACCAGTCCCGGGCCCTCTGGACATCGCTGACGGGGACGAAAACGGTGCCAATTTGCGCGGAAACTGGGTTCATGGCCATCCTTCGTGACGTGGGTTGCGACTGTGCCTGGACCTGCGGTTTTTGACTCCGGGTTTGAACTGTAGTGCGGAGCGGAAAATACCGCCAGAGCAACGCGCGTCCTCCAGGACCGCGGCTGCCGCCGAACCTGGTAGCGGACGGGCCTACGGAATGACCAGGAACGCGGCCAGTGCCAGCATCAGGAGGGCGATGGCGCCGTCGAGGACCCGCCAGGCTCCGGGCCGAGCGAACACCGGAGCCAGGAACCGTGCCCCGAAGCCGAGAAGGGCGAACCAGAGCGTGCTTCCCGCAATCGCTCCCCAGGCGAACGGCCAGCGGCCTTCAGGGCCGTGGTCGGCTGCGATCGATCCCAGGAGCACGACGGTGTCCAGGTACACGTGCGGGTTCAGCCAGGTCAGTGCGACGGCGGTTCCCACCGTTGCGGCCAGCGTGTTCCGGGAAGTGGTGACGGCTGCGCTCAAGCTGCGTGGCTTCAAGGCGCGCCGGGCTGCGAAAAGGGCGTAGGCAAGCAGGAAAGCTGCGCCTGCCCAGCGCACGATGACCAGGGCCAGCGGCGCCGCCTGGATGAGCGCGCCGACGCCGGCGACTCCCGCCGCAATCAGGACGGCATCGCTCGCGATGCACACCGCCACAATTGGCGCCAGGTGTTCGCGCCGCAGTCCTTGCCGCAGGACGAAAGCGTTTTGTGCGCCAATGGCGACGATGAGGGACAAGCCCGCGCCGAAGCCGGTGACCAGGGCGCCGAGGGTTGAAGTAATTTCCACTTGCCTGACTCTAGGTCCCCGGGAATCATGAGTACAGCTAAAGTTTCTTACCCCAATTAAGGAAAACTTAGGATGGATGCCACCACAGAGCAGCTCAGGACGTTGGCTGCTGTGATCGACCACGGGACATTTGACCGCGCCGCCGCGGCGCTGCATGTGACGTCGTCGGCGATCAGTCAGAGGGTCAAGGCGTTGGAGCAGCAGACAGGGCGGGTCCTGCTGCTCCGCACCAAGCCGGTCCGGCCAACGAAGTCCGGAAGCGTGGTGGTGCGCCTGGCGCGGCAGGTGGCATTGCTGGAAAGCGAGGCCATGGAGGAACTGGGCCTGGAGGGTGCAGGGTCCCGCCCCCGCATTCCGCTGGTAATCAACGCGGACTCCCTCGCCACCTGGGTGCTGCCGGCCTTGGCGGGGGTGGAGCGGGCAAGTTTCGAAATCAGCATCGATGACCAGGACTATTCCATCGAGCGCCTCCGGGAAGGGACGGCAATGGCGGCCATCACCTCAAACCGCGAGCCCGTGCAGGGCTGCACGGTCCGGCCGCTGGGCGTCATGCGCTACCGCGCTGTGGCGAGCCCTTCCTTTGCCGCGCAATGGCTGTCAGACGGTTTTACCGATGCGGCGTTGTCGCGGGCGCCCCTGGTGGTGTTCAACCGCAAGGATGCCCTCCAGGACCGTTACCTCGAGGGCAGGCTGAAGCCCGGGGCCAGCTACCCGCCCCGTCACTACGTCCCGGCGTCGTCGGACTTCATGCGGGCGATCGAACTGGGGCTTGGGTGGGGAATGTTGCCGGATCTTCAGTCCAAGGGGCTTCTGGACGCAGGCACGCTAACGGTGCTGGATAAAAGCGGGCATGTGGACGTTCCGCTGTACTGGCAGCAATGGTCCATAGAGTCGGCCACGCTCGCCCGGATCGCCGCTGCCCTGCAGGAGGCAGCAGCGGCCGGGCTGCGCTGACGGGGGGCTAGGCCGCGAGCCGGCTCTTGACCTCGGCGGCTGAAGGGTTCGTTGCGGCGGTGCCGTCCGGGAACAGCACGGTGGGAACTGTGCGGTTGCCGCCGTTGATCTGCTCGACAAGTTCGGCCGTGCCGTCAACCTCTTCGATGTTGATCTCGGTATAACCGATTCCCTGGGCATCCAGCTGCTTCTTGAGCCGGTTGCAGTAACCGCACCAGGTGGTGGAGAACATGGTGATGCTGCCGTCTTCGGGGGTGAAGTCCACGGAGAGCTCCTCAGGTATAGGTTCGTGCCTGTCAGTTTCGTTCAGTCAACGTTAACCCGTGAGCCGGTATTTCCCCGTTTGTGTTGCGGTGGCATGCTGGTGCCATGTGTGGACGTTACGTAATGGCCAGGGCGGTCGGGGATCTGCTGGCCGAATTCGACGCCGAGCTTGAGAACGAAATGGAGCTCCCGCCGTCGTGGAATCTGGCGCCCACGGATGATGCGCCCATCGTCCTGGAACGGCTGATCGAGGGCGCCACAGTCCGCCAGCTCCATATAGCGCGCTGGGGACTCGTGCCGTCCTGGGCCAAAGACCCGGGAGTCGGGCCGAAGATGATCAATGCCAGGAGCGAAACGGTGCTCGAGAAGCCTGCATTCCGCAAGGCCGTACAGTCCCGGCGCTGCGCAGTGCCGGCTGACGGCTATTACGAGTGGAAGCAGGGCGAAGGGCGACGCAAACAGCCGTACTACGTGCATCCCAAGGAAGGGCCGGGAATGGCCTTCGCAGGCCTCTATGAGTGGTGGAAGGACCCCTCCAAACGGCAGGATGACCCGGGCCGCTGGATGCTTTCCATGTCAATCATGACGGCGGATTCACCACCGGAGGGTGCCGAATCCACTGTGTTCGGTGAGCTCACCGCCCTTCACGACCGTGTTCCGCTGCCCATGAGCCGGGACACCATGGCAGCATGGCTCGACCCCCAGGTTGACGACCCAGCCGGGCTGCTGGACCTCGTCCGCTCCGGGGTCAGGGACGAGGCGGCAGGCTGGCGCGTGGATTCGGTAGGGCCGGCCGTGGGCAACGTCAGGAACAATTCGCCGGAACTCATCGAGCCCGTGGGAGCACTCTTCTAGCGGGCCGCATCACAGGCTGACCCGTCCGCCGTCGTCAACTGTCCACGTGGGGTTGAAGGCGATCTCCCACCTGAAACCGTCCGGATCGGCGAAGTAGCCCGTGTACCCTCCCCAGGGCTGGGTCTTGGGGCTTGCCACGACCGTTGCGCCGGCAGATTCCGCCTGGGCCATCACTTCATCGACTTCGGCAGCGCTTTGCACGTTGTGGCTGAGCGTGATGCACGGGACGGACTCGGGGGCATCCACCGCGGCTTCGGCCTGCATCTGCCTGGCGTCCCAGAGGGAGAACATGAGGCCATGGTTGGCCTGAATGAAGACCACTTCGGGGAATTCCTTGTGGACGGGCCAGCCGAGGCCCTCAACGTAGAAGCTGCGGGAGGCGGCCACGCTTCGCACTCCCAGGGAAATAAAATCGACTCGGGGCTGCATGGTTCGATACTGTCATGGACATGCCCACAAATCACGGAGACGATAAAAGCGCCCAGGCTGACAGGGAGCAGCTCGCCGCTGTGCGGATCGCAGTGGACGAGGTTGATGACCAGATCGTCACGCTGATTGCACGCCGCGAACGTCTGATCAGGATCGCGGGAACGCTAAAGGGCGATGACGCCGAGGTCCGGGCTCCCGGGCGCGTGGAACGTGTGATTGAACATGTCCGCGCCGCTGCCGAGAAAAAGGAAATCGACCCGGACATCGTGGAAACCACCTACCGGGCCATGATTTCGAAGTTCATCGAGCTCGAGATGAAGATCCATAACGAGAACAACTGACCGGGCAGCAGGAACTGCCGGCGGGACGTCGGGGCGACGGCGGGAAACAGGCCCCGAGTATTTTGCTTCCTTAGGTGCCTAGAGGGCTTCTTCCACCGGTACGCCGGACTGGAATTCCCGTCCGTCGGCCTCGCTGAAGGCTGACATGAGGTGGCCTTTCTCCAGTCCGAGCACCGTGCTCATGGGAAAGTTACCCGTTATGGTGCTGCCCGAATGCTCGACGCTCTTGACGTCGAAGTTTTCTTCGGTGCCGTCATGGCTGAACGAGTACATCGACACGGCTTCGCCGTTCATGAACTCAATTCCGAGCCTTCGCTGATGTGAATAGTCCGGAGTTGCTGCCACGAGCCCCACTACAAAGGCGCCCGATCCTGGAATATTGCCGTCAATATCAAATTTGGCCTCCAAGATGGTGTCTTTGGCGGCGATGCTTACGTGCTTCAGGAGTGCGTCATTGGAACTCATGGCTCCATCCTGCCCCTTGAGCCGCTGTCAGTCCACACCCATCTAGGTTTTGCCGGAGCCCAGGCGTAGACTGGACTTATTCGAATACATATTCGAACCATCCTTCATCTGCAGCACCTTCATCTTGGTTTCCGGAGGCACCTATGGGCATGTTCAGCGAGTCCGTGGACGTTGCCTGTGGACCGGAAGGCCAGCCCGTGGAACTGCAGTGGGGCGGGCGGAGGTACACGGTCTGCGCCGAGCCGGTTCATTGGTATGAACGCCGCCAGTGGTGGGCCGAGGAACAGCGGGCTCCACTGGGCAGCGGGCCCGGACTTGTGGATCACGAGATCTGGAGAGTTCAGGTAGCGCCCCTGGAAGCCTCGTTGTCCGAAGAGGCCCCTGCGGCCCCTGAACACCTGACACTCGATCTGGTCCGGCATACCGGCAGCGGACGCTGGCGGCTGCTCCGGATCCACGACGCACTCCGGCATAAGACAGCATGAGCTTTACCCACCTGCACGTTTCCACCGCCTTCAGCGCCCACTACGGCGTTTCCTGGCCCGATGAACTCGCCCAATCGGCGGCGGCCCAGGGTGCAACCGCCCTTGCCTGCACGGACAGGGACGGCCTGTACGGAACGGTCAAGCATCTGAAAGCCTGCATGGCTGCCGGCCTGGACCCGGTGGTCGGGGTGGACCTCGCCGTTTTCGACGACGAGGGAGATCTTCGCACCCAGCTTTCCGGCCGCGTAGTGGTGCTTGCGCACGGCCACAACAACGGGGCCGGCTACAAGGCGCTCTGCCGGTTGATTTCCGATGCCCATGCCCGCACCACGGGCAAGTCCGGGGGAGCGGTGCCGGCTGCAGTCACCCGGGCGGAACTGGCCTCAAGGATTCTTGACCCGCTTACCCTGAAGCCCGTGCTCAGCGTGCTGATCGGGCCGGATTCCGACGTCGGAAGGGCCATGGGCGGACGCCGTTACCTCCGGCCCCGCACGCTCTTCAAGAGCTGGCTGGATTCCCTGCCGGCCGGAAGCGTCGTCGCGGAGGTCGTCTCCCATCTCAGCGCCCCGGGAGAGCCCCTTAGCACCGCCCATGCGGTCCGCATGCTCAAGCTCGCCCAGGAGTACAGTGTTCCGGCGGTCCTCACCAATGCAGTCCGTTATTGTGCCGAGGACGGTGCCGCCACGGCCGATGTCCTCGACTCCGCCCGGACCCTGAAGTCCCTGCCCGAACTCTCAGCCGCGCCACTGCTGCAGCCCAATGGGCAGGGCTGGCTGAAGTCCCCTGATCAGATGCTGCAGCTGGGCAAGGAAATTATTCACGCCGCCGGGTATGGGGCGGCGGATCTTCAGGTCCTGCTCGCGCAAACGGAGGCGCTCGCCGACCGCTGCAGGATGGATCCCGTCACGGACATGGGCTGGAAGCAGCCCGTCGTTCCTGAGGCTTCGGTGATCGGCATCGAGGGTGACCCCCTGGCGGAACTGGCCTTGAGGTGCGAGGCCGGTGTGGTACGCCGCTTTCCGGGTATTTCCGGGAAGGCCGAGGCTGAAATGCGCAGCAGGCTGGAGCACGAACTGAAGATCATCGCCAACCTCGGCTTCGCCTCCTATTTTCTGACGGTGGCCGAGGTATCGCGGATGATCCTGGACATGGGCGTGCGGGCCGCTGCCAGGGGCTCGGGAGCGTCCAGCCTGGTGAACTACCTGCTCGATATCAGCCAGGTGAACCCGCTGCAGCATGACCTTATTTTCGAACGCTTCCTGTCGCGGGACAGGTCCACCCTTCCGGATATCGACATCGACGTCGAAAGCGCTGAGCGGCACAACGTATACCGGAAGATCTTTGACCGTTTTGGCGCCGAGCGCGTCACGCTCATGAGTATGCAGAACGGCTACCGTGCCCGGGGGGCAGTGCGGGACGCCGGGATGGCCTTGGGCATGGACGACGGCGACATTGGAGAGATTGCCAAGCAGCTGTGGCGCTTTTCCGCCCGCAGGTTCAGGGAAGCCCTGGAAGAAAAACCCGAGCTCCGTGAATTTGCTGACCGGGTGGAGCAGCGGGATGCGTCAGGCAACCAGCAACTGGACCTGCTCGTGGACCTCACCGAACGCCTGGACAGGCTTCCCCGCCACATCTCAATGCACCCCTGCGGAGTCATCCTTGGCGACGCGACCCTGCTGGACAGAACTCCTGTGCAGCCCAGCGGGCTGGGGCTGCCGATGAGCCAGTTCGACAAGCACGACATGGATCCGATGGGAATGCTCAAACTGGACGTGCTGGGAGTCCGGATGCAAAGCGCCATGGCGTTCGCCGTCCGGGAGATCATCCGGATCCATCCCGCCAAAGCCGATGTGGTGGCTGCGGGCGCCCACCCCGCGGGTCCGGACGGCAACGGCCCGGACTACATCAGGGAGGACGGCTTCATCGACCTCAACGCGGTGCCGCTGGATGATGAGCCCACCTATGAGCTCATCCGGAGCACCCACACCCTGGGATGTTTCCAGATCGAATCGCCGGGCCAGCGCGAACTGGTCGGCAAGATGGCGCCAAGGGAATTCAACGATCTCATCATCGACATTTCCCTGTTCCGTCCCGGGCCCATGAAATCCGACATGGTGCGGCCGTTCCTCGAGCACCGGCACGGATTTGCGCCGGAGGTCTATCCCCATTCGGATCTCAAACCCGTGCTGCAGGAAACCCACGGTGTCACGGTGTTCCACGAGCAGATCCTGAGGACCTTTGACGTGATGACCGGCTGCGGGCTGGCCAAAGCCGACGAGTTCCGCAGGGCGTTGAGCAACGAGGTCATGGAATCCCAGGTGGAGGAGTTTTTCCGCCGCATGGCAAAGGCAAAAGGGTATTCGCCGGACGTCGTTGACAAGGTCTGGGGGACCTTGAAGTCCTTTGCCAGCTTTGGCTTCTGCAAGGCCCACGGCGCTGCCTTTGCCGTGCCCACCTACCAGTCGGCCTGGCTGAAAGCGCATCATCCGGAGGCCTTCCTCGCCGGACTGTGGGAGCACGATCCGGGCATGTACCCCAAGCGCCTGCTTGTCGCCGAGGCCCGCCGCCTGGGAATCCCCATCCTGCCGCTGGACATCAACCGCAGCGGCGCGGAGTACCGGGTGGAGCGCATCGTTTCGGGGCCGGACCAGGGCAAACTCGGCATCAGGCTGAGCCTGAAAGGCATCTTCGGGCTCTCCGGGGCCGAACTGAAGCGGATAGTGGCCGGACAGCCCTTCGACTCCCTGGCTGACCTGAGGGCGCGGTCCAGGCTGACGAAACCGAGCATCAAGAGGCTGGCCCAGCTGGGAGCCTTCGATTCCTTGCACAGGGAATCCGGCGGAGCGGCCAACCGGGCGGACCTGGTCCAGCATCTGCAGACCCTGCAGAACAGCCAGCACCGGAAAGCGCCCGACGTCGTTGCGGGCCAGCTGGCTCTGCCCCTCGGAGACATTGAACTGAGGAACGTCAAGGCCGAACTTCCGCCACCCACCGTCGTGGAGAATGTCAGGGCGGAACTTGACCTCATGGCCGTTGACGTCAGCGAGCACCTGATGTCCAGCCACCGTCCGCTGCTGGACAGGCTGGGCGTCACCACTGCCGACAAGCTCCTCGGACTGAGGAACGGCACTGAAGTTCTGGTGGCCGGGGTCCGCATCGCCACCCAGACCCCGCCCATGCGCGGAGGCAAAAGAGTGGTGTTCATCAGCATCGACGACGGCACCGGCTGCGTGGACTCTGTCTTCTTCCATGAGGCGCAGGAGAAGTCGGGACCTCTGCTGTTCGGCACCCGCCTGCTGCTTATCAGGGGAACCACCCGGCGGACGGGCCCTCGGGGGATCAGCCTCAGCGCCAGCATGGCCTGGGACCTGAGCAGGATTGAGACCCTGCCTTTCCCGGCGAAGGATTCCCCCTCCGGGCGCGGACCGGAGAGCGGGGAACCCAACACCGGCACCGTCATCCCGGCCGAGTTCCGGACACCCGGCCCGTTGAGCGGGACCGGCAGGAACCTGGCCATCACCGGCCTGGGCGGCTGAACCCCACCACCCCTGCCCGTGTGCCGCTTTGGCTGGCCTCAGCCGTAACCGATACGATTGACGAGGCTGGCTGTGGTCCCCGTATGCCACAAGCTACGAAGCCTTAACTTTGAATAGGAGACACCCGTGTCAGAAGCCCAGCAGATCACCCTCATCGTCGATGGCGAAGAGATGAAGGTGACTACCGGGACCACCGGCGCGGAAGTCTTCTTTGAGCGCCGCGACGTCGTTGTGGCCCGGGTTGACGGCGAGCTGAAGGACCTTGACCAGCCGCTTCCCGAAGGTGCCGAGGTCCAAGGCGTCACCATCGACTCCCCGGACGGCCTCAACGTCCTTCGCCACTCCACCGCCCACGTCATGGCCCAGGCCGTGCAGCAGCTGCGTCCCGACGCCAAGCTCGGCATCGGCCCGTACATCACCGACGGCTTCTACTTCGACTTCGACGTCGCGGAGCCCTTCACCCCCGAAGACCTCCGGCAGCTGGAAAAGATGATGCTCAAAATCGTCAACCAGAACCAGAAGTTCGTGCGGCGCGTCGTTTCCGAGGATGAAGCCCGCGAGGCGATGAAGAACGAGCCCTACAAGCTGGAACTGCTGGGCAAGAAGAACGAAGCCGCCGACGCCGGGGAAGGCGTCAACGTCGAGGTGGGCGCCGGCGACATCACCATCTACGACAATGTTGACCGCAAGAGCGGTGACAGCGTCTGGTGCGACCTGTGCCGCGGTCCCCACCTGCCCAATACCAAGCTGATCTCCAACGCCTTCGCCCTGACCCGTTCCTCGGCCGCCTACTGGCTGGGCAACCAGAACAACCAGCAGCTGCAGCGCATCTACGGCACGGCCTGGCCCACCAAGGACGCACTGAAGGCTTACCAGGAGCGCATCGCCGAGGCCGAACGGCGCGACCACCGCAAGCTCGGCGCCGAGCTGGACCTCTTCTCGTTCCCGGATGAGCTGGGCTCGGGCCTGCCGGTGTTCCACCCGAAGGGCGGCATCATCCGCAAGGCCATGGAGGACTACTCGCGACAGCGGCACGTGGATGCAGGCTATGAGTTCGTCTATACCCCGCACATCACCAAGGGGCACCTTTACGAAGTCTCCGGCCACCTGGACTGGTACAAGGAAGGCATGTTCCCGGCGATGCACATCGACGCGGAACTGAACGAAGACGGCACCGTGCGCAAGCCCGGCCAGGATTACTACCTGAAGCCGATGAACTGCCCCATGCACAACCTCATATTCCGGTCCCGCGGGCGCTCGTACCGCGAGCTGCCCCTGCGCCTGTTCGAATTCGGTTCCGTCTACCGGTATGAAAAGTCCGGTGTGGTGCATGGCCTGACCCGGGTCCGCGGCATGACACAGGACGACGCCCACATCTACTGCACCCGCGAACAGATGAAGGACGAACTCACCGGCACGCTGAACTTCGTCCTGGGCCTCCTCAAGGACTACGGCCTTGACGATTTCTATCTGGAGCTTTCCACCAAGAACGAAGACAAGTTCGTGGGTGACGACACCGCCTGGGAGGAAGCCACCCGCACCTTGGCCGAAGTGGCCGAAGCGTCCGGACTGGAGCTGGTCCCGGATCCCGGGGGAGCCGCGTTCTACGGGCCGAAGATCTCCGTCCAGGCCAAGGACGCACTGGGCCGCACCTGGCAGATGTCCACGATTCAGCTCGACTTCAACCTGCCCGAGCGCTTCGAACTCGAGTACCAGGCTGCAGACGGCACACGCCAGCGCCCGGTCATGATTCACCGTGCGCTGTTTGGTTCGGTGGAACGGTTCATGGGCGTGCTCACCGAGCACTATGCAGGAGCCTTCCCCGCCTGGCTGGCTCCCGTCCAGGTGGTCGGCATCCCCGTGGCGGAAACCTTCAACGACTACATGTTCGACGTCGTGGACCAGCTGAAGGCCGCCGGGATCCGCGCCGAGGTTGACATCTCCTCGGACCGGTTCCCCAAGAAGATCCGCACCGCCAGCAAGGACAAGATCCCGTTCGTGCTGATCGCCGGCGGCGAGGACGCCGAAGCGGGCGCGGTGTCGTTCCGTTTCCGCGACGGCAGCCAGGACAACGGTGTGCCGGTGGCAGAGGCGGTCCAGCGGATCGTGGACGCCGTCCGCAACCGGACCAGCTAGCCACAAACGAGAGGCACACGTGCAGGAGAACACAGGCGCAGGCTATCCGGGCGACGCCGAGGTGACGGACGATTTTGGCCTCGCCGGCGTTCCGGACGCTTTCCAGCGCCTCTGGACTCCGCACCGCATGGCGTATATCAAGGGCGGGCAGCACCAGTACAAGAACCAGGACGACTGCCCTTTCTGCGTTGCTCCGGCCCGCACCGATGAGGAATCCCTGATCGTGTACCGCGGCCGCACCAGCTACGTGGTGCTGAACCTGTTTCCCTACAACCCAGGCCACCTGCTCGTGTGCCCGTACCGCCACGTTCCGGACTACACGGACCTGACCGTCGAGGAGACCGCCGAATTCGCCGACCTCACGCAGACAGCGATGCGCGTGCTGCGGAAGGTGGCAAATCCTGGCGGATTCAACCTGGGCATGAACCAGGGCGTGGTGGGCGGGGCAGGGATTGCCGGGCACCTGCACCAGCACATCGTTCCGCGGTGGGGCGGGGATGGAAACTTCTTCCCCATCATTGCCCAGACCAAGGCGATCACGCAGACACTCGACGAAGTGCGCCAGCAGGTGGCCGAAGCGTGGCCGGGGGAGACGCATGCTGAATAGGCATGCCCGCGGGTTCTTCACCGCGCTGTTCTCCCCGCTTGCCCGCTGGCTGCTCAAAATGGGGGTCTCTCCGGACGCCATCACCATTGTCGGCACTGCCGGCGTGGTGATCGGCTCGCTCGTGTTCTACCCGCTCGGGCAGCTCTGGTGGGGGACCCTTTTCATCACCGCCTTCATCTTCTCCGATGTCATCGACGGCATCATGGCGCGGATGCAGGACCGCGAAGGCGCCTGGGGCAACTTCCTGGACTCCACCTTGGACCGGCTGGCCGACGGCGCATTGTTCGCAGGCGTGGCCATCTGGTTTTTCACCGGGGGAGGGGATACCGCGATTGCCATTGCCGCCGTCGTCTGCTTGGTCCTGGGCATGGTGGTGTCCTACGTCAGGGCCAAGGCGGAGTCCCTGGGCTTCCAGGCGAATGTGGGCATCGCCGAACGCGCCGAACGCCTTGTTTCGCTGCTCGTCGTTACCGGCTTCACCGGGCTGGGACTGCCGAGCATCGTGCTGTTCGTGACCCTGGTGCTGCTTGCCGGTGCCAGCCTCGTCACCGTGGTGCAGCGCGTGCTGGCGGTCCGCCGCCAAGCCACCCAGGACACAGCGCAACCCTGATTAAGCCCCGCCGCCACGGTGGGACTAGTATTAGGACTACCTGGTCCATGGATCCGGGAATCCGGTGTGTGCGAACTGGGGCATTGTGTGCCCTCTGCACCGGGTCGAGAGACCGGATCCAGCAACATCTATCTACCCATAGGGGTTTTTGTGTCTACACCTGATGTAAGCAGCGAAGCCGGCTCGTCCGCCAACAGCGTCACGGGCAGCAACCGCGTCAAGCGCGGCATGGCAGAGATGCTCAAGGGCGGCGTCATCATGGACGTCGTCAACGTCGAACAGGCCCGCATCGCCGAAGACGCCGGTGCCGTTGCCGTGATGGCGCTCGAGCGCGTCCCGGCCGACATCCGCGCCCAGGGCGGCGTGTCGCGCATGTCCGATCCGGACATGATCGACAAGATCATCGACGCCGTCTCCGTGCCGGTCATGGCCAAGGCCCGGATCGGCCACTTCGTCGAGGCGCAGGTCCTGCAGTCCCTCGGCGTTGACTACATCGACGAGTCCGAGGTCCTGACCCCGGCCGATTACACCAACCACATCGACAAGTGGAACTTCACCGTTCCCTTCGTCTGCGGTGCCACCAACCTCGGTGAGGCGCTGCGCCGCATCAACGAGGGCGCGGCGATGATCCGCTCCAAGGGCGAGGCCGGCACCGGCGACGTCTCCAACGCCACCACGCACATGCGCCAGATCCGCGCGGAGCTGCTCAAGCTCGCGGCCCTGCCCGAGGACGAGCTGTACGTCGCGGCCAAGGAACTGCAGGCACCGTACGAACTGGTCAAGGAAGTTGCCTCCACCGGCAAGCTCCCCGTGGTGCTCTTCACTGCCGGCGGCATCGCCACCCCGGCCGACGCCGCGATGATGATGCAGCTCGGCGCCGACGGCGTGTTCGTCGGCTCGGGCATCTTCAAGTCCGGCAACCCGGCCCAGCGCGCCGCCGCCGTCGTGAAGGCCACCACCTTCTTCGATGACCCCGATGTCATTGCCAAAGCCTCCCGCGGCCTGGGCGAAGCCATGGTGGGTATCAACGTGGACGAGATCCCGCAGCCGCACCGCCTCGCCGAGCGCGGCTGGTAACGTTCGGGCGCTTCTCAAGGAGCGTGGCGCTGAGCGCCCCGCTTCTTGAGCCTCTGCGCCCTCTCTTATTAAGCCGAGAGAGTTAGGCGCCATTGTCGCCAGGCGTAAGTACGACGTCGGCCGGTCACCTTGTGAGGTGACCGGCCGACGTCGTTGTTTCCTGGGTTACTCGAGGCCGCGGCGCTTCAGCAGCGGCTCAAGGGCGGCGGCACGGCCGCGGAAGGTGCGGAAGGATTCGAGCGGATCCCGGCTGTTGCCACGCGAGAGGAGTTCCGCGCGGAATCGGTCCCCGTTGGTCCGGTTGAGCCCCCCGTTCTCGACAAACCAGTCCACGGTCTCCGCGTCAAGGACTTCACTCCAGATGTAGGAGTAGTAGCCGGCGGCGTAGTAATCGCCCGCGAAGATGTGCTGGAAGTAGCCGGTGCGGTACCGCGGCGGGATGAGTGTATGCGCCACCCCGGCCGCGGCCAGGGCCTTCGCCTCGAACTCCACGACGTCCTGTGGAACGCTGCCGGCGTCCAGCACGTGCCACGCCAGGTCAAGCAGCGCTGCGCCGAGGTATTCAGTGGTCGCGAAACCCTCGCCCCACAGCCGTGACTCGTTCAGCCGGTCCACAACATCCTGCGGGAGCGGTTCGCCGGTGGCATGGTGGCGGGCATAGTTTGCCAGGACCTCCGGCCACATGAGCCACATTTCGTTGACCTGGGACGGATACTCCACGAAGTCCCGGGGCACGCTGGTGCCCGAAAACCGCGGATAGGTGACCTCGGAAAAGAGCCCGTGCAGGGCGTGCCCGAACTCGTGGAAAAGGGTGCGGACCTCATCCAGGGTCAGGAGCGTGGGCTCACCGGCCGGCGGCTTGGAGATGTTGAGGTTGTTGATCACCACGGGCTGGGTGCCCAGGAGGGCCGACTGATCGACCAGGGAATCCATCCAGGCTCCGCCGCGCTTGGATTCCCGCGTGTAGTAGTCCCCCAGGAACAGTCCCAGCCCGGAGCCGTCGGCGTCGCGCACTTCCCAGATGCGGACATCGGCATGATAGCCGGAGAGCTCTGGACGCTCGTGGAACGTGATGCCATACAGCGAGGTGGCAGCGAAGAACACTCCGTCCACCAGAACCCGGTCCAGTTTAAAGTAGGGCCTGATGGCCTGTTCGTCCACGGCATAGCGCTCCCGGCGGACTTTCGCGGAATAGTAGGCCCAGTCCCATGCCTCGAGCTGGTGGCCGGCACTCTCGGCCAGGGCCGCGGCCTCGGTGTCAGCGTTCCGGACAGCGGCCGGGGCCAGCCGGTTGAGCATGGAGCGGACCGCCTCGAAGTCCGGGGCTGTCTGCCGGTCCACTACGAGTTCGGCGAAGTTGCCGAAGCCCAGCAGGGCGGCCTTCTCGGCGCGCAGCCGCACCATGGACTTGACCAGGTCCTGGACGTCAAGGCTCCCGCCGCTGCTGCCGCGGGCGATGGATGCCTCGTAAAGACGGCGGCGGACGCCGCGGTTCTCCAGCGCGGCCATGGCGGGCTGGTTGCTGGGCTGGATGAGCGTGAGCAGGAACTTTCCCTCGTGGCCCGCCACACGGGCCGCTTCCGCTGCGCTGGCGACGTCGTCGGCCGGCAGGCCCGCCAGTTCCGCGGCGTCGTCCAACAGCAGGGCGGCACTCTTCATCGCATCCTTGACGCGCTGTCCGAACTCTGTGCCAAGGCGCGACAATTCCGCATTCAGCTCCTTGAGCTGTTCCTGGCCTTCGTCATCGAGCTGGATCCCGGACTGCCGGAACTCCTTGAGGTACTCCTCGACAAGCCGGACGGACTCGGCATCGAGGTTTGCCATGTCGATGGCGGCGAAGCGTTCGTACAGGCCCCGGTTGAGGTAGACGGCATCCTGATGGGCAGCGAATCGCGGCGCGAGTTCCGTTTCGAGATCCTGGATCGCATCCGAAGCGTCCGCCGACACCACCGTGAAGAATGCCGAAGCAGCCCGCTGCAGCAGGCGGCCGGAGCGTTCCATGGCCAGCGCGGTGTTCTCGAACGTCGCCGGATCGGGGTTGCCTGTGATGGCCTGGATCTCGGCCAGGTGTTCGGCCAGGCCGGCGTCCACGGCCTCGGCGTAGTGGGTGTCCTCGATGGCCTCAAAGGGAGGCAGCCCGAACGGCAATCCGCTCGGGCTCAGCAGGGGATTAGTCATGAAGCAACCCTTTCATGCAGGCGCGGTGTTCACAATGACAGCGTTCGCGTTTTTGGATGGCGTGCCACCGTAGGATGGCGTCTATGGGGAACACATACACCATGCTGATCAGCCGCACTGCCCGGGCCTCTGCGGCGGCGGCACTCATTGCAGCGCTGGCGTCCTGCGGAGTCATCGCCGGGCAGGGCAACGGCCAGGGCGGACCCGACGGCGGCGCCGGGCAGGGGAGCGCCAGCGCAACACCTGCTGCGCCGGAGGGATCATCGGGTACATCGCCCAGCGCGTCAGTTCCGCCGGCCACGGCTTCCAGCCAGAACCCGGTTCCCAGCCAGACGCCGACGCCCGGGGCCGGGCCCGAATGCCTGGCTGTCCGCTGTGCCTCCGTGGTGGTCACCGGCGACATGCTGGTCCACACGCAGCTGTGGGAGCAGGCCCGCCAGGATGCCTTGGCGGCGGGTTCCAAGGGTTTGGACTTCGGGCCGCTGCTGGAAGGCCAGCGGCGGTATATCGAGCAGAGCGACCTCGCCATCTGCCACCAGGAGACTCCCGTGGCGGCCCCGGCGGGCCCGTTCTCGGCGTACCCGTCGTTCAACGTGCCGCCGCAGATCATCGCGGCCGCCAAGGCCGTGGGCTACCAGGCGTGCACCACGGCAAGCAACCACACCATCGACCAGGGCACGGCAGGACTGGTCCGGACGCTGGACGCGCTGGACGCTTCCGGACTGCAGCACACCGGCTCCTACCGGACCGAGGCGGATTCGAACGGCATCCTGATCATGCCGACGGCCGCCGCCGACATCGCGGTGATCCAGGGCACCTACGGCCTGAACGGCCAGATTCCCGAACAGGACTGGCAGGTGGACATGCTCGACGCGCCGACCATGATCGCCAAGGCGAAGAAGGCGCGGCAGCTCGGCGCGGACATCGTGCTCGGGGTCATGCATGCGGGGGACGAATATGCGAGTGTCCCGAATGCGCAGCAGCAGGAGGTGGCCCACGCGCTGGTGGACAGCGGACAGTTCACCATGATCTACGGGCATCACACGCATTCGGTGCTGCCGATTGAAAAGTACAAGGGAACGTGGATCGTCTACGGCCTGGGCAACGGCGTGACGGAACTCTCGCCGGTCTATGCGGTCAACAACGAAGGTCTGCTGGTCCGTGCCCAGTTCAGCCAGGATGCAGCGGGCAAATGGACGGCAGCCGACCTCGGCTGGGCGCCGTCAGTCATTGTCAACGCGCCCTACCGCTGGTGTTCGGTCGCATCTGACGCACCGCAGGGCGTCTGTGCAAGCCCCGCAGCTGACGCCGAAACCCGGCAGCGGACCAAGGCCGTGGTGGAATCGATGGGGGCCGCGAAGGCGGGGGCCCACGAACTCCTGATCAGCAAGGAGAAGTAGCGGCCCTGTTCAGCGCGGCCGGCGGGCCGCGTGTTCCCTGGCAAGCACGGCGAAGCGGTCGTCCGGTTCGCCGGGCGTGAAGGACCCGTACTTGCGTTCGGCGGCGTTCCGGATCAGGAAGTCCGCGATGGCCGGGTTCTTGGGGAGCAGCGACCCGTGAAGGTAACTCGCCACGATGTTGCGGTAGCGGGCGCCCTCGTGGCCGTCCTTGCTGTTGTTGCCGGTCCCCTTTTCAACCGTGCCCAGAGGCTTGACACCCGGGCCGAGGGTCGTCTGGCCGCTGTGGTTTTCGTAGCCAAGGACCTCGCCGAACTCGGCGGTGGTCACCTTCACGTTGCCGATCAGGCGCTCGTCCGTTCCGTGGGTCTCCACATCCAGGATTCCGATGCCCGGAATAACGGTGCCCGAGCGGGTCTTGAAGAAGTGCCCGAACAGCTGGTAGAGCCCGCAGATCACCAGCATGGGTGCGTCGTCCTCCGCAAGGCCCCGAAGCGTGTCCGCCCTCATCTGCAGGTCGTCCTGGATCACCAACTGGCCGCTGTCCTGCCCGCCGCCCGCGACGATCACATCCACCTCGTCGGGGAAATCGTCGCCCGGGTTGTATTCGAGCAGTTCCGGCGTGTAGCCGTGCCATTTCAGCCGCTGCTGCAGCACCAGGGCGTTGCCCCAGTCACCGTAGATGTTCATGTCGCGCGGATAAAGCTGCAGGACCCGGATGGTCCCCTTGCTGCCTGATGTCCCGGGGGTCATGAGACCACCTCCACTGTGGTGATTTTGGAGAGCTCACGGCGGATGGCGAGCATGGCGGTATAGGTGCAGAAGACGCGCTTCGGTTTGTCCTTCGCGCCGGCGATAAAGGCGGCCAGTGCAGGGGCAATTTCCGTGTCGACAGAGCGGACGGCCACTTCGTCGTACTGCAGGCGCAGGGCCATGTCATAGGCGCGGGAGCCGCTGACCTGGTCCACGCCGTCTTCCCGCAGCGATTCAAAGTCGACGTCCCACAGCCAGGACATGTCGCGCCCGTCCGCGTAGTTGTCGTTGATCGCGATCATGGTGGCGTACCCGCCCGAGGGGAAGGACTTCAGGCCCAGCCGGAACCCGCTGGGGTTTTTCACGAGCACGAGATCCAGAGGCAACCCGTCCACCACCAGGCTTTCGCCGCGGCCGAAGGCGGGGGCCACCTTGGACAGCGCGTCGAGCAGGGCAGCGTGGTCCGCCGTCGCAGCACCGCTGCCGCAGATGCTGCGGGCCAGCACCAGGGCCGCAGCGGCGTTGAAGATGTTGTAGACGCCGCGGAGCTTCATTGAGGTGGTGACCGTGGCGCCGTCGTACTCGAAGTCGGCGCTGTCGGCACCCACCTTGCGAAGCACGACGTCGGCAGCCGGCCTTTGGGGGACAGTCGCCGGAGTGGGGCTGCCGGGTCCGGCGCGCAGCTCGTCGTCGCTGGGAAAGGTGCCCAGCAGGGAATCGTCGAGGCCGAAGTAACGGACGTCGGGTCCCTGCAGTGTGTCGGCGATCCGCGCCACGCGGGGATCCTCGCGGTTCAAGACCACCGTCCCGGTGGTCTTGTCGGCGATGTGCTGCAGGAGCTGGGCCGTCTTGTCGATTTCCCCGAAGCGATCCAGCTGGTCGCGCAGCACGTTCAGCAGGAGGCTGTAGCGGGGCGGGACCCGATTGACGAAGTGCACTGCATGGGCTTCATCAAGTTCCAGCACCGCAATGTCGGCATCAAGGCGTCCCCGCCAGTCGACGTCGCCCAGCAGGGCAGCGGCAACACCGCGCGTGAAGTTGCTGCCGGTGCGGTTGGTGAAGACCTTCAGGCCCTGGCTTTCCAGGAGCTCCACCACCATCTTGGTGGTGGTGGTTTTGCCGTTCGTTCCGCTGACCACCGCCACCCCGTGGGGGAGTGTGGACAGTGTCCGCTGCATGAAGCCGGGATCGATTTTTTCGACCACCAGACCTGGAAAAGCGGAGCCTCCGCCCCTGAGCCGGGTGACCCGGCGGACGAGCTTGCCGAGCGGAATGCTGAAGGAAAACATGCTCTGTAATATATCCCAGTTGAGGCATGGAACGGGCGGTCGCCCTGCCGTCGGGGGCCGGATCCAGCTTCCGGGACACTATGATTATTGGATGACCAATCCCCTTTCTGCCGCGCAGCCGCGCGTTCGTCCAGGTATCGGTTCAGGATTGCGCATCGGCGTCCTGGCGCTCCAGGGCGACTTTCGCGAGCACCTACGTTCCGTGGAGGCATCCGGCGCTACCGGCGTCGGGGTCCGCCGTCCGGCGGAACTTGACGGCCTGGACGGTCTCATTATTCCCGGGGGAGAATCCACTGCCATTGACAAGCTGGCACGGGCCTTTGAGCTCGCGGACCCGCTGCGGAAGCACATCGCCGAAGGGTTGCCCGTCTATGGATCCTGCGCCGGGATGATCCTCCTCGCCCATGACATTGCGGACCCCGCCACCGATCTTGCCGGCAATCCGCAGCAGACCTTTGGCGGCCTGGATATCACGGTGCGGCGCAATGCCTTCGGGCGCCAGCGGGAATCTTTCGAGACCGACCTTGAATTCAAGGGCCTGGACTTCAGCGCCACCGAACAGGGTGTGGCTCCCGTGCACGCCGTTTTCATCCGCGGCCCGTGGGTAGAACGGGTGGGACCGGACGTCGAGGTCCTTGCCCAGGTGGAGCCGGCAGACCCGGCGCATGCCTCCCACGCAGCCGATCTGCAGGGGACAGCTAGAATTGTTGCAGTGCGTTCCGGCCAACTGCTGGCCACCTCCTTCCACCCGGAAGTGACAGGGGAGAAGCGCGTGCATGAACTTTTTATCCGCATGATCAGAGGAGAAGCGTAAAGCATGTCAGGCCACTCCAAATGGGCAACGACCAAGCACAAGAAGGCCATCATTGATAGCCGCAGGGCCAAGTCGTTCGCCAAGCTGATCAAGAACATCGAAGTCGCGGCACGCATGGGCGGCCCGGACCTTGCAGGCAACCCGGGGCTGGAACTGGCCGTGACCAAGGCCAAGAAAACCTCGGTGCCCAACGACAACATTGACCGCGCCATCAAACGCGGTGCCGGGCTCACCGGCGAAGTCGTTGACTACACGGAGATCATGTATGAGGCCCGCGGTCCCCAGGGCTCCGCGCTCCTCATCGAGTGCCTCACCGACAACAAGAACCGCGCTGCCTCCGAGGTGCGTCTCGCCATTTCCCGCAACGGCGGCACCATCGCCGACCCCGGATCGGTCAGCTACCTGTTCACCCGCAAAGGCGTTGTCACTTTGCCGAAGAACGGCCTGAGCGAGGACGACGTCCTCATGGCAGTCCTCGACGCCGGCGCCGAGGAAGTCAAGGACAACGGCGACACCTTCGAGATCCATTCGGATCCGAAGGACCTCCAGGCCGTCCGCGACGCACTCAAGGAAGCCGGGATCGAATACGACACCGACGAGGCTGAGTTCGTGCCATCCATGGAGGTGCCCCTCGACCTGGATGCCGCCAAGAAGTTCATGAAACTCGTTGACGCGCTGGAAGACCTGGATGACGTCCAGAATGTCTACAGCAACGCCGACCTCAGCGATGAAGTGCAGGCCGCGCTGGAAGCCGAGTGATCCCGCAGCCCTGCTGTGATTTCGAGGCCCGGCCTTGACGCTGCGCGTCCTGGGCGTCGATCCCGGCCTCACCCGCTGCGGCATTGGCGTGGTGGACGTGGAAAAGAACCGTCGCGCCACCATGGTGGCGGTGGGCGTGGTGGGGACCTCTGCCGAGGAGACCCTGGATCAGCGTCTGCTGGTCATTGCCCTCGCCATCGACGAGTGGCTCGACCGGTATGAACCGCACGTGCTGGCTGTTGAGCGGGTCTTCTCCCAGCTCAACGTCAGCACCGTCATGGGCGTCGCCCAGGCTTCCGGCGTCGTGATAGCAGCAGCCGCCCGGCGGGGAATCCCGGTGGCGCTCCACACGCCGTCGGAAGTCAAAGCGGCGGTGACCGGCAGCGGAAACTCCAACAAGGACGCCGTCACGAAGCTCGTGACCAAGATCCTGCGGCTGGACGCCCCGCCGCGGCCGGCAGACGCCGCCGATGCCCTCGCCCTGGCCATCACCCACGCGTGGCGGGCCGGCAGCGGGGCCGCCATTGCCACCACCGGACCGGGCAGCAGTTCGCTGACTCCGGCCCAGCGGGCGTGGGCGGAAGCGGAAGCAAAGGCGCGGCGCGCCCGGTGAGTGTCCGGCTGAATGGCCGGGGAACTTGTTAGGGTATTCGTAGATATGTTCGGATAGCCGGTCTTTTTGCCGGCGGTAGTTCAGGAGCCCGGCCTTGATAAGTTTTCTTCGCGGAACCGTAGCGCACGTGGGCCTGTCCACCGCCGTGATCGACCTCAACGGCGCCGGGATGTGCGTGAACGCCACCCCGCGGACCCTCAGCCGGCTCCGCGCCGGCGAGGAGGGTCAGCTCTTCACCTCACTGATCGTCAGGGAGGATTCCCTGACACTCTTCGGCTTTGCGAGCGACGACGAGCGCGAGGTCTTCGATGTCCTGCTCAGCGTCAGCGGAGTCGGGCCGCGGCTGGCCCTCGCGGTGCTGGCGGTCCATGATCCGGAAGCCATCCGCGTCGCTGCGCACACCGGGGACAGCAAAACGTTCACGAAAGTCCCCGGAATCGGCCCTAAGGTCGCCGGACGCATCGTGCTGGAACTGGCCGGCAAGCTGGTTCCCCATGGCACTGCGCCGAGTGCAGCCCCTGCCCCGTCCGGGGAAGCGGTCTGGAAGCCGCAGGTGGTGGCCGCCATGACAAGCCTCGGCTGGTCCGAAAAGGATGCATCCGGCAGCATCGACAAAGCCCTGGCCGACGCCCCCGAGCTTGCCGGCCAGGGCAATGTCGCTGAAATACTGCGCACCACGCTGCGCTGGCTTGGCCAGGACGGCGCCCGTGCCGGCAACAGGGTAGGCAGCCGTGGCTGAGCCGTCCCTCGTCGCCGGGGGAGAAGAACCCGAGGAAAAGGCGATCGAGGCCGCCCTGCGGCCCAAAAACCTGCACGATTTCGTGGGCCAGCACCGTGTCCGCAAACAGTTGTCCCTCGTGCTGCAGGCATCCCGGATGCGCGGCCGCAGCGCCGACCATGTGCTTTTCTCCGGTCCGCCGGGCCTGGGCAAAACCACGCTGGCCATGATTGTCGCAGCCGAAATGAACGCACCCCTCCGGATCAGCAGCGGTCCGGCGATCCAGCATGCAGGGGATCTGGCCGCCATCCTTTCCTCGCTGTCGGAGGGCGAGGTCCTTTTCCTGGATGAAATCCACCGGATGTCCCGCCCCGCTGAGGAAATGCTCTACATGGCGATGGAGGACTTTCGGGTGGACATTGTGGTGGGCAAGGGAGCCGGAGCCACGGCCATCCCGCTGGAACTGCCGGCGTTCACCCTGGTTGGCGCCACTACCCGCGCCGGGCTGCTGCCCGGACCGCTGCGTGACCGGTTCGGTTTCACCGGTCACCTGGAGTTCTACTCTGTGGAGGAGCTGGAGCTGGTCCTGCGCAGGTCCGCCGGCCTCCTTGACCTGAAGGTGAATTCGGCAGGGTTCAGCGAAATCGCCGGACGGTCCCGCGGGACGCCGCGAATCGCCAACCGGCTGCTGCGGAGGGTGAGGGACTGGGCCTTGGTGCACGGCATCGAGCAGATCGACGCCAGATCCGCCTCGGCCGCGCTGGACATGTACGAAGTGGACAAGCGCGGCCTGGACCGGTTGGACCGGTCCGTGCTTGAGGCGCTCATCACCAAGTTCGGCGGAGGGCCGGTAGGCCTGTCCACGCTGGCGATCGCCGTCGGCGAGGAACCCGAAACGGTCGAGACCGTAGCCGAACCGTTCCTGGTCCGGGAGGGACTCCTGGGCCGGACGCCCCGGGGACGCATTGCGATGGCCCCGGCATGGACCCACCTGGGGTTCGCCGTTCCCGACGGCGTCTTCGGGCAGGAGGCTCTGGACCTGTTCGGACCGGACCCGGAAGATGAACAATCCGCTGCGGACTGGATCTCAAACGCCCAATAACAGCGGCCTTTCAGCTTTTCCCTCTAGACTGGAATGACGCTCGGCACGTCCGTGTCTTCGTTTCCGTGGCCGGCCCTCCGGGGGTCGGCCGACTCGGGCATGTATCCTGCCCGGGAATGCGGCGCGAAACGGACGCTGCTGTCAACCAGCTACGCAAGTACAGAATGGAACTTCCACGTGTTCGGAAATATAACTGCCCAGGCCCAACCGCAGGCCGGTGGCGGCATCGACATCATGACCATCCTGCTGTTCGTCATGCTCGGCATCTTTATCTTCATGATGTTCCGCCGCAACAAGAAGACGCAGCAGCAGCAGGCCGCAGTGCAGTCGCAGTTCGCTCCCGGCGTTGAGGTCATGACGAGCTTCGGCCTCTTCGGCCGCATCGTCTCGATCGATAACGAGGAGAACAAGGTTGTGCTGGAACTGTCTCCCGGCAACCTGGCCACCGTCCACCGCCAGGCCGTCACCAAGATCCTGGAGCCCGCGGCGGCTGACGCGACCCCCGTGCCGGATGACGCTTCGTCCCTTACCGCCGACACCGAGGGCAGCGCGCCGACGACCGCCGAAGCCCAGGACGACGCCGCGAAACGCAGCAATGATGAAGGCAAGAAGGACATCTAGTCCACCGGCGCGTTAGCGCGCCGCTTATCATCTCTTCGGCCGCGGCCCGCCGTCGGGACGGGCCCGCTCAGCCCGCACCGGCGGCTGCTCCGTAACAACAGAAAGATCGACAATGGCACGAACTGGCCACAAGAAATCAGCCATCAGGGTGCTGGTCTGGCTCGGCGTAATTCTGGCTGTCATGACGGCCGTCCTCGCGGGCGGCACCATGGCCGGACAAGCCAGCTGGGCCCCCAAGCTGGCCCTTGACCTTGAGGGCGGCACCCAGATGATCCTGGCGCCCAAGGTAGAGGGCGGTTCGGACATCAACGAAGAGCAGCTGAACCAGGCGGTCGCGATCATCCGCCAGCGCGTCGACGGTTCGGGTGTCGCTGAGGCTGAAATCAGCACCCAGTCCGGCCGCAACGTCGTGGTGAGCCTTCCGGGCACGCCCTCCTCGGAGACCCGGGCGCTGATCCAGGCGTCGGCCGACATGAACTTCCGCCCTGTGCTGTTGAACGGGCCCGGAACGCCGGTTCCTGCGGCGGAGCGCACCCCGGAGGCGCAGCTGCCCAAGCCCACCGCCAAGCCGGAGAACGGCAGCGATTCGAACTGGATCACAGCGGACATCATGAAGCAGTTTGAGGCACTGGACTGTGCCAATCCTGCACAGGACAAGCAGGAGCGCTCGGATCCCGCCAAGCCGTTGGTCACCTGCGAGCCGGCCACCGACGAGACCCCGGCGATCAAGTACATCCTGGGCCCGGTTGAGGTCAAGGGCGTCGAGATCCAGGGTTCCACGTTCCAGCTCCAGCAGGGCGCCCAGGGTGCTGTCACCAACGAGTGGGCAGTCAACATCCAGTTCAACGCCGAGGGCACGGCCAAGTTCAAGACGGTCACCGAACGGCTCAACCAGTTCTACGTGGCGGCCGGCGGAGATACCGGCACCGATCCCAAGTCGCAGTTCGCCATCGTCCTCGACGACCAGGTCATTTCCGCGCCGCGGTCCCAGGCCGTGATCACCGACGGCCGGCCGCAGATCACCGGCGGGTTCACCGAGCAGTCCGCCAAAGCGCTGTCCGACCAGCTGCGCTTCGGCGCGCTGCCCATCAGCTTCGACATCCAGAGTGAGCAGCAGATTTCGGCGACCCTGGGTGGTGAGCAGCTCCGGATGGGGCTGCTGGCAGGCCTGATCGGGCTGCTGCTCGTGGTCGTCTACTCCCTGTTCCAGTACCGGGCCCTCGGCTTCGTCACCATCGCCTCACTGGTGGTGGCCGGTGCACTGACCTACCTGGCGATCGCCATCCTTGGCTGGACGGAAAACTACCGTCTGTCCCTGGCGGGCGTCGCCGGTATCATCGTCGCCATCGGCCAGACCGCCGACTCGTTCATCGTTTACTTCGAACGCATCCGTGATGAGCTCCGTGAGGGCCGCGGCCTGGTGTCGGCCGTCGAGAACGGGTGGAAGCGGGCCAAGCGCACCGTGCTGGCTTCCAAGGCCGTCAACCTCCTGGCGGCACTGGTGCTCTACTTTGTGGCCGTCGGCAACGTGCGCGGCTTCGCCTTCACCCTCGGCCTGACCGCCATCGCCGACCTGATTGTCGTCTTCATGTTCACGCATCCGACCCTCCAGCTGCTGGCCCGGACCCGCTTCTTCGGTGAAGGCCACCGGTTCTCGGGCCTCGACCCCGAACGCCTGGGTGCTGTGCCGCTCTACAGGGGCGCCGGCAGGATCCGGACCCCGGAGGAACGGCCCGCCGTCGTGCGCGCCAAGAACACGGGAGCGTCGGCCGAGGCGGAGCGCCGGATGACGATTGCAGAACGACGCCTCGCGGAAAAGCAGCAGCAGCTTGCGGGTTCCTCCAAGGGCGCCAACAAGGAGGGCAAGTAATGGCTAGAAGCTTTGCGACATTCGGTAACGAGCTCTACACCGGAAAACGCTCCTACGACTTTGTCGAGCGGAAGAAACTGTGGTTCCTGATAGCGCTTGCCGCGGTTGCACTGTCGATCCTTATCCCGGTGGTCAAGGGCGGGTTCAACCTGGGCATCGAGTTCCGGGGAGGATCGGAATTCACCGTGTCCAACGTCACGAGCACGGACGCGGGACTCGGCGAAAAGGCCGTGGAGGACGTAGTCCCGGGCAGTGTTCCCCGCGTCGCCAACGTCGCCGGGACCACGATGCGCATCCAGACGGACAAGCTCTCGGATGACGAAACCCTGAAAATCAAGCAAGGCCTCACCACTGCCTACGGCGTCACTGACAACGAGGTGACCTCGACGTTCATCGGGCCCACCTGGGGTGCCGACGTCACCAAGCAGGCGCTGATCGGCCTGGTGGTCTTCGTGGGACTGGCGACCGTCCTCATGTCGCTGTACTTCCGGACCTGGAAGATGTCCCTGTCGGCGATCGCGGGCATGCTGGTGACGATGTTCATCACGGCCGGCGTGTACGCCCTCAGCGACTTCGAAGTGACGCCGTCGGCCATCATTGGCTTCCTGACGGTGCTCAGCTACTCGCTGTACGACACTGTGGTGGTGTTCGACAAAATCCGCGAAAACACGGCCGACATCGACATATCCACCCGGCGGACGTTCGGCGAGGAAGTCAACCTGGCCGTCAACCAAACCCTCGTGCGTTCCATCAACACCATGATGGTGGCCATTCTTCCGGTGGCCGCGATCCTGTTCATCGGTGCCGGCCTGCTCGGTGCCGGAACCCTGCGGGACCTTTCGCTGGCGCTGTTCGTCGGGATCCTGATCGGCACGGCAGCCACGATTTTCATCGCTGCGCCGATGTACGCGTGGCTGCGTCAGAACGAGCCCGAACTGGTCAAGCAGGCAAAGCGCGTGGAGCACCGCCGTGCAGACGCCGCCGCCAAGGCTTCCGCCGAACCAGCCAAGGCCTGACAGTCCCAAGCTGAAGGCCGGATGCCGTCGTTTCGACGGTATCCGGCCTTTTGCGTCGGTGTCCTGTCGTTCGGCGACGTTCCGGTTATCAGGCACGCCCGCGGCGGGAATAGACTGGAATAATTAAACGGGTCGTGAGGGGTGCTTCATTGGAAGAACGTTCGACGTCGGCGCCAGAGGCTGCCGGTCATGACGGTCCGGGCCATGGCCCGCAGACTGGTCTCGTGGCTGCCGGACGTCCCGGCCCGGGTGTGCCGGTGGACAACTCCGGTGTGCGTCCCACATTTCCCGGCCGCCGTGAGCGTACCCGGTCCCGGCTCGCGAGGCTGACAGGCCGCGGCACCGCAACGTATTCGCCCATCCTGGAGCCGCTGCTCCGGACCGTCCGGGCGAACAACCCCAAAGAGGACTTCGACCTCATCCAGCGCGCTTTCGTGGTGGCCGAGCAGAGCCACCGCGGACAGAAGCGCAAGAGCGGCGATCCATACATCACGCACCCCGTGGCGGTGGCTACAATCCTCGCCGAACTGGGGCTCAGTGGGACCACGCTGGCCGCTGCGCTGCTGCACGACACCGTCGAAGACACTCCCTACACCCTCGACGACCTGAAGGCCGACTTCGGACCGGAAGTGGCCATGCTGGTGGACGGTGTCACCAAGCTGGACAAGGTCAGCTTCGGCGAGGCCGCGCAGTCCGAAACAGTCCGCAAGATGGTCGTGGCGATGGCCAAGGACATCCGCGTGCTGATGATCAAACTGGCAGACCGGCTGCACAATGCCCGGACGTGGCGCTTCGTGTCCGCCGAGTCCTCGGCACGCAAGGCACGCGAGACGCTGGAGATTTTTGCCCCCCTCGCGCACCGGCTTGGCATGAACACCATCAAGTGGGAACTCGAGGATCTCTCCTTTGCCGCACTGTATCCCAAGGTCTACGAGGAAATAGTCCGCATGGTGGGTGACCGGACACCTGAGCGCGAAAAGAGCCTGAGCGTGATCCGGAACCAGATCGCCGAGGACCTTCGCGTGGCCAAAATCAAGGCCACCATCACCGGCCGGCCGAAGCATTATTACTCGATTTACCAGAAGATGATCGTCCGGGACAAGGACTTCGACGACATCAACGACCTCATGGGCGTGCGCGTGCTGGTGGACTCGGTGCGCGACTGTTACGCCGCGCTGGGCACCCTGCATTCGCGCTGGAACCCCCTTCCCGGGCGGTTCAAGGATTACATCGCCATGCCAAAGTTCAACATGTACCAGTCGTTGCACACCACCGTGATCGGCCCGGGCGGAAAGCCCGTGGAGATCCAGATCCGCACCCACGAGATGCACCGGCGGGCCGAGTACGGCGTTGCCGCCCACTGGAAATACAAGGACCAGCCCAACCGCACGGCCGCCGCGCCAGGCAGCCCCCGGGACGGGGACATGGGCTGGCTGCGGTCACTCGTGGACTGGCAGCAGGAGACCTCCGACCCCGGTGAATTCCTGGACTCGCTGCGTTTTGAGATCAATGCCAGGGAAGTCTTCGTGTTCACGCCCAAGGGCGAAGTCATGGCGCTGCCGGCCGGCTCCACACCCGTGGACTTTGCCTATGCGGTGCACACCGAGGTGGGCCACCGCACCATCGGCGCCCGGGTCAACGGGAAGCTCGTGCCGCTCAACAGTGAACTGAACCACGGCGACTGGGTGGAGATCTTCACCTCGAAGGCCGAAGGGGCCGGGCCGAGCCAGGACTGGCAGCACTTCGTCAAGAGCGCCCGGGCACGGAACAAGATCCGCCAGTGGTTCAGCAAGGAACGGCGCGAGGAGGCAATTGACCGCGGCAAGGAGTTGCTGACCCGCGCCATGCGGAAGCAGAACCTGCCCCTGCAGCGCCTGATGACCCACGATGCGCTGGCCGCAGTGGCCGAGGAATTCAAGTACGTCGACATCTCGGGCCTGTACGCCGGCGTGGGCGACGGGCACACGTCCGCGCAGCACGTCATGGAAAAGCTCGTCGACATGCTTGGCGGGAACGACACGCCGGAGGACGACCTCACCGAGGTCAGCATCCCCACCCAGGTCAGCAAGGCGCGTTTCTCCGACTCCGGCGTGGTGGTCCGGGGCGTAGGTGACGTCTGGGTCAAGCTGGCGCGCTGTTGCACTCCGGTGCCGCCGGACCCCATCCTGGGGTTCGTCACGCGGGGCTCCGGCGTTTCCGTGCACCGCACGGACTGCACGAACATCTCTGACCTGAAGGACCAGCCGGACAGGATCGTGGACGTTGACTGGGCACCGACGCAGTCCAGCGTGTTCCTCGTGGAGATCCAGGTGGAGGCCCTGGACAGGAAGTCGCTGCTCTCGGACGTCACCCGCGTGCTTTCGGAGAACCACGTGAACATCCTCGCCGCGAGTGTGCACACCTCAACGGACCGTGTGGCCATCTCCAAGTTTGCCTTCGAGATGGGTGATCCCAAGTACCTGAGCCACGTGCTCAGCGCCGTCCGGCGGATCGACGGCGTCTTTGATGTCTACCGGACCACAGGGAACCGCCGGCGAAGCTAGGGCCAGTTTGTCCAGGGCCGCCTTCTTGTGGGGCAGCCTGGGCGATGCCTCCACGGCCAGGACCAGCAACCGGACACGGACATCAAGTTCGGGCCTTTCCAACAGCTGGCGCAATGCCGGGACGGCACGCTCGGCGTCCACGTGCAGGGCGATGTCCAGTGCGGTGCGCAACGGGCTGGAAACCATCAGGCCGCCGAGGCTGACGACATCAAAGGGGCCGAGCCGTACCTCATGGAGCGTGCAGCCGCGGGTTGCGCGCAGACTGGAAACACGGCGCTTGGCATCCACCAGGAGGGCCATCCGGTCCGGTTCACGGGCGCACCCGTAGATCCAGGCGGCCGTCATCCGTCCGGCCACCACACGTTGCCGGATGGCAGGCGGCACCGCATTCGCTGCCGCACGTGCCCGCAGCTGCGGCGAAGCCTCCACGCCCGGCACCGTGTAGCCGTGCTGATGGAGCTGCGTCAGCACGCCGTCGGCCGCCATGGACTGCAGCTCGGGCGACGAAAACAGCTGCCCGGGCGCGTAGAGGTCCAGGAACTGGCCGGGGGAGTCAGAGGCGCCTGCGAGTGGGCCCGACGTGCGCGGAGACGCCCTGCCCGGCGTTGTGAACGCTTCCATCCAGCCATCGTGCCTGACGGGCCGGAACGAGTACAGGCCCCGCCCCGGTCATGTGGATAACCGGTACGGGGCCTGCAGGACTGAGACTAGGAGAGCTCGCTGGCGGATCGCTGGATCTGGTCCAGCCAGGCCTGGCGGGCGTCAAGGGCTTCGCGGGCGGCCTTGATCTTGCGCTGGTCCCCGGCCTTCTCGGCCTTCTCGAGATCGTCCTTGAGACCCGCGATGGCGGACTCGAGCTGGCTCAGGGCGCTGTTGGTGCGGGCCTTGGTCTCAGGGTTGGAACGCTGCCAGTTCTCTTCCTCGGCCTGCCGGACGGCGTCCTCAATCCTGCGCAGTCCTGCCTCGACGCGTCCCATGTCCGCGCGGGGGACCTTTCCGGCGTCCTCCCAGCGGTCACGGATGGACTGCAGTGCCTTCTTGGCGGCACCGAGGTCCTTGACGGGAAGGATGGTGTTGGCCTCCTCGAGAAGGGCTTCCTTCACTTTGAGGTTGGCGGCGTATTCCTGGTCAATCTCGTCGTTCGCGGCCTGCCGGTTCGTGAAGAAGACGTCCTGGGCGGCACGGAAGCGCGCCCACAGCGCGTCGTCGTCCTTGCGGCTGGCGCGGGGGGAGGCCTTCCACTCGTCCATCAGGCGTCGGTATTCACCTGCAGCAAATCCCCAGTCCGTCGAGGAGGACAGGGCCTCAGCCTCGGCGATCAGCTTTTCCTTGGCGGCCTTCGCTGCCGAGTTGTTGCTGTCCAACTGGGAGAAGTAGGCGCGGCGGTGGCGGTCAAACACCGTGCGGGCGGCACGGAACCGCTTCCAGAGGGCGTCCTCATTGCTGCGGCCGAGGCGGACACCGCTCTTTTGCGCGGTCTTCCAGCTCTCGAACAGTTCATTCATCCTGGCGCTGGAGGTCTTCCACTGGATATGGGCCGGATCTGTTCCCGAGATGGCTTCGGCTTCGGCGACGATGGCCTCACGCGCGGCCAGTTCGGCTGCGCGGACGGCGTCGTGCTGTGCCTTCTCTGCCTTTTCGAGCTCGGTGATCTGTGTGGACAGCGTGTCCAGGCGGCCTTCGGCCGAACGGATGTCGCCCACCATGTTGCGCTCAGCCAACTGCTCGCGCAGATGCGTGACAGTCTTCTGCATGTCAGTGGTGGGGGCCTTGGACGCAACCCTCTGCTCCAGCAGGAGGATCTGGGCCACGACGTCGTCGTACTTCCGGGCGAAGTAGGCCAGGGCCTCGTCATCGCTGACGTCCGGGTACTGGCCGACCGGGTGTTCCTCGCCGTCGATCGTCAGGAAAACGTGGCCGTCTCCTTCAACACGGCCCCAGCGGGCCGCTTCCGCGAGCGACGTGGCCGACGGTGCGGTCACCGGCGCCGCCGTGGCCGCAGGGCCTGCCTTCGGGCGCGCCGCAAAAGCTGCCGGTGACGGACGGGGTGACGGGGCAGGCCGCGGCGACGGGGCCGGGCGGGCGGCGGGCGACTCCGCCGGTGCCTCTACCGCAGGTTCTTCTCCAGCGCCCTGCGCGGGTGCCTCTTCCACCGGAGCAGCGTCTGACGGCGCAGCCTCCACCGGTGCAGCCTCAGCCGGCGCAGCCTCCTCCGGAGCTTCGTGCGCCTGCGTTTCGTCTGCCTGGGTACCTTCGGCAGCCGCCTCCTCGGGCCCGGCCGGAGGAGCCGGAGCCTCAATCAGGTCTGCTGCTGCTGTTTCGTCGGATTTCTGACTGTCTGTCACCGCTAAAAGTCTTTCGCTTGGAGGAAAATACTCTCGTAATCCACCTGGGGCCGCGTGGGGACCCGGGGCTTCTTACTTCAGAGAAAACGAGTCTATCGTGACTGGTTCCACAGGCGTGCCGTCGGTCGCATTTTCGCCCTGCTTAAGACCCGCCGCCGCAATCTTTGTGACCACGTCCAGTCCGGAAGTCACTTTGCCTACCACCGTGTAACCGCCGGCGGCGTCAGACGGAATCACAGTGTCCTTGTACACAATGAAGAACTGTGTCCCGTTGCCATAGGCGTTTCCGCCGGTCCGGGCCACCGCGATGGTGCCAGCCGCATACTTGTTGTCCGCGGGCGTGTTTTCCAGCGGACCCCAGGTGTAATTGGGGTCGCCCTGCCCGTCACCGCTTTTGGAGCCGCATTGCAGAACGCCGAAATTCTCGGCGGTGGTAAGCCGGTGGCAACTCACGCCCTTGTAATAGCCCTGATCGGCGAGGGACTTAAATACAGCTGCGGCCTGCGGCGCTTTGGTGCCATCCAGCTGCACTCCCACGGCCCCGCGATTCAGTTTGAGTTCACCGGTGAAGGCCTTGCCCGCTGCTGTTTCCGGCTTGGGAATGTTGGCGGCGTTGGTGGCCGGCGCCGACGGCGACGCGGAAGGGGACTGCAGCCCCGCCTCGGCAGCCGCAAATTCCTCTTCGGTCGGGTTTCCGGAGTAGACCGCGAGCTGAAGCACGACGGCGAGTATCAGCGCCGCCGTTCCGGCGCCGCCTGCAATCAGGTTGTCCCGCCTGCGCCGCTTCTCCTGGTCACGGCGAAGCTCGCGCTTGGCTTCCATCTGCTGGATACGCCGCTTGGCTTCACGCATATCGCGTGGAGATGCCGCCACAGGTCCTCCTCGTTGATCGGGCTGCCCCCGGGGTCACCCGCTGAAGGCATCCCCGGCTGCAGCTGCACGGCGGCAGCCTGTTCCGGCGCCTGCATTAGAGATGCAGGCGCCAAAAGCATAAACTGACTGCCGCACATAGTTTATGCATGACAGCCTGGACTCCCGCCCTTGCCCGCCGTTTTTGATCAATGGCGATTTCGGAATGCTGGGCAGCGGACTCCGGCGGTCGGTTACCTGAGGAGAAATTCCACCATGGCACGCACAGCCTCCCTGTCCGGATTCCCCGAGTGGCTTCCCGAGGAGCGGCTGGTGGAGCAGCATGTCCTGGACAGCCTGCGGCGCACCTTTGAACTGCACGGTTTTTCCTCCATCGAGACCCGCGCGGTGGAGACGGTGGGCCAGCTGCTGCAAAAGGGCGAGATCGACAAAGAGGTGTACGGCCTCAGCCGGCTTCAGGACGACGAAGATGAAGCCGCAGCTGGCACAGGCAAAGGGAAGCACGACCCCCACGCGCTTGCCCTTCACTTCGACCTGACGGTTCCGTTCGCCCGTTACGTCGTGGAGAACGCCGGATACCTCGCGTTCCCGTTCCGCCGGTACCAGATCCAGAAGGTGTGGCGCGGCGAGCGTCCGCAGGAGGGCCGGGCCCGCGAGTTCACCCAGGCTGACATTGACGTGGTGGGAGACGGTGACCTGCCCTTCCGCTACGACGTCGAGATCGCGCTGGTCATCGCGGAAGCGCTTAGCGCCCTGCCGATTCCGGATTTCCGTCTCCGCATCAACAACAGGAAGCTGGCCGAGGGTTTCTACCGGGGCATCGGGCTGGACGACACTGCCGGCGTCCTGCGCAGCATCGACAAGCTGGAAAAGATCGGTCCGGCCAAGGTGGCGGAGCTGCTCAAGACCGAGCTCGGTGCCACCGATGACCAGGCGCAGGCGGCGCTCAAGCTGGCCGGCATCCGCACCGAGGACACGTCCTTCGTGGCCCAGGTCCGTTCCCTCGGGGTGAGCAATGAACTCCTCGAAGAGGGCCTGGACGAGCTCGAGCAGGTCATCGAGGCCGCCGTGAAGCGGGCACCGGGCAAGGTCATTGCCGATTTGAGCATCGCCCGCGGGCTTGACTACTACACGGGAACAGTCGTGGAAACCGTGCTCGTCGGCCACGAGCAGCTCGGATCCATCTGCTCGGGCGGCCGCTACGACGCCCTCGCGAGCAAGGGCAACCGGAAGTTCCCCGGCGTCGGACTCTCCATCGGCGTGACCCGGCTGGTGTCCCGCATCCTCAGCCAGGACTTGGCAAAGGCGTCCCGCTCCGTCCCCACCGCCGTTCTGGTCGCCCTCAACGCGGACGACACCTGGGGCGAGGCCCAGGACGTCGCCATGCAGCTGCGCAGCCGCGGCATCGCCACCGAAGTCGCCGCGAAGGCGGAGAAGTTCGGAAAACAGATCAAGTTCGCTGACCGCCGCGGCATTCCCTTCGTCTGGTTTACCGATGACGACGGCAAGCACCAGGTGAAGGACATCCGCTCGGGCGAGCAGGTCGACGCCGATCCGGCGACGTGGACGCCGTCGGACGAGGACCTGTACGTCCGGGTCACAGGTGCCTCCCCGGAGTAGGCCCGTTTCAGCCGGTGGTGCCGCTCAGCTGGTGCTGCGGCGGCCCCGCCGCTGCAGCACCACCGCCCGGCCTGCCACGCCGGCTGCCAGCACCGCCGCCATGGTCAGGACTGATGACGGCGGCAGCGTGAAGGCCAGGACCAGGCAGCCCGCAAGCCCCGCTGCATTGAGCCATCGCGGCGCGTGAAAAGGGCGGTCCGTCAGGCTGTATGCCGCCGCGTTTGCTACCGCGTAGTACACGAGGACGCCGAAGCTGGAAAAGCCCACCACGGTCAGTACGTTGCTGGTCAGCAACAGCACAATCACGACGGCGGCAACGGCCAGTTCAGCGACGAACGGCACCGTGTGGCGTCCCCCGACCCGGGCGAGCGGGCCCGGCAGATCCCGTTCCCGCGCCATGGCCATCGCGGTGCGTCCCACGCCCGTAATAAGTGCCAGCAGCGCCCCCAGGGACGCCGCGGCCGCTCCGCCCTGCACGAACGCTGCGCCGGCAGCCAGCTGTGAATTCGTCACCGCCTCCAGCAGCGGGGCCGCGGATCCTGCCAGCCGGGACAGCGGAAGGTGCCCCAGCAGCAGCACCGCCAGCACCAGATAGATGCCAAATGCTGCCGCGAGGGCGCCCAGGATGGACCGCGGGATAACCCGGGCAGGGTCTTTCACCTCTTCGCCGAGCGTGGCGATGCGCGCATATCCGGCGAACGCGAAGAACATCAGGCCCGCGGCGGGAAGGACACCCCAGGCGCTGTCCGCGCCGTCCGGGTCCGCAGTGGAGGGCGACGGGCCCGCGTCCGCGGGATGAGGCCCGAGGATGCTGGCCGCAGCCACAAAGACGAGGGTGGCCAGAACGATGCCCAGCAGGATGCGCGTCAGGAACGCCGTCCGGGTGATGCCCAGAAGATTGACGACCGTCAGGACGGCCACGGCCGCGATGGCCACAGGGGTGGCAAAATCCGGCGCGACATACTGCCCGAACGTCAGCGCCATTGCCGCGCAGGACGCCGTCTTGCCGGTCACAAACCCCCACCCGGCGATGAAGCCCGGCCATTCTCCGAGCTGCTTGCGGCCATAGACATACGTGCCGCCGCTTTCCGGGTATTTGGCTGCGAGCTGGGCGGACGCCACGGCGTTGCAGTAGGCCACGGCACCCGCGATGACGATGGAAACGACGAGCAGCGTTCCCGCCAGCCCGGCGGCCGGGGCGAACACCACAAAGACGCCGGCACCCAGCATCGATCCGAGGCCGATCGACGTGGCATCGAACACACCAAGCCTCCGTTGCAGGTGCTGATGCTTTGTCATGGCGGGGCAGGGGCCTTTCCAGCGGGTAAACTCGGACGGGATCGTTCCCGCAACGATCCTAATAAAACTTCTGTCTTCCTTCTGAAAGGAATGTTGTGCTGCGCACACATGACCTCGGGTCGCTTCGCTCCGAGCATATTGGACAAACCGTAACCCTGGCTGGCTGGGTAGGTCGCCGTCGTGATCACGGTGGTGTCGCATTCGTCGATCTGCGTGACGCTTCGGGAGTCGCACAGGTCGTGGTTCGTGAGGAAGAGGTGTTCCACGGCCTGCGCAACGAGTACGTCCTGCAGGTGACCGGCACGGTGTCCAAGCGCCCCGAGGGCAACGAGAATCCGGCACTCGCCACCGGCGAGATCGAGGTCATGGCGGACAAGGTGATCATCCTCAACACCGCCGAACCGCTGCCCTTCCAGATCGACGAGCACGTCGAAGTCGGCGAGGAGGCGCGGCTCAAGCACCGCTACCTGGATCTCCGCCGTCCCGGCCCCAGCCGCAACCTCCGCCTCCGTTCCGAGGCCAACCGCGTCGCACGTGAGCTCCTGCACCGCGAGGGCTACGTGGAAATCGAAACCCCCACGCTGACGCGTTCGACGCCGGAAGGCGCCCGCGACTTTGTGGTCCCCGCACGCCTGGCCCCGGGTTCCTGGTACGCGCTGCCGCAGTCGCCGCAGCTTTTCAAGCAGCTGCTGCAGGTGGGCGGCTTCGAGAAGTATTACCAGATCGCCCGCTGCTACCGCGACGAGGATTTCCGCGCCGACCGTCAGCCGGAGTTCACGCAGCTGGACATCGAAGCCAGCTTCGTGGAGCAGGACGACATCATCTCGCTCGGCGAGAACATCGTGCAGGCACTCTGGAGGCTGATCGACGTCGAGATCCCGACGCCGATCCAGCGCATCACCTACGCGGACGCCATGGCCCGCTACGGTTCCGACAAGCCGGACCTCCGCTTCGGCCAGGAACTGACCGAGCTGACTGAATTCTTCAAGGACACCAACTTTGGCGTCTTTAAGGCACCCTACGTCGGTGCCGTCGTCATGCCCGGCGGTGCCTCGCAGGCACGGCGTGCCCTGGATGCGTGGCAGGAGTGGGCCAAGCAGCGCGGCGCCAAGGGCCTGGCGTACGTGCTGTACAAGGAAGACGGCGAGCTCGCCGGCCCCGTGGCGAAGAACCTTACCGATACCGAACGCGCCGGCCTGGCCGACGCCGTGGGCGCCAAACCCGGCGACTGCATCTTCTTCGCCGCCGGTGAGAAGAACCCGTCCCGTGCGCTCCTCGGCGCGGCCCGCGTTGAGATCGGGCACCGCACAGGCCTGATCAACCCCAACGACTGGGCCTTCTGCTGGGTGGTGGACGCACCGATGTTCGAACCGGCCGCCGCTGCAGTAGCGTCTGGAGACGTGGCCGTGGGCGGCGGCCAGTGGACAGCCGTCCACCACGCCTTCACCTCGCCCAAGCCGGAGTTTCTGGACACCTTCGACAAGGATCCGGAATCGGCCCTGTCCTACGCCTACGACATCGTCTGCAACGGCAACGAAATCGGCGGCGGCTCCATTCGTATTCACGAGCGCGATGTCCAGGAGCGCGTCTTTGAACTCATGGGACTCGACCGGGCGGATGCGCAGACCAAGTTCGGCTTCCTGCTCGAAGGCTTCAAGTACGGCGCCCCACCGCACGGCGGCATCGCCTTCGGCTGGGACCGCGTAGTCGCCCTGATGGCAGGCGTGGACTCCATCCGCGACGTCATCGCGTTCCCGAAGTCCGGCGGAGGCCACGACCCCCTCACGGACGCTCCGGCGCCCATCACCCCGCAGCAGCGCAAGGAAGCCGGCGTCGATTTCAGGCCCGAGGTCAAGAAGCTTGAGGGGAAGCAGGGAGAATAGCCTCAACAGGCTGAGTGGCTTCAACAAATGAGCCTCAGGGGCTCCCCGGAAACGGGGAGCCCCTTCTTTGGCTAAACTCACCCGGCGGCTGCGGACGGAGGACCTCGATGACGGCCGAATCAATGCCCTGCCTGGAAGTGCTGATGGATGCCGCGTGGCCCGCTCCTGACCGACTCGACACAGGGGAGTGGGTGCTCCGGGCGGCGGAGGGCGTCACACAGCGGGCGAACTCCGTCTGGCCGCGCGTGGCCGCTGCGGATCCGGCGGCCGCCGCACGGGAGGCAGTTGCCTGGTACCGGAAGCGCCGGCTGCCGGTGATCTACCAGGTCTTCGACACCCCTTCCGCAGCCCCGCTGAATTGCCTGCTCGACCAACAGGGCTTCACCAAACAGTCCGAAACGCTCGTCATGGCCCTGGGACCGGCGGAGGAGGCGGCGGGGACAGTCGCCGCGGATGCCGCCGTCGAACTGTCCGAGCATCCGTCCGAGGAATGGCTCGGGCTGTGGTGGTCCGTCGATGGCCGCGGGGGTCCGGCGGCGCGCGAGACCGCCCAGCAAATCCTCACCGGATGCCCGTCGGTGTACGCCCTGGTGAGGGACGACGGCGGCAGGCCCGCCGCCGTCGGACGGCTCGCTCTTCCTCCAGGTGGGACAGACAAACCAGGCGGGGCAGACCAACCAGGCGGGGCAGACAAATACGGTGGCTTGTACTGCATGGCCACCCGGCCTGATGCCCGCCGCCGCGGTCACGCAACGCGCATTCTGCAGTCATTGCTGGCGGCCGGCGCGGCATGGAAGCTGGACGGCTACTGGCTCCTGGTCACCGCAGCCAACCCGGGAGCCAGGGAGCTGTATGCCCGGTCAGGATTCCGGGAGACCGGCCGCTACTTCTACCGGCAGGAGCGGCCCAAGCGGCACCTGACCGGCTGCTAGACGTGGGCGCCGGGGCTCGGGCCGCCGTTTCGACGGTTCCTTGCGCACTCGACGCCGCGAAGCATCGAACCGGCAGGGAACCGTCGAAATGGCAGGATCGAACCGGGGGGTCGAAGGCGGCAGGTGGCGGCTGCTGTGGACGTCCGCTAGGCCGGCGGATCGTTCACCGTGACCCGCACTGCGCAGGCGTCCGCCGCGGCCTTCCTCAGGACGGACGCGCGGGGATCGGGGACATCCAGGTAGGCCAGGCGAGATACTCGGGTGTAAGCCTTGAGGGCAGGCTGGCTGAGCACCTGGTCCGCCAGTGAACGGTCGCCGCCGGGCACGAGATATTCAAACGCGTGGCCGTTGAAGACATGCCTCGCCTGTTCAGCGACGGCCTCCACCATCGCATCGGCCTGGTTGGAGCGCCGCCGCGCGAACCTTTGCTGGGACTGGCCCCCGGCGGCCGTCCGGGACTGCACGTACTTGGAGCCTGTTTTGGAAGCAAGGATGACACCGCCGTTGACGACGGCCACACCGTATCCGCCGCGGCGTACCAGAAGCAGGCCAATGCTGCGGGGCTGGGAGGCCAGCGCGGCCAGCCGCTCCACGAGGCCGGCTCCGCGACCCGGCCGGCCGTCATCCGGCCAAGGTGCCTGCAGCACCGCGCTGGCGCCGTCAGCGGCAAGCAGCCGCACGCCGTCGTCGTGGTCTTCAATCTCGAGCACGCCGTGGCTGGCGCCGAACCGCTCCACCCAGCCGGCCAGCCGCGGACCTGGCACAAACGCTGTCCGGGTCGGCGGAGCGGGACGCCCGGCTGGTGAACCGCTGTGTGGCATTGCCGCATCCTCTGCTTTCCGTGCCGGACTTAGGTGTCCGGGTTCCGTGACCGGATCTTGCCTGCTGAATCTATGAGTAGCCTATCTATGTGGATGATCTCTTCGGCTCCGGGCGGGGCAACGACGACGACAGCGACGACGGCGGAAGTGACGCCGTCAGCGCGGGCAATGTCGGCAGCGCCGGCGGCCGCTTGCCGTCGGGGACACCGGGCGGCTTCCGGACCGCCTCGCCGCGCAGCCCGCTTGCCGTCCGGATGCGGCCGCGCACCATTGACGACGTTGTGGGTCAGCAGCACCTGCTGGGACCGGGTTCACCGCTGCGCCAGCTCGCGGCCGGCGCAGATGCTGGGGGTCCGGCCGGCCCCACCTCCCTCATCCTCTGGGGGCCGCCGGGCACCGGAAAGACAACCCTGGCGCACGTGATTGCGAGGGGACCGGGGCGGAAGTTCGTGGAGCTCTCGGCCATCACGGCCGGAATCAAGGACGTCCGCAGGGTGATGGATGAGGCACTGACGGCCCGGGACCTCTACAAGACCACCACCGTGCTGTTCCTGGACGAGATCCACCGGTTCAACAAGGCCCAGCAGGACGCGCTGCTGCCGGGCGTCGAGAACCGCTGGGTGGTGCTGGTGGCGGCTACGACCGAGAACCCGTCCTTCTCCGTGGTCTCGCCCCTGCTTTCCCGCTCCCTGCTTCTCACCCTCAAACCGCTGACCGACGCCGACATAGAAGGCCTGCTGGTGCGGGCGGTCGAGGATCCAAGGGGGCTGAACGGCAAAGTCCGGCTGACCCCGGAGGCTCTTGACCACCTCGTGCGGCTGTCCGGCGGGGACGCACGGCGGGCCCTGACAGCACTCGAAGCGGCGGCCGGCGTTGCGTATGGCGACGCTGACGACGTCGGCCTTTCCAAAGCCGATGAAGCGGCCGGTGAGGACACAACCGGTGAGAGCACGGCCGGTGCGGACACGGCCGCTGCGGGTGCCGGCGATCCGGTGACGGTCGAGCTGCGGCACACCGAACGCGCGCTGGATGCCGCGGCCGTCCGCTACGACCGCGCCGGAGACCAGCACTATGACGTCGCCAGCGCCTTCATCAAATCCATCCGGGGCTCCGACGTGGACGCGTCACTGCACTATCTGGCCAGGATGCTGGAGGCGGGGGAGGACCCGCGCTTCGTGGCCCGCCGCCTCGTGATCTCCGCCGCAGAGGACGTCGGCATGGCGGACCCCACCGCCCTGCAGACCGCCGTGGCTGCGGCCCAGGCGGTCCAGCTGGTCGGCATGCCGGAGGGCCGGATCGTTCTTGCCGAGGCCGTGGTCCACCTGGCCACCGCGCCAAAATCAAACGCCGCGTATATGGGCATCAACAAGGCAATTGCCGATGTGCGCGCCGGGCTGGGCGTCGGCATCCCGCCGCATCTGCGCGATGCGCACTACCCCGGTTCCAAGCAGCTGGGCCACGGCGTGGGTTATAAGTACGCCCACGACGCCCCGCACTCCGTGGCCAGCCAGCAGTATCCGCCGGACGACCTCGTGGGCCGCGACTACTACGAGCCCACCGGCAACGGCGCGGAGCGTGACATCGCGGTGCGGCTGGAGCGGCTGAGGAAGATCATCCGGGGCAAGTGAGCCCCATGGTAGGATGGATGTTTGTCTGGCAAGGCACGGACGCAAAATCCACTGTATTTCAGCATTTCATGCTGTTGGTGAGGTTATGCCTGTGCCCAGTAGCAAAAGGCAGCGGTTGGCCGATGCTCTCCATCGTGGAGGCCAGTAACACTGACACACCGCAGATATTGGAAGGACACAAGTGGCTAACAACACTCGTGCTCGCCGTCAGGCCCGCCTCTCGCGGTCCCTCGGCATCGCTCTGACCCCCAAGGCCGCCAAGTACATGGAGCGCCGCCCGTACGGCCCCGGTGAGCATGGCCGTGCCCGCAAGAAGCAGGACTCCGACTACGCCGTTCGTCTGCGCGAAAAGCAGCGCCTGCGCGCCCAGTACGGCATCCGCGAAGCCCAGATGACCCGTGCCTTCGAAGAAGCACGCCGCACCAAGGGCCTGACCGGTGAAAACCTGATCGAACTGCTCGAAATGCGCCTTGACGCCCTCGTGCTCCGTGCCGGCTTCGCCCGCACGATCGCCCAGGCCCGCCAGCTGGTTGTGCACCGCCACATCCTGGTTGACGGCATCCGCGTTGACCGCCCGTCCTTCCGCGTCGGCGAGGGCCAGCTGGTCCACGTTCACAGCCGCAGCGAAACCATGCCTCCGTTCCAGGTTGCAGCAGCCGGCGCGCACCGCGACGTCCTGCCCCAGGTCCCGGCCTACCTTGACGTCAAGCTTGACGCCCTGCAGGCACGCCTGGTTCGCCGCCCGAAGCGCTCCGAGGTCCCCGTGACCTGCGAAGAGCAGCTCGTCGTCGAATTCTACGCACGCTAAATCTTCGGCAGCGTTCCAAAGAAGCCCGTGGCAAGCGCCGCGGGCTTCTTTGTATGTAAGGTACTTGGGGGACATCCGCGGTTGCAGCACGCTGCCGCCGAGCACGATGTTCCGTTCCACGGAGTTTCAAGGAGATGAACGTCTATGTCTGGTGGCGATATTGCCGGCCTGATCGCGGCCGGGGTATTTGCGCTCCTGGTCCTGTTGCTTGCTGTCCCCATCATCAAGCTGGGGCGGGTCTTTGATGAGGTGCGGACCTCGATCCGTTCCATCAGCGACGGAGCAACGCCCCTCATGGACGAAGTCACGGCGACCGTCTCCACCACGAACCAGCAGCTGAAGAAGGTGGACGGCATCGCGTCCAACGTTTCGGACGCCTCGGCGAACATCTCGGCGCTGTCCTCCCTCGTTGCCGCCACGGTGGGCTCCCCGCTGATCAAGGTGGCCGCCTTCAGCTATGGCGTGCGCTCCGCCCTGGCCGCCCGCAAGAAGCCCGCCACCGGCCGTCGCAGCCGCTAACCATCCGGAGAATTGATATGAAGAGACTTGTCTGGATGGGAATCGGCGTGGCCATCGGTGTCATCGCGTTCCGCAAGGTCACAGAGGCGCAGGCAAACCTGGGGCCGGAAGGCCTGAACCGGGCGGTAGGGCGGCTGGCGGACGGCGTCTACGACTTCGCCGATGCCGTCCGCGCCGGAATGCGGGAGCGGGAAACCGACCTGCGCAGCGCGCTCGGCGTCGAATCCCAGGACCTTGCCCGCCGCTAGGTACGGCCGCGCGGCGGAAACGCGCGAGAATTAAACCAGCGGGTCGGCTACGCCCGGCCTGCATCTGAAACAAAACTGTCACGCGCCACACCGCGTGAACCAAGAAGGGTATGAAATCAGCTCATGAAGTCGCAGGAGATCACAAAGCGCTGGGTGGACTTTTTTGTCAGCAAAGGCCACACCGCGGTTCCCTCCGCGTCGCTGGTCTCCAGCGACCCCTCCCTGCTGTTCACGGTTGCGGGCATGGTCCCGTTCATCCCTTACCTGACCGCCCGTGAGGAAGCCCCCTACTCCCGTGCCACCAGCGTCCAGAAGTGCATCCGCACCGGTGACATCGAAGAAGTGGGCAAGACCGCCCGCCACGGCACGTTCTTCCAGATGTGCGGCAACTTTTCCTTCGGTGACTACTTCAAGGAAGACGCCATCAAGTTCGCCTGGGAACTGCTCACCACGAGCGTGGACGACGGCGGGTATGGACTTCCGCCGGAACTGCTCTGGGTGACCGTCTACGAAGAAGATGACGAAGCCAAGGACCTCTGGCTGAAGAACACCGGCGTCCCGGCCAGCCGGATCCAGCGCATGGGCAAGGCTGACAACTACTGGCACACCGGCCAGCCCGGCCCGGCCGGTCCCTGCTCCGAGATCTACTACGACCGCGGCCCCGAATACGGCGTCGAAGGCGGCCCCATCGCCGACGAGAACCGCTACGTCGAAATCTGGAACCTGGTGTTCATGCAGTACCAGATCGACAACGTCCGCTCGAAGGACGATTTCGACATCGTTGGTGAGCTGCCCAAGAAGAACATCGACACCGGCCTCGGCATGGAGCGGCTCGCCATGATCCTGCAGGGCGTCGAGAACATGTACGAGACCGACCAGGTCCGGCCCGTGATCGACAAGGCCGCCGAGCTCTCCGGCAAGGAATACACCTCCGCCGAAACCGTGGACGACCCCCACCACACGGACGACGTCCGCATGCGCGTCGTCGGCGACCACATCCGTTCGGCCCTGATGCTCATCGCCGACGGTGTGACGCCCTCCAACGAAGGCCGCGGCTATGTGCTGCGCCGGCTGATCCGCCGGGCCGTCCGTTCGATGCGGCTGCTCGGCGTCGAAAAGGCCTGCCTGCCGGACCTCCTGCCCGCATCCCGCGACGCCATGAAGGGTGTCTACCCCGTGGTGGAGACGGACTTCGACCGCATCAGCCGCATCGCCTACGCAGAAGAAAAGGCCTTCCTGCGGACCATCGCCTCGGGCACCGCGCGCCTCGAAGACGCTGTGAACGAATCCAAGGCCGCCGGGCGTCCGCTGTCCGGAGCCGACGCCTTCACCCTCCACGACACGTACGGGTTCCCGATCGACCTGACCCTGGAAATGGCCGAGGAAGCCGGCCTGAAGGTGGACGAGCCAGAGTTCCGCAAGCTCATGCTCGAACAGCGCAAGCGCGCCCAGGCGGACGCCAAGGGCAAGAAGGGCGCCCACGCCGACGTCAGCGCCTTCCAGGAACTGCTGTCCGAGGGCGAAACGGTCTTCACGGGTTACACCGAGCTCGAGGGCGAATCCCGGGTCCGCGGAATCCTTAACGCCGGCCGCAAGGTTTCCCAAGCTGCCACGGGCGACGAGATCGAACTGGTCCTCGCCGAAACCCCGTTCTATGCGGAAGCCGGTGGCCAGGCCGCCGACACCGGCCTGATCACGGGCGACGGCTTCGTCGTCGAAGTCCTGGACGTGCAGCGTCCGGTGAGGGGCCTGAGCGTCCACAAGGCCGTTGTCCGCGAGGGTGAAATCGCCGCCGACGCCCTGGTCAGGGCTGCGGTGGACCGCGAACGGCGCCACGCAGCCGAGCAGGCGCACACCGGCACGCACATCGTGCACGCTGCCCTGCACCAGATTCTGGGCCCGCAGGCCACCCAGCGAGGCTCGTACAACAAGGCCGGCTACCTGCGCTTCGACTTCGCCTGGGGCGAGGGCCTCAGCTCCGCCACCCGGTCCGAGATCGAGGAGGTCTCCAACCTCGCCATCCGGAACAACTTCCGCGTGGACACCAAGGTGATGCCCCTCGCCGAAGCCAAGGCGCTTGGCGCCATGGCGCTGTTCGGCGAGAACTACGGCAGCGAAGTGCGCGTCGTGGAGATCGACGGCGCGTGGTCGCGCGAGCTGTGCGGCGGAACGCACGTCTCGAACACTTCACTCATCGGCAGCCTGTCGCTGCTCGGCGAGCAGTCGGTGGGCTCGGGAAACCGCCGTGTGGAGGCCTTCGTGGGCATGGATGCATTCCGGCACCTTGCCGCGGAACGCGCCCTCGTCACGGAGCTGACGGAAATGCTGAAGGTGCCCTCCGGCCAGCTTGCCGACCGCATCGCCACCACGCTGACCAAGCTCAAGACGGCCGAAAAGGAGCTCGAGCGGCTCCGCAAGGAACAGCTCGCAGCGGCGGCCGCCCAGCTGGTCGGGACCGCCCAGGACGCTGCCGGCGTCCGTGTCATTGCCCATGATGCAGGGCAGGTCGGCGGAGCCGACGACCTCCGGGGCCTGGCCCTCGACCTGCGGAACCGTCTCGGGTCAGAGGCGTCCACGGTGGCGGTCGCCGGCGTCAGCAACGACCGTCCGGTGATTCTCATTGCCACCAACGAGGCTGCCCGTGCTGCGGGCGTCAAGGCCGGAGCGCTGGTACGGCTCGCGGCCGGCATCCTCGGCGGCGGCGGAGGCGGCAAGGACGACGTCGCCCAGGGCGGCGGCACCGACGCGTCCAAGGTCGGCGCCGCGCTGTCTGCAGTCGTCGACGCAGTCACCCGGCGCTAGCGGATCCGTGACCTCACCTGCTGAATCCGGCGTCTACCCCCAGGGCATCAAACTGGGGGTAGACGTGGGCACCGTCCGGGTCGGCGTCGCCATTTGCGACAGCGATGCCATCTTGGCTACGCCCTTGAAAACCCTTGACCGCAATCCGAAAAAGAACTCGGACGTGCGGGTCATTGCCGCCCTCGCGGCGGACCGCGGTGCTGTGCAGATTTTCGTCGGCCTCCCGAGGACCATGAAGGGCGAAGAACACGCCTCAGCCCGCATGGCCACGGAGTATGCCCAGCTGCTGGCGCAGGCGCTGGAGCGCGCCGGATTGGACGTTCCCGTGCACCTTGTGGATGAGCGCCTGAGCACGGTAACGGCACACCGACACCTGCACCAAGCTGGCATGAGCAGCAAAAATCACCGTAAAGTGGTGGATCAGGTTGCTGCTGCGGGGATTCTGCAGCACGCCATCGACATGCAAAAAGCCAGGGGAACGGATGTGGGAAGCCGCGTACGCGCGCTTTCGCAGCCGGGGCTGACCGGTGACGCCGCAACGCAGAATGATGCGCAGGTTGTCCCGGGAAAAGACACGCAATCTTCAGAAGATGGAAGGCTACAGTGAGCCCGGTCAATAGCGACGATTCCTCCGGCAGGAACTTCAGGGGTACCGGACGGCCGCTGACACGCAAGGAAATCCGTGCCCGTGAGAAGTCCCTCACGGCGGACGCCGCGGACCTTGTGCCTGAACAGGCCTACGAGTCCGGAAACGATGCCCCGGACCTCCCGGAACGCCGCCCGGAAGTGCCGCAGTCCGCGGCCCCTGCGCCGGCACAGCGGGTCGAGCCAACCGTCTCCGGCGCGCTGCCCGGGGCCGCGGCTTCGCCGGTCCCGTCCCCTGACGCGGTGGCCCCGACGCTTGGAGTTCCACTGGTTCCGCCGGTTCCGCCGACCATTCAGGAACCGGCTAGCCGGGAACCGGCCGGCCAGGCGCCAGACTTCGAGGAGCCGGCCATTCACGAACCGGCCAGCCGGGTTCCTGCTTCGGGCGCCCCGAGTGAGGGCGTACATGGTGCGCACGCTGACCCCGATCACCATGCTGACCATCACGCCGCCGCGCACCGCGCCGCAGCCCACCGGGCCGCTGCCGGCGACGCCACCGATTACACGCACACAGACCACACACACTCAGACCTCGGGCTCGCTGACCCTGCGCACACCGGCCACGGTGCCGCTCATCACGCAGGCGCAGGCTACGCCGATGACGGTTTCGGGGCCCCGGCGATCCACGCCGACGAGGCCCACTACCATGCAGCGCCTGGAGACGTGGACTACGCGGCGTATCACCATGACGCCCACCACGGGAGCTACGAGGACCATGTGCCGTACGAGGATGAGGCTATGGGCCATCAGCTGCTCGCCAACCCGCAGAACGTAACACCGGTGGCCCGCCCTTCCAAGAAGGTCCGCAGGCGGCGCCGCCTCGTGGCGCTGCTGCTCACGTTGGCGCTTTTCGTCACGGCCACCGTCGTCGGTGCCCAGTTCCTGAAGCCGTTGCTTGGTACCGACAAGCCCAGCGATTACCCGGGACCCGGCGCGGGGCAGGTCAAGCTGTCAGTCCAGCCTGGCGAAGGGCCGGTGTCGGTGGCCGCCAAGCTCGAAGAAGCCAGAGTCGTGGCAAATGCAGACACATTCATTTCTGCGCTTAGCGCCTCGGGTGGCACACTGTCTCCCGGCGAGTACGACTTCAAACAGGAAATGAAGAATGCGGACGCCGTTGCTGTCCTGCTGAACGAGCAGCAGGCCAAGGTCATGTACTTTGCACTGAGCGCCGGGCTCAGGATCAACGAGTCGCTTGAGGCGATCTCTGAGGGCTCCGGCATCCCCGTGGCCCAGCTTAAGTCGTTGAGTGATTCTCCCCAGCAGTTCGGACTCCCGGCCAAGGCAAAGAACCTTGAGGGCTACCTTGCCCCGGGCGAGCACCGGTTCCCGCTGGGATCTACGCCCAAGGAGATCCTCACGCAGCTTGTCAAGATCACCCAGGACGAGCTGAAGGCTCAGGGCGTCACCGATCCCGCCAAGCAGTATGAGGTGGTGACGGTGGCGAGCATCGTCCAGGCTGAAGGCGGCCAGGCGGAATACAAGGACGTTGCAGGCGCCATCTACAACCGGCTCAAGCCCAACAACACGGAGACGGCCGGGCTGATCCAGTCCGACGCCACGGTCACCTATGGCCTGGGCCGAAAAAGCTTCCACATTACCGAAGAGGAAAAGGCGGACAAGTCCAATCCGTACAACACTTACGCGAACCAGGGACTGCCCGTGGGCCCCATCGGTTCACCGGGGAAGACGGCCATCGATGCTTCGGCCAAGCCGAAGAATAACGAATACATGTACTGGGTGACCATCAACCTGGACACCAAGGAGACCAAGTTCTCCAAAACCCTTGCGGAGCACCAGCGGTACGTTGACCAGTACAACGCGTGGTGTGAGGCCAACCCCGGCCGTTGCGTATGAGCCGCCGGGCGGCCGTCCTCGGTCATCCGATCGGCCACTCCAAATCGCCTGCCCTCCATCTGGCCGCTTACGCGGAGCTGGGGGAGGAGATCGATTACAGCGCCATTGACGTGACCGAGGAATCCCTTTCCGCCTTCATGGCCTCCGTACGCGGCGAACAGGGCTGGTGCGGGCTGTCCGTCACCATGCCCCTCAAGAAGGCCATGGTCCGGGAGGTCGATGAAGTCCGAGGCGTGGCCCGTGTACTTGGCGTCATCAATACCGTGGTGTTCGACGGCGAAGGCGCATCCCGCCGGCGGATCGGATACAACACGGACGTTGCCGGCATCGTCAACGCGCTACGCAATGCCGGTGCCGCCGAAGCTCCCGCCGCGGCGGTGCTTGGCGGCGGGGGTACTGCGGCAGCGGCCGTGGCTGCGCTGCAGGAACTTGGCGCGAGGTCCGTGAACGTCTATGTCCGGGACACGGGCCGGGCCGCGGAAGCCAGGGCTGCCGCCCGGGGCCTGGCGATGGACATCGCCGTGCGCCCCATGACGGAGGCCGTCAGCGGCATGCTGGCCGCCGACGTCGTCATATCCACCCTGCCGCCGCGCGCCGCCGACGGAATGGCGGGCGAACTGGAGGGGCTCGGCGTGACAACGGAGGGTGTCCTGCTGGACGTCGCCTACGACCCCTGGCCCAGCCGCATCGCCGCCGCATGGCGGAAAGGCGGGGGGAAAGTGGTGCCCGGACTCGAGATGCTGCTCTACCAGGCCGTCGAACAGGTCCGCTACTTCACGGGCCGCGAGGATGCCGCCAGCGCCGAAGTCATAGATGTGATGTGCGACTCAGTCGGGGCACCCCGACGCGTCTTCTGACCGCCCCACGTGGCAGGATGGATGCTATGTTGCGTTGGTTGACTGCCGGTGAATCCCATGGCCCGGCCCTCGTCGGAATTATCGAAGGCGTTCCCGCCGGTGTTGAACTCACCAGCGGGCAGATCGCCGATGCCCTGGCGCGCCGCCGTCTCGGTTACGGACGCGGTGCCAGGATGAAGTTCGAACAGGATGTGGTCACCATCCTCGGCGGTGTCCGCCACGGACTGACCCAGGGCGGGCCCATCGCCGTCCAGGTCGGCAACACGGAATGGCCCAAGTGGGAGCAGATCATGTCTGCCGATCCCGTTGACCCCGAGTCACTCGCAGACCAGGCCCGCAACGCTCCGCTGACCCGTCCGCGGCCTGGGCACGCAGACTTCACCGGGATGCAGAAATACGGCTTCGACGAAGCACGGCCCGTCCTTGAGCGTGCCAGCGCGCGTGAGACTGCCACGCGTGTTGCCATGGGGACGGTCGCGGCGCAGTTCCTGAAGCACCTCGGCATCGAACTTGTAAGCCACACCGTGTCCATCGCCAGCGTCACGGTCCCCGAGGGCAGGCCCCGTCCCGTCCCGGACAACGTCATCGCGCTCGACGCCGACCCGCTGCGGTGCTTTGACCGCGAAACCTCGGACGCCATGGTGGCCGAGGTGGACGCCGCCCACAAGGAAGGCGAAACCCTCGGCGGAGTGGTCGAGGTGCTCGCCTACGGGCTCCCGCCGGGACTCGGCAGCTACGTCCACTGGGACCGCCGGCTCGATTCACGCCTGGCCGCCGCCCTCATGGGCATCCAGGCCATCAAGGGCGTGGAGGTGGGAGACGGGTTCCTTACCGCGGCCCGCCGCGGTTCTGCCGCGCACGATGAAATCGTCAAGGACGCCGACGGCAGGATCATCCGCACCACCAACCGCGCCGGCGGCATCGAAGGCGGCATGAGCATTGGCGACGTCCTGCGTGTGCGGGCTGCCATGAAGCCGATCGCCACGGTTCCCCGCGCCCTGAAAACCATCGATATCAGCACCGGCGAGCCCGCCAAAGCCCACCACCAGCGCTCCGACGTCTGTGCCGTCCCGGCCGCCGGCGTCGTGGCGGAGGCCATGGTTGCCCTCGTCCTCGCGGAAGCCGTCACCGAGAAGTTCGGCGGTGACTCCGTCGCGGAGACGGCCCGGAACATCAGGGGCTACATCGAGAACATTCCGGCGTCCCTGGACTCGATCGGACAGTAGTGCCCTTCAGCAATACACCCCGCACGGGCAACCGGCCAGTCGTGCTCATTGGCCCCATGGCCGTGGGCAAGTCGGCGATCGGGCATCAGCTGGCACAGCAGCTCGGCGCCCCCTTCGTGGACACCGACGCCGTCATCGTGGAGAACCATGGCTCCATTGCCGACATCTTCGCGGGACGCGGCGAGCACGCGTTCCGCGAGATCGAAGCGCGGACCGTGGCGCGCGTCGTCGAAGAAGCCACCGGCACGTCAACGGTAATCTCCCTCGGCGGGGGCTCTGTCCTGGATTCCGGAACACAGCAGCTGTTGGAGCGCTGTATCGTGGTGTACCTCGAATGCGATGTGGACACCGTCGCCGCCAGGATCGCCAGGAATTCCGGACGCCCGCTGCTGGCCGGTGACGGAATCCGCCGGTGGAAGACGCTGTTCGCCACCAGGAAGCCGGTTTACGAGCGCTTGGCGGACATTGTCCTGGACGTCCGGCGCGGCTCGGTAGCGGAACTGGGACGCCGACTCGAGGAAGCGCTGCGCGCCTATGCCGGCGGGACCGGCGGCGCCATAGGCACGGGCGGCACAGCCGACGGCGCCATCGGGAACACCACCGCGGCGGACTCCGCCACGGAGAAATCACGCGCGGCCAACACAGCCGCGAATACTGCGGCCAGCGTCATCCCGGCTGCAAAACAGGAAGTTGAAAAGTGAGCGAATCAACTGTCATCAAGGTCACCGGCGAATCGGCCGGGGACAACTACGACGTCGTAGTCGGACGAGGCCTGCTCGGCGCCTTGCCGGAACTGCTCGGTGAACGGGTCCGTCGCGTCCTGGTCATCCATCCCCGGGCCCTTCGCCTCACGGGCGACACCGTCAGGGACGAGCTGGAGGCCGCCGGTTTCACCGCCCTCACCGCGGAAATCCCCGATGCCGAAGAAGGCAAGCACATCCAGGTGGCCGCCTTCTGCTGGCAGGTGCTGGGACAAAACGACTTCACGCGGTCGGACGCCGTCGTATCGGTCGGCGGCGGGGCTGTCACCGACCTCGCCGGCTTCGTCGCCGCCACGTGGCTCAGGGGAGTCAAAGTCATCCATATGCCCACCAGCCTGCTCGGCATGGTGGATGCCGCCGTGGGCGGCAAGACCGGCATCAACACGGCCGAAGGAAAGAACCTCGTGGGTGCCTTCCATCCGCCCGCGGCCGTGCTGGCGGACCTGGACACGCTGAACACCCTGCCGAAGAACGAGCTGATCTCCGGCATGGCCGAGGTCATCAAGTGCGGCTTCATCGCCGACCCCGCCATCCTGGACCTCGTGGAGCAAAACCCGGATGCCGTCACCGACCCGCAGTCGGACGTCCTCCGTGAACTCATCGAACGCGCCATCGCGGTCAAGGCCCGCGTCGTGTCCGAGGACCTCAAGGAATCCGGGCTGCGCGAAATCCTGAACTACGGCCACACCCTGGGCCACGCGATCGAACTTGTGGAACGCTACTCCTGGCGGCACGGCGCCGCGGTATCGGTGGGCATGATGTTCGCCGCAGAACTGTCCCGCAGCGTGGGCAGGCTCGGAGACGCCGACGCCGATCGCCACCGGAGCATCCTGGAATCCCTGGGGCTTCCCGTCACCTACCGCCGCGACCGCTGGCAGGGACTGCTGGACGGCATGCGCCGCGACAAGAAGTCCCGCGGCGACCTGCTCCGCTTTGTGGTGCTCGACGGCGTCGGCAAGCCCGGGATCCTGGAGGTTCCCGATACCTCCCTGCTCTTTGCCGCCTACCAGGAGATCGCGTCCTGATGAGCGACATCACAGGTGAAACCATTGAATGGCCCGACGGAGGCTTCCCCGGCATCAGGATCAACCCGGAAGAACTGATTCCGGAAATCACCGGCCCCGAGGCTTGTGCCGCAGCACTGGATGCGTCCACGGATCCGGCAGACCGCGTGTTCGTGCTGCTGGTGGAGGGGCACGCGTGCGATGCCGCTGAACTGCTGGCCGAGGCGCGCTACAAGGACCCCGAGTCGTTCCGGCTGAGAGCTTTCGAGGCTGAAGTGCTGCGCGTCTCCCACCGCTACGACCTTGCCGTTGAGCTCTACCGGCAACTCCTCGCAGAGGCGGCGGGAACGCCCAACGAGGCCCTCGTGCACCAGTATCTCGGCAGGACCCACTTCGCCGCGGGCAACATCGGCGCCGCCGTGGAGTCGTTCGCACGGGCGCTGGACCTGAGGGTTGAACAGTCGGCCGATGCTGCGCTGATCTATTCGTCCACGGTGGCGCTGCAGCGGGCCCGGGACGTGCTCGAACTGGCTTCCTGACCGGCGGTGGTGGGCAGGGCTGACGGAGCCGGTCCACATGTCCGTTAGAATGGTTCTTGGATTTTTGATAAACACACGCTGGCGGCGCCGTTCGGCATGCCGGCTTGGCATATACGGCTGGCAGCCAGAGGCAGTCAGATAGAAACCAGAGGAAACCAGTGGCAACCACAAACGACATCAAGAACGGGACCGTCCTGAAGCTCGAGGGCCAGCTCTGGAACGTCATCGAGTTCCAGCACGTCAAGCCTGGCAAGGGTGGAGCGTTCGTGCGCACCAAGATGCGCAACGTCATGTCCGGCAAGGTGGTCGACAAGACTTTCAACGCCGGCCTCAAGATCGAGACCGCCACTGTGGACCGCCGCGATTACCAGTACCTGTACCAGGATGGCGCTGACTTCGTGTTCATGGACACCCAGGACTACGACCAGATCACCGTCTCCGGCGCCACGGTAGGCGACGCCACCAACTTCATGCTCGAAAACCAGATGGTCAACATCGCCATCCACGAAGGCACCCCGCTCTACATCGAACTGCCGCCGAGCGTTGTCCTCGAAATCACCTACACCGAGCCGGGCCTGCAGGGCGACCGCTCCTCCGCCGGAACCAAGCCGGCCACCCTGGAGACCGGTTACGAGATCCAGGTGCCGCTGTTCGTCGAGAACAACACCAAGGTCAAGGTCGACACCCGTGACGGCAGCTACCTGGGCAGGGTCAGCGAGTAGTGAGCGCCCGCGGTAAAGCCCGTAACAGGGCCTTGGACGTCCTCTTTGAGGCTGAGCAGCGCTCGGTTTCCGCGTTTGACGTGCTGCGCGCCCGGCGTGAGAAGACTGACCAGATCGTCAACCCCTACACGGTGGAAATCATCGAGGGTGTCGTGTCGCTGCAGCCGGCAATCGATGAGTTCCTCGAAACGTACTCGCAGGGCTGGACTCTGGAGCGCATGCCCTCCGTTGACCGCATCATCCTGCGCATCGGCACCTGGGAGCTCCTGTACAACGACGACGTACCCGACGGCGTCGCCGTCAGCGAAGCCGTCGCCCTGGCCAAGACGCTCTCAACGGATGAATCGCCGTCGTTCATTAACGGCCTGCTCGGCCGCCTCCAGCAGCTGAAGCCCTCGCTGCTGGCCTGACTTCTGCAGTCATGCACAGCAGCTGCATGCACAAAAGCCCCGACCCCCTGTGAATGAACTGGGTCGGGGCTTTTTGCTGCCCCTTGAGACGTCAGGGCGGCTTTTCTAATGCCCGACGGCGGCGCGCAGCGCCACGAGGTGGTGCAGCTGCTGCAGCTCGTCCTGCTGGTGCAGCGCAACGTCCCGGCCACTCAGGATCCGCTGGCGTATGAAGGCCAGCTGGGTTGCAGCCTTCACGAAGGCCTTCATCTGGGGACCGCGGTTGTATGCGCTGGCCCAGCGGACCGCCTGCCGCCTGCCGCCGGCGGTGGCGAGCATGCCGACCTCGGCGGGCGTGAACCAGCCCGCTGCGGCGTATTCGTGCAGCCGCTGGCGGGTGAGGCGTGACTCGGCGACCCGCAGGGCCACAATGCAACCCACGGCCAGCAGGAAAATGGGGACCTGGACCAGAACATACTGGGCCAGGAAGTCCTGCCCCATGCTGTTCCAGCGGTTGTGCAGGACCATGGCGGGAATGAGCCCCACGGCGAACCCGGCAACGGAAACACCGGAGTGCCAGCGCCGGGCAGCGAAACCCATGATCAGGCCGGTGGTTCCGGTGAAGATCGCATGCGCGAAGGGCGACATGACGCCGCGGAGGAAGAAGATCTGGGCGAGGTCGCTGCCGGGAGTGCCGGACTCGGCGATGGCCCGGCCGAAGTAGAGGATGTTCTCCGTGAAGGCAAAGCCCCCGGCGATGGTGAAGGCGAACACAACACCGTCCACGGGACCGTCGAAATGCCGGCGGGCGAGCAGCAGCAGGAGGAGCAGCCCCAGGGATTTCGCGAACTCCTCGACAACGGGGGCCTGGACGGTGGTCATGAAGTCCCGGAAGGACGCCTCGTCGGACGTGGGCGCCGCGAGTGCGAAGACCGGCTGGATCAGCAGCGTTACGGCGATGGACACTGCCGCGCCCCACGTAAACGCGAACAGGAGCAGCCGTTTCGGCTCAGGCTCCCAGCGGTCAATGATGTGCACGGCAAAGAGCACGGCCCCCAGCGGAATCAGTGAGGCGACAAACCCGATGGCGAAGCCGGTGACGCCGGTGTTGGCCAGCAGGAAGGGGACCACCAGGAACAGGCTGACGAAAGCGAGGACAATTCCTCCCACCACCAGGGACAGCACCCCGGAGGAAGGGCGGGCCGCAACGGTGGTGGCCGACTCAGGAATGACCTGGGCCACCGAGCCGCCGCGGTGTCCTGGCGCGGGACGGTAATCCTGCTGAAGGACATGGCCCATCCAGCTGGGATTCGTCTGCTCGTGGAACTGCCACTCGGGGTCTCCGGGGCGGTTGCCGGACGGTCCGGGTGCAGGCTGCTGCGGGTTCATGGACATAGTCATGAGCCTATCGGCAGACGGGCGGGCAGGATGTGACGGACGACGCCTTCCCGCGGGACCAGTTGGCAAATGTCCGTGTGGTAATTTGGGAAAGCAATGTTCCTTTTTTAATTCCGTCCCGTGAGGCGGGGAAAGGGGAGACGAGCGTTGACTCCTGTCACACAGGCACCGGTTCCGGCCAGGGTTGTACTCAACCAGGCTGATATTGACCGTGCACTCACTCGTATCGCCCATGAGATCCTCGAGGCCAACAAAGGCTCCCAGGACCTGGTGCTGCTGGGCATTCCGCGCCGCGGCTACCCGCTGGCCGTCCGGCTCGCCCAGAAAATCGCCGCCGCAGACCCCGCCGTCAACGCCGCCGCCATCGTTGGCCAGCTTGACGTCACGATGTTCCGCGACGATCTGTCCCACCAGCCCACCAGGCCGCCCCACCACACCCAGCTGCCGCTGACCGGCATCGACAACAAGGTTGTTGTCCTGATCGACGACGTGCTGTACTCCGGCCGCACCATCCGCGCCGCCCTGGACGCCCTCGTTGACCTCGGACGGCCCCGCATCGTGCGCCTTGCCGTCCTCGTCGACCGCGGGCACCGTGAGCTTCCCATCCGGGCGGACCACGTGGGCAAGAACCTGCCGACTTCCTCCTCCGAAAAGGTCCGCGTACGCCTCGAGGAAACCGACGTCATTGACGGCCAGACGGTCAATGAGGTCGTCATCGAGGCCGGCGCATGAAGCACCTGCTGTCCACCGAAAACCTGAGCCTCGCCAACGCTGTGCGGATCCTCGACACGGCCGAGGAAATGGCGGCTGTGGGTGACCGCGAGGTCAAGAAACTTCCCGCGCTGCGCGGCCGCACGGTGGTGAACCTCTTCTTCGAGGATTCCACCCGCACCCGGATCTCGTTCGAGGCCGCCGCCAAACGGCTTTCCGCGGACGTCATCAACTTTGCTGCCAAGGGGTCATCGGTCTCCAAGGGGGAGTCCCTCAAGGACACTGCCCAGACGCTGTCCGCGATGGGTGCAGACGCCGTCGTGATCCGCCACTGGGCCTCCGGTGCTCCACACCGGCTTGCTGCGACCGACTGGATTGACGCCGCCGTCATCAATGCCGGTGACGGCACGCACGAACACCCCACCCAGGCGCTGCTGGACGCCTTCACCATGCGCCGGCACTGGGCAAAACTCGCGGGCCTGCCATCCGTCGGGGCTGACCTGAAAGGCATGCGCGTAGCGATAGCCGGCGACGTCCTGCACTCACGGGTTGCGCGGTCCAACGTATGGCTGCTGCGCACGCTGGGAGCCGAAGTCACCCTCGTGGCGCCGCCCACGCTGCTGCCCATCGGCGTCGAAACCTGGCCCTGCAAGGTCAGCTACAACATGGACCAAACGCTCGAAAAGGGCGTGGACGCCGTGATGATGCTCCGGGTCCAGGGCGAACGGATGAACGCCTCATTCTTCCCCTCCACCCGTGAGTACTCGCGCCGCTGGGGCTTTGACGACGCCAGGCTCCGGGCCCTGGACACCCTCGGACTCAAAGACACCATCATCATGCACCCCGGGCCCATGAACCGTGGGCTGGAAATTTCCGCCGCTGCTGCCGACTCGCCCCGTTCCACCGTGCTCGCACAGGTCCGGAACGGCGTATCCGTCCGCATGGCCGCCCTGTACCTGCTGCTCTCCGGGGACACCCGCGAACCAGCCGCCACCCTGAAAGAGAGCAAGTAATGGCTGACCAGACCGCCAGCAATGGCACGAAGAGCAACGGCACGAACCCCAGCGGAACCTACCTCATCCGCGGCGCGTCGATCCTCGGCGAAGGTGCGGAGGACCTGCTCATCCGCGACGGCGTCATCGCCGGGCGAGGCAAGGACCTGTCGGGGACAGACGCGGCCGACGACGCCACGGTCATCGACGCCGACGGCCTCATCGCGCTGCCGGGCATGGTGGACGTGCACACGCACCTCCGCGAGCCGGGCCGCGAAGACGCCGAGACCGTCGAAACGGGAACCCGGGCGGCGGCGCTCGGTGGCTTCACCGCCGTGCATGCCATGGCCAACAGCACCCCGGTGGCCGACACGGCCGGCGTCGTGGAGCAGGTCCACAGCCTGGGCCGCGCCGCAGGCTGGGTGGACGTCCGCCCGGTGGGTGCTGTCACCGTCGGCCTGGCAGGGGAGCAGCTGGCCGAGCTCGGCGCCATGGCCGACTCCCGCGCGCAGGTCCGGATGTTCTCCGATGACGGCATCTGCGTCCACGACCCCGTCCTCATGCGCCGCGCCCTTGAATACGTCAAGGCGTTCGACGGCGTCGTGGCCCAGCATGCGCAGGAACCCCGCCTCACCGCCGGGGCACAGATGAACGAAGGCGAGGTCTCCGCGGTCCTGGGGCTGACCGGCTGGCCTGCCGTCGCCGAGGAAAGCATCATCGCCCGCGACGTCCTGCTCGCCCAGCACGTCGGATCCAGGCTTCACGTCTGCCACGTGTCCACCGCCGGATCGGTGGAGATCATCCGCTGGGCCAAGGGCCGCGGGATCAACGTCACCGCTGAAGTGACGCCCCACCACCTCCTGCTCACCGACGAGCTGGTCCGCAGCTATGACCCCGTGTACAAGGTCAACCCGCCGCTGCGCACCAACGCCGACGTTGAGGCGCTGCGGGCTGCCCTGGCCGACGGCACCATCGACGTCGTGGGCACCGACCACGCTCCGCACCCCAGCGAACACAAAGAATGCGAGTGGGCTCAGGCTGCCCTGGGCATGACCGGGCTGGAAACCGCCCTGTCCGTCGTGCAGCACGCCATGATCGAGACCGGCCTCATGACCTGGTCGGATTTCGCCCGGGTAACCTCCGTGGCGCCTGCCGGAATCGGCCGTCTCGCAGACCAGGGCCGTCCCCTCGAAAAGGGGGAGCCCGCCAACATCATCCTGGTGGATCCCGCGGCCCGCTGGACCGTTGACCCCTCCGCCATGGCCACGATGGGGCGCAACTCGCCCTTCCGCGGCATGGAACTCCCCGGCAAGGTGGTGGCCACGTTCTTCAAGGGGCACCCCACCGTCCTTGAGGGCAAACTCAACACCCCCTACCGTTATCCCGCGGAAGCTCCGGCTGCCGGCATGGCGGGCGCGAACTGATGGAGAAGGAACTCCTTGCCGGGCTGATCACGGCGGTCCTCATCGCCGTCGCCCTTGGCCTGATCTGGATGGGGTGGCGGAGCCGGCTCCGGCGCCAGTCGGACATCGAGCCACTTCCTTCCGTGCCCGCCGGACTGGGCGAGCCGCTGCTGACGGCCGAAGGCCAGTACGTCGCGTCCACCACGGCCGGCGACTGGCTGGACCGGATTGCGGTGCACGGCCTCGGCATCCGCACCAACGCGCAGCTCAGCGTGCATCCCCAGGGCGTGCTCCTGGACCGTTCCGGTGCCGCGCCGCTGTTCATCCCGGCAGCCGGGCTGAACGGTGTCCGGCAGGACAGCGGCATGGCCGGCAAGTTCGTCGAAAAGGACGGACTGCTGGTCCTCACCTGGGCGCTTGGGACCCACCAGCTGGACACCGGCTTCCGAACCCGCCGGGCCGCCGACAAACCGGCCCTCTTCCAAAAACTTCAAGAACTAATCTCCGCAGGCCCGCAGGCCGATGCCCAGAGTGGAAAGTAATACAGTGACGGACAACAACACAGCAAGCTCCCCGGCCGCCCTGGTGCTCGAAGACGGCCGCATCTTCCGCGGCAGCAGCTACGGCGCCCAAGGCACCGCGCTCGGCGAGGCGGTCTTCGCCACCGGCATGACCGGCTACCAGGAGACCATCACCGACCCGTCCTACGCCCGCCAGCTGGTGGTGCAGACGGCGCCGCACATCGGCAACACCGGCGTGAACAGCGAAGACGCCGAGTCCCGCCGCATCTGGGTGGCCGGCTACATCGTCCGCGACGCCGCCCGCCGCCCCTCCAACTGGCGCTCAGAGCGCAGTCTCGACGACGAACTCGTGGAGCAGGGCATCGTGGGCATCCAAGGCGTGGACACCCGGGCCATCACCCGGCACCTGCGCGAACACAAGACCATGCGCGCAGGCATCTTCTCCGGCAAGGCGGCAGAGGCCACGGAAAAGGAGCTCCTTGACGCGGTCCTGGCCAGCGCCCCGATGGAAGGCGCCCGGCTGGCCGAGGAAGTCAGCATCGACGAGGCCTACGTCGTGGAGCCCAAGGACCATGGCTGGAAAGGCGACGCGCGGTTCAGCATCGCCGCCATCGACCTCGGCATCAAGGCCATGACGCCGGTCCGGTTCGCCGAGCGCGGTGTCCGTGTCCACGTGCTGCCCGCCACCGCCACCATCGAGGACGTCAAGGCCGTCAACCCGGACGGGTTCTTCATGTCCAACGGCCCCGGCGACCCCGCCACGGCCGACAACCAGGTCAAGCTGCTCCGTACCGTGCTGGATGAGAAGCTGCCGTACTTCGGCATCTGCTTCGGCAACCAGATCCTGGGCCGTGCCCTGGGATTCGGCACGTACAAGCTCAAGTACGGCCACCGCGGGATCAACCAGCCGGTCATGGACCGCCGCACCGGCAAAGTGGAAATCACCTCACAGAATCACGGCTTCGCCGTCGACGCCCCGCTGGACGGCCCCACCACAGCGCCCGAAGAGCGCTACGGCCGGGTTGAAGTGAGCCACATCAGCCTCAACGACGACGTTGTTGAAGGGCTCGCGTGCCTGGACATCCCGGCCTTTTCGGTCCAGTACCACCCGGAAGCAGCGGCCGGGCCGCACGACGCCGCGTACCTTTTCGACCGCTTCATCGAGCTGATGGAGGGCACGCGTAACGGCCGCACCGCCAACCTGTCGGAGAAGCCGGCAGACGATCAGAACACCACCGATTCCAAGACTGAGGACAAGAAGTAATGCCCAAGAGAACTGACCTTAAGAGCGTCCTGGTCATCGGTTCCGGCCCGATCGTGATCGGCCAGGCCGCCGAATTCGACTACTCCGGCACCCAGGCCCTTCGCGTCCTCAAGGATGAGGGCCTGCGGGTCATCCTCGTCAACTCCAATCCGGCAACCATCATGACGGACCCCGAGTTCGCGGACGCCACCTACATCGAGCCGATCACCCCCGAGGTGGTCGAGAAGATCATCGCCAAGGAGCGCCCCGACGCCGTGCTGCCCACCCTGGGCGGCCAGACGGCCCTCAACACTGCCATCGCGCTGGACAAGAACGGCGTGCTGGAGAAGTACAACGTGGAACTGATCGGCGCCAACATCGCGGCGATCGAACTCGGCGAGGACCGGGAGAAGTTCAAGGGCGTGGTGGAGCGGTGCGGCGCGGAATCTGCGCGCAGCCACATCATCCACACCATGGACGAGGCCCTGAAGGCAGCCGACGACCTCGGCTACCCCATGGTGGTCCGCCCGTCCTTCACCATGGGCGGCCTGGGCTCCGGGCTCGCCTACAGCGAAGACGACCTCCGCCGGATCGTCGGCCAGGGCCTGCAGTACAGCCCCACCAGCGAGGTGCTCCTGGAAGAGAGCATCCTCGGCTGGAAGGAATACGAACTCGAAATGATGCGGGACAAGAACGACAACGTCGTTGTTGTCTGTTCCATCGAGAACTTCGATCCCGTGGGCGTGCACACCGGCGATTCGATCACCGTTGCCCCGGCACTGACCCTCACCGACCGCGAATACCAGCGGCTGCGCGACATCTCCATCGCGGTCATCCGTGAAGTCGGCGTGGACACCGGCGGCTGCAACATCCAGTTCGCCATTGATCCGCAGACCGGCCGCGTTGTGGTCATCGAGATGAACCCGCGCGTTTCCCGCTCCTCGGCCCTGGCCTCCAAGGCCACCGGCTTCGCCATCGCCAAGATCGCCACCAAGCTCTCGCTCGGCTACACCCTGGACGAGATCCCCAACGACATCACCCAGCAGACCCCCGCGTCCTTCGAGCCCACGCTCGACTACGTCGTGGTCAAGGTCCCGCGGTTCGCCTTCGAGAAGTTCCCCGCAGCCGACCCCACACTCACCACCACGATGAAGTCCGTCGGCGAAGCCATGGCCATGGGTCGCAACTTCACCGAGGCCCTGCAGAAGGCCCTGCGGTCCCTGGAGCAGAAGGGCTCGCAGCTGGACTTCAGCTCCGTTCCCGAATGGGAAGTGCCGGAGCTCATCGAAAAGGCCAAGCGCCCGACGACGGAACGCCTGCACCAGGTGCAGCGCGCCCTGCTCGGCGGCGCCAGTGTGGAGGAACTCTTCGAGGCCACGAAGATCGATCCCTGGTTCCTTGATCAGCTCCAGCTGCTGAACGAGATCTCCCGCGAGATCCGCCAGTCCGGCGCGCTCACGCAGGAGATGCTGCAGCGCGCGAAGCGCCACGGCTTCTCTGATGAGCAGATCGGTGCCCTGACGCACAACCCGGAGGCCGTGGTCCGCGGGGTCCGGCAGGCCCTCGGCATCCGCCCGGTCTACAAGACCGTGGACACCTGTGCCGCCGAATTCGCGGCGTACACCCCGTACCACTACTCGTCGTACGACGAGGAGGACGAGGTTGCGCTGCACTCCAAGCCGTCCATCCTGATCCTCGGCTCCGGCCCCAACCGCATCGGCCAGGGCATCGAGTTCGACTACTCCTGCGTCCACGCCTCCATGGCGCTGCGCAAGGCCGGCTACGAGACCGTGATGGTCAACTGCAACCCGGAAACCGTCTCCACCGACTATGACGTCTCCACACGCCTGTACTTCGAGCCGCTGACCCTCGAGGACGTCCTCGAGGTCATCGCCGCCGAAGAACGCACCGGCGGCGTCATGGGCGTGTTCGTGCAGCTTGGTGGCCAGACCCCGCTGAAGCTCGCCCAGCAGCTGGCCGACGCCGGCGTGCCCATCCTGGGCACCTCGCCGGAAGCGATCGACCTCGCCGAGCACCGCGGCGCCTTCGCCCGCGTCCTGGACGAAGCCGGGCTTATCTCCCCGAAGAACGGCACGGCCGTGTCCTTTGAGGATGCCAAGAAGATCGCCGATGAAATCGGTTACCCGGTGCTGGTGCGACCGTCCTACGTCCTGGGCGGCCGCGGCATGGAAATCGTCTACGACGAGCCCAACCTGTCCCGCTACATCGCCAACGCCACGGAAATCACCCCGGACCACCCGGTACTGATCGACCGGTTCCTGGAGGACGCGGTTGAGATTGACGTCGACGCGCTGTTCGACGGCAAGGACATGTATCTCGGCGGCATCATGGAGCACATCGAGGAAGCGGGCATCCACTCCGGTGACTCCGCCTGCGTCCTGCCTCCCATCACCCTGGGCGGCAACGTGCTGGAGCGCGTCCGGACCGCCACCCGTGCGATCGCCGAAGGCGTGGGCGTGCGCGGCCTCATCAACATCCAGTTCGCCCTGGCCTCCGACGTGCTGTACGTGCTGGAAGCCAACCCCCGGGCCTCGCGGACCGTGCCGTTCGTGTCCAAGGCGACCGGCGTGCAGATGGCGAAGGCGGCTGCCCTGATCGGCACCGGCGTCACTATCAACCAGCTCCGCAGCGCCTACAAGATGCTCCCGGAATCCGGCGACGGCTCCACCCTGCCACTGGATGCGCCCGTTTCGGTCAAGGAAGCTGTCCTGCCGTTCAGCCGGTTCCGCACCCCGGAAGGCAAGGTCGTAGACTCGCTGCTCGGGCCGGAAATGCGTTCTACCGGCGAAGTCATGGGTATCGATAAGCACTTCGACACCGCCTTCGCCAAGAGCCAGGCCGGAGCGAACAATGCCCTGCCCACGGAGGGCAAGATCTTCGTCTCCGTGGCCAACCGCGACAAGCGTTCCGTAATCATGGGCGTCAAGCGGCTCTCCGACCTCGGTTTCGAGATTGTCTCGACCGGCGGCACGGCCGACGTCCTGCGCCGCAACGGCATCCAGGCCACGCCGGTCCGGAAGGTGGCCGAGGGCAGCAGCGCCGAAGGCGAAGGCACCATTGCCGACCTCGTGATCGCAGGCGAAATCGACATGGTGTTCAACACCCCGTCCGGCGGCGAAGCCCGCAGCGACGGCTACGAGCTACGGGCAGCGGCCACCTCCATTGGCATCCCCTGCATCACCACCGTGGCCGAGTTCAACGCCGCCGTCCAGGCCATCGAAGCACTGCGCACCTACGAATGGTCGGTGACCAGCCTGCAGGAGCATGCCGCCAACCTCAAGGCGTCCTGGCATGCCTGAGGGTGCAGGAACCCGCAGCGCGGAAGCTGCAGAAACGGCCGGCCTGGAGTCCTTCGGCTCCCGGCTCGGCCGGGCCATGGCTGAGCGCGGCCCCCTGTGTGTCGGCATCGATCCGCACCCGGCCCTGCTCAGCGCGTGGGGACTGAACGACGACGCCGCCGGCCTGGAGCGCTTTTCGCTGACGGTCCTGGAAGCCGTGGGTTCCCTCGCTGCCGCCGTCAAGCCGCAGGTGGCGCTCTACGAGCGCCACGGCTCCAAGGGCATGGCCGCCCTGGAGCGGACGCTGTCCGCCGCGGCTGGCGCCGGTGTGCTGAGCATCGCCGACGCGAAGCGCGGGGACATCGGCTCCACGATGGCGGCGTATGCCGACGCCTGGCTGCGTGACGGCTCAGCGCTGGCGGCCGACTCGGTGACCCTGAGCCCGTACCTTGGCTTCGAGTCGCTGCGCCCGGCGTTGGACCTCGCGGCCGAGCACGGCCGCGGCGTCTTTGTCCTGGCCCTGACGTCAAACCCGGAGGGGGCCTCGGTCCAGCACGTCGGCGGCAGCGATTCTGTTGCGCGCCGGATTGCCGAGGCCGCCGCCGGAGAAAACAAACGGTACGACGGGACGCTTGGCTCCGTTGGACTCGTGGTGGGCGCCACCGTGGGCACCGCGCTGGCGGACCTGGGCCTGGACCTCGGCGCCGTCCGTGGGCCCATCCTGGCCCCCGGGCTGGGTGCCCAGGGCGCCACGCCTGCCGACCTGCGACAGACCTTTGGAGCCGCGTACCCGCAAGTGCTGGGGACGTCCAGCAGGGACATCCTCAAGGCCGGGCCCGGTGTCCGCAGCCTGCAGGACGCAGCCACGAGCACGCTGGACGGGCTCCGCGGCGAATAGTCCATTGATTTCTGCCGCTGCCGAGGAGTAGGTTCAGGACAAGTCCAACGGCCCAAGGCCGTGGATCCATAGGCGACCCTCGGGGGATGACCGTGACCTTGCGACCCTTGTCAGCCCAGGAACGTGCTGATGCGCTCAAGAAAGCCGCCGCTGCCAGGGCCGCCAGAGCCGCCGCCAAGGAGAGGCTCAAAACCGGAGACCTGTCCATCGCGGAGGTGCTGGACTCGGGAGGCAGCGAGGACGCCATCGCCCGGATGCGGGTGTCCGAGCTGCTGGAGGCCCTGCCGGGAATCGGGAAGGTGCGGGCTGCCGCCATTATGGAGACCGTGGGCATCGCAGCGTCGAGGCGGGTGCGGGGGCTGGGAGTGCACCAGCGCCGGGCGCTGGTAGATTTTATGAACGAGAAATAGATTCATCCGAAATTCATCTGAAAACTGCCCAAAGGAATACGTGAGCAAGAAACCCGGACTGACAGTCCTCGCTGGTCCTACGGCTGTTGGCAAAGGCACCGTGTCCACCTATATCAGGGACAACTACCCGGAGGTCTGGCTGTCCGTTTCAGCCACCACCCGTGCTCCGCGGCCCGGTGAGATCGACGGAGTGCACTACTACTTCAAGTCCAAGGAGGAGTTCGAGTCCCTCGTGGCCGCCGGAGAATTCCTCGAATGGGCCGTGGTCCATGGGCAGAACACCTACGGCACGCTGAAGAGCACGGTAAAGCAGGCCATCGCCGAGGGGCGCTCGGTGCTGCTGGAGATCGATCTGCAGGGGGCGCGGCAGGTCAAACAGGCGCTTCCGGACGCGCAGTTCGTGTTCCTGGCACCACCCAGCTGGGAAGAATTGGTGCGCCGCCTGGTGGGCCGCGGCACGGAATCGGCCGAGGAACAGCAGCGACGGCTGGAAACCGGTAAAGTAGAGCTTGCTGCTGAACCGGAGTTCGACCACACCGTCATCAATGACGACGTTCGCCGGGCAGCGGACGAGCTTGTTTCACTCATGGGGCTGACCCCGCACCCGCGCTAACCGCAGAAGCGATCAGCCCGTTAGAAATTTGGAGAATTCGTGTCCACGAACCTTGAAGGCATCATCAACCCGCCGATCGACTCGCTGCTCAAGGCAGCCGATTCCAAGTACGGCCTGGTGATCTTCGGTGCCAAGCGAGCACGTCAGATCAACGCATACTACGCCCAGCTCCATGAGGGCCTGTTCGAGTACGTCGGCCCGCTGGTCGACACCAAGCTGAACGAGAAGTCACTGTCCATCGCCCTGCGCGAGATCAACGAAGGCAAGCTCGTCTCTACGCCCATCGAGGCGTCCGAGTAACATCCACAGAGTAAAAGACTGCCTGTTGACGGAGATCACGTGCGCATAGTCCTCGGAGTCGGGGGAGGGATTGCCGCCTACAAGGTGGCATCGCTCCTCCGGCTTTTTACTGAAGCCGGCCATGACGTCACCGTCATCCCCACCGAAGCTGCAACCCGCTTCGTCGGCGTGGCAACCTGGGAGGCGCTCTCCGGTAACACGGTCAGCAACAGCGTCTTCGACGATGTCCACCTCGTGAACCACGTGCGCCTGGGCCACGAGGCAGACCTGATCGTCGTGGCCCCTGCCACGGCCGACCTGCTGGCCCGCGCTGCCACAGGGCAAGCTAACGATCTCCTGACGAATACTCTGCTGATGGCCGGCGGGCCCGTTCTTTTTGCCCCGGCAATGCACACCGAGATGTGGCTGCACGCCGCCACCCAGGCCAACGTCGAAACGCTGCGCAGCCGGGGCGTCACCGTCCTTGAACCTGCCAGCGGCAGATTGACCGGTTCTGATTCCGGGCCCGGAAGGCTCCCCGAACCCGAGGCGATCTACGAAGCGGCCATGGCCCTGGTCCACGGTCTCCGTGACGCCGTCCCCGGCTCTCCGGAAGCTCCGATCTTCCCCCTCGCCGGACGGACCGTGACCATCAGCGCCGGAGGAACACGTGAGCCGCTGGATCCGGTGCGGTTCCTGGGCAACCGTTCCTCCGGAAAGCAGGGCGTTGCCCTCGCCGAGGCGGCCAGGGATGCCGGAGCCAATGTGCGCCTCGTGGCCGCCCACATGGAGGTCCCCGTTCCGGCGGGTGTCGAGGTGGTGGAGGTCGAAAGTGCCCTGCAACTCCGGGAAGCCATGCTGACGGCGGCAGCCGGTTCCGACGTCGTCATTATGGCCGCGGCCGTGGCGGATTTCCGCCCGGCGGACGTTTCCGGCACCAAAATCAAGAAACGGGATGACCACGCCGACCCCGTCATCTCACTCGTCCGCAACCCGGACATCCTGCATGAACTCGTAGCGGTACGCGACGCCGGCGGAAACAGCCAGCTTGTGGTGGGCTTTGCTGCCGAAACCGGTGATGCCCAGGGCGACGTCCTTGAATACGCCGAAGCGAAGCTCAAGCGCAAGGGCTGCGATCTCCTGGTGGTCAACCATGTGGGCTCGGACAAGGTCTTTGGCCAGGACCACAATTCCGTGATCATCCTTTCCCGCGCCGGCGCCGAACCCCAGTCGGCGTCGGGCTCCAAGCACGACGTCGCCGCCGTCGTCATTGACCGCATCAGCGCCGAGCTGAGCAGGGTCTTCCCGCGAACCTGACGGGCGTAAGCAACGTCTCCTTAGCATGGGGACACACGCTGCGGCCCGGCCGATTGCCAACCAGTAAGGTAGTTGAGTGACTTTACCGCTGCACATTCCTGAATCCCACGGGTCCGTACCCTCCGCGCTCCGGCTCTTCACCTCCGAGTCGGTGACTGAAGGCCACCCGGACAAGATCTGTGACCAGATCAGCGACGCCATTCTTGACGCCCTGCTGGCCAAGGATCCGGAATCGCGGGTCGCTGTGGAAACCATGGCCACCACAGGCCTGGTCCATGTGGCCGGTGAGGTGACCACGGATGCCTACGTCGAGATTCCGCAGATTGTCCGCGAGACCATCCTGGGCATTGGCTACGACTCGTCGGCAAACGGCTTCGACGGTGCCCGCTGCGGTGTGTCAGTGTCCATCGGCCAGCAGTCCAACGACATCGCGGGTGGGGTCTTCAACTCCCTGGAAGCCAGGGAAGGCCGCCAGGAGGACGACTACGACCTTCAGGGCGCCGGGGACCAAGGCCTCATGTTCGGCTACGCCAGCGACGAGACGCCGTCCTACATGCCGACCCCGATCTGGGTCGCCCACCGGCTCTCCGAGCGGCTCACCGAAGTGCGCAAGAGCGGCGAACTCTCCTACCTGCGTCCCGATGGCAAGACCCAGGCAACCATTGGCTACGAAGGTGACCGTCCGGTGTCGGTCGAGACCATCGTGATTTCCAGCCAGCACGCCGAGGGCTTCAGCCTCGACCAGCTCCGCGCAGACCTCGCCGCGCACGTGATCGACCCCGTGCTGGCCCTCGCGGACCTGGACATCTCACGTACCGCCAACATCCTGAACCCCGCCGGTGCATTCGTCATCGGCGGCCCGGTGGGAGATGCCGGCCTCACGGGCCGCAAGATCATCGTTGACACGTACGGTGGCATGGCCCGCCACGGCGGCGGCGCGTTCTCGGGCAAGGATCCGTCAAAGGTGGACCGCTCAGCTGCCTACGCGATGCGCTGGGTGGCCAAGAACGTGGTGGCGGCAGGACTCGCCAAGCGCGCCGAGATCCAGATCGCCTACGCGATCGGCCAGGCCCGTCCGGTGGGCACCTACGTGGAGACCTTCGGCACTGAAACGGTCGATCCTGCAAAGATCAGCGCGGCGATCGCCGAGATTTTCGATCTCCGGCCCCGTGCCATCATCGACGCCCTCGACCTGAAGCGCCCCATCTACGCCAAGACCGCCGCCCACGGCCACTTTGGCCGCGACGACCCGGACTTCACCTGGGAGCGCCTGGACCGCGTGGACGACCTGAAGGCGTACTTTAACGCCTGAGCCGCGGCGGAAGACCAAGGGACCGAAAAGCCGGGGCACGGGGGACCGTCCGCCACAATGTCCTACCCAGGTGATTGGCTGGTGGTTGATCCGGGACAGAGGCAGGCGACATGGCACCGAATGCAGGGCAGGCAATGACGAACGAGCCCCAGCAGCTTTCCCTGCTCCAGGGCTTTCCCGCCAGTCCCAAAACTGCGGGGCCGCCCCTGGCTGCCCGCCTTCCAGTGGCCCGTGTCCTCATCGAGTCACCGCTGCCGCACCTGGACCGGCCGTTCGACTACAGCGTCCCGGCGGAGCTGGCCGACGCCGCCCAGCCGGGGGTGCGTGTCAAGGTCAAGTTCAGTGGACAGGAACTCAGCGGCTACGTTCTTGAACGGATCGCCGAGTCCGACGCCGGCCAGGCGCTGGTGCCGCTGCACAAGGTCATTTCCCCTGTCGCCGTCCTGACACCCGGGCTCAGGGAGCTCGCCAACAGTGTTGCGGCCCGCTACGCCGGCACTGTCAGCGATGTCCTGCGCGTCGCCATCCCCCCGCGGATCGCCAAAGTGGAGAAGGAGCTTGCGGCGGGCGAATCGGGCGGGCACCCTTCCGTCGAGGCGGGGACAGGCCCCCTGCCCTCAGGACCACCAGGCGCCGGCCCCGCCTGGATGGATTACCGGAACGGGACTGCCTTCCTGCGCCACCTCAACGCCGGAGGTTCGCCGCGGGCCGTGCTCAGCGCCCTGCAGGGTTTTGGTCCCCGCGGCTGGCCGCGGCTGATCGCCGAGGCCGTGGCCGCGGTTCGGCAATCCGGACGCGGCGCTGTTGTGGTGGTGCCCGATTATCGCGACCTGGACCGGGTCCAGGCAGCTTTGGAGGAGCTGCTCCCGGCCTCCGACGTCGCCAGGCTGACGGCGGATGACGGCCAGACGCCGCGCTACCGCAGCTACCTCCAGGTCCTCAACGGCACCGCCGGTGTGGCCGTGGGCACGCGCTCGGCGGCCTACGCCCCCGTTCGGAACCTTGGCCTCGTGGTGTGCTGGGATGACGGCGACGACCTCCACATCGAGCAGCGCTCTCCCTACGCCCACACACGGGAAGTGCTGCTGCTCCGCGCAGAACAGGACGGCGCGGCCTGCCTGCTGGCCGGGCATACGCGCAGCACCGAGGCGCAGCGCCTCGTGGACGCGGGCTGGGCCATGCCGGTGGATGCCGAACGCGCTGTGGTCCGCAGGAGCGTGCCCCGCGTCCTTAACACCGCCGACAGCTTTGAGCAGGAGCGCGATCCCCTTGCCCGGATCGCCCGGCTGCCCGGCGCGGCCTGGCGGACCGCCAAGGAGGGCCTGGAACGTGGCCCCGTCCTGGTCCAGGTGGCCCGCGCCGGCTACGCGCCCTCCCTTGTCTGCGACGCGTGCCGTGAACCGGCCCGCTGCCAGTCGTGTCAGGGGCCCTTGGCAATTGCGGGAGCCTCCGCCGTGCCGCAGTGCCGGTGGTGTTCAGTCCCGGCGCCAGCGTGGCGGTGCAGCCATTGCAACAACACCCATCTGCGCCGCGGCGCCACCGGGGCATTGCGCACCGCGGAGGAACTCGGCAGGGCCTTCCCCGGCAAACCCGTGGTGACATCCTCAGGAGACCACGTCAAAGCGTCCGTCCCAGGTGTCGCATCACTCGTGGTGGCCACCGTCGGCGCCGAGCCCGTGGCTGACGGCGGTTACGCAGCGGCCCTGCTTCTCGACGGTGACTCCCTGCTGCGGCGCGAGAACCTGCGGGCGGGGGAGGACGCCGTACGGCGCTGGTTCAACGCTGCTGCGCTGGTGAGGCCCGCAACGGAGGGCGGAATCGTGGTGATCACGGCCGACGACACCGCCGCTGTGGGCGCGCTGCTGCGGTGGGACCCGGCGGGCTATGCGCAGCGGGAACTGGGACTCCGCTCGGAACTGCAGCTTCCGCCCGCTGTGCGGGTGGCCTCCGTGACCGGCGGCCGCACCGCCGTCGGGCATTTCACGGAATCCGTCACCGGACGGCTGAAGGCGGAAGGAGTGGAGCTGCGCGTTGCCGGCCCGGCGCCGCTGCTGACGGGACAGCCAGCTTCCGCAGGTAAAGCGGGAGGGAATACGGCGAACGCTGCAAGCGAGGACGTCCGGACGCTGCTCTTCATTCCCTATGGCCAGGCCGCCACGGTGACCCGGATTCTGCGGGCGGTGAAAGCCGCCAGCGCGGCGAAGCGCACCGACGATCCTGTGCAGTTGCGGCTCGACGGCGTGGACGTTCTCTAGCGGGGTTGCTTTTTGCCCCGCAGGGCCACGACTTCCGCCGCCACGTCCACCAGCTGCCGCGCGGAGGCGTCCCAGCTGAAGTCACGCGCACGTTGCACCGAGCGCCGCGACACGTCCTGCCAATGCCGGACGTCGTCCAGGCTGTGCACCGCCGCGGTGAAGGCCGCCGGAGAATCCGGTTCCACGTAGGTGGCGGCGTTGGCGCCCACTTCGCGGAAAATCGGAATATCGCTGGCGATGACGGGGGTGCCCAGCGCCATTGCCTCAACGAGAGGCAGGCCGTAGCCCTCGGCCTTCGACAGGCTGACAAGGGCGGTGGTGCGCTTGAGCAGGGCGATGTACTCCTCGTCGGTCACGCCGTTGTGGAAGACCACCTTCGCGCCGGCCGGCATCCGGGATTCCAGTTCCGCCTGCCGCTGCGGAGTGATCCGGCTGAGCAGATGCAGGGTGTGTCCGGGCAGGTCCGCCATCCCGGCAAGCATAGTTTCGACGTTCTTGTACGGCATGAACGAACCCATGTAGAGGAGGGTCTTGTCGGCGCCCGCCTCCGGGTCGCGGGGGAGTTGGGAGGGCTGCGGGGCGTTGCTGACGATCCGGACCGGACGGTTCGTCAGCCGGTACTTGGCCATCAGTGCCTCGGTGGTGCGGCTGATGGTAGCCACGATGTCTGCCCGGTTGAGCAGCAGCCGCTGGGGCCAAAACGCCTTGTGGTACAGCCGCCACAGGATGCGCACCGGGGCCGGCAGGAAACCGGGCGGCGCCGGGTGCTCGTAGTAGATCAGGTCATGCAGCGTCAGCACGAGCCCGTACTTTCGGCCCCACGTGCCCATGGTCTGCATGGGGCAGACTACGACGTCGGCGCCCAGCCTGTTCACCGTCCTTGCGACGAACAGTTCCGCGGGGGACAGCGGGCTGTTGATCAGGGCGTACGGCACGTCGGGCAGCAGGGCGAGCTGCCGGAGGTCGCTGATCAGCATGGACACGTCCGCGATTTTCGAGGTTGCGGCGATGAGGCTTGCCCCGTAGCGGCTGATGCCGTCGTGGTGGTCCGTCCGGGTGAAGCGGGCGTCGATGACAATTTTCACGCAGCGTGGTCCTTCAGGAAGCGGCGGATGAAACCCGCGGCAGGTTCCGGAGTTTCATAGTGGATCAGATGCCCCACGCCGGGAATCACCTCCAGTGTGCCGTCCGGAAGGGCGCCTGCGAGTTTGTGCTGGTCGCTGAGAAGCGCGATTTCGTCCTTTTCACCGGCCACCAACAGGACAGGCAGGGTGAGCTTTCCGGCCACTTCGGTGACGTTGCTGCTGACGGACGCCGTGAAGGATTCCAGCAGGCTCTCGCGGTTGGCGAACGCGCTGAAGTAGGCTTCATGCTGCCCGTGGATGAACCGCCGGAGCTCCTTGTCCTTGGTTTTTGCCATGGCAACGCTCATGACGCGGACAATGAGCCGGCTGCGCAGCAGGAGCAGGCCCATGGAGCGGGGGAGGCGGGCGGAGAGCCGGTAGTACAGCACCGCAAGCCGGGTCATGAGTCCTTTGGGGCCCTCCAGGGCGGGCGCCGCTATGGGGTTGATGAGGATCAGCGGCCGCACAGTGTTCGGATTGTCGGCCACGAAGTGGGCAGCGATGATGGACCCGAACGAGTGCCCCAGAAGGACCGTGTCCGTCCCGAGGCCCAGTGCCTCCATGAACTCACTGATGAACTGCCCGTACCGGCGGACGCTGTGTTCGCCGTCGACAAACGCCTCAGAGCTGCCGAAAGCGGGAAGGTCAGGCATGATGAGGCGCATTTCGGGGAGTTGGTCCGCCACCCGAAGCAGGCCGTGGTGGTCGCCGCGGAACCCGTGGATGACCAGGATGGTGCGCGTTTCCGGGGTTGTCCGGACGGGCTCATATGTCCAGTACGCCACAGTGCTGCCCCGGAGGTTGACCTCGGACGCCCTGGTCCGGGCGGCAAGGTCGCCGCTGAAGAGGGACGCGCCGGTGGACGGCTCGGAGTCTGCTGTTTTCATGCGGTGTGGTCCTAGTTGACGTTGTCAGGGTGGGAGCCGGTACGGTGGCCGCGGTCCAGGCCTGCGATGTCAGCCATGTCCAGGGCGGACAGTTCAAAGCCGAAAATGTCGAGGTTCTGGCGGATCCGGTCCCAGGAGCTTGCCTTGGGGATGGCGACGTGTCCCAGCTGCAGGTGCCACCGCAGAATGATCTGGGCCGCCGTGACCTTGTACTCGGCGGCGAGCGCCAGGATGTCCGGGTCCTCCAGGATCTGCCCGCGGCCCAGCGGGCTCCATGCCTCGGTGACAATGCCCAGCTCCCGGTGCTTCTCCCTCAGTTCCGTCTGCTGCAGCCAGGGATGGAGCTCGATCTGGTTGACGGCAGGCACAACTTCGGCGGTCTCCAGGAGCCGGTCCAAGTGCTGCGCCTGGAAGTTGGATACGCCGATCGCCCGCACCTTGCCCTCCCGGTAGAGCGTCTCGAGCGCACGGTAGGTTTCCGGGAACAGTCCGCGCTTGGGGCACGGCCAGTGGATCAGGTACATGTCCACGTATTCCAGGCCCAAATTGATCATTGACCGGTCGAAGGCCCGCAGTGTGGCGTCGTAGCCGTGGTCGTCGTTCCAGACCTTGGTGGTGATGAACAGGTCTTCCCGGGAGGTGGGTGGCGCGGATTCGCCCGAGCCCCCGCGGGTCGCCTCCACGCCGTACAGTGAAACGACGCCGCGGGCCACGCCGGATTCGTTGCCGTACATCGCCGCGGTGTCAAAGTGGCGGTATCCGGCTTCGAGGGCCATGGTTACCAGCTTCGCTGTCTCGTCCCGGGGGACCTTGTAGAGCCCGAATCCCAACTGGTCGATCAGCACGCCGTTGTTCAGGCTGAGCCGGGGTGAGGTAGTCATGGCTATGACTCTACCGATATGGCTGGCCTGCCGCGCGAACCCGGTCAACGGCGCCGCTGACCGTGGCGCCGGCGATATCCTTGATGGATGAGTGACACAGCCCAGTCCGCCGTCACCTTTGATGGCCGCTTTGCCCGGGAGTTTGCGGAGCTGGCCATTCCGTGGCGGGCGGAAGAGGCTCCCGACCCGCAACTGCTGGTGCTCAACGAACCACTCGCCACGGATCTTGGCCTCGACCCCGCATTCCTCCGGAGTCCGGAAGGGTTGCTGCTGCTGATCGGCAACGCGGTCCCCGCGGAGGCCACTCCGGTGGCTCAGGCCTATGCCGGCCACCAGTTCGGCTGGTACGCCCCCCGGCTCGGCGACGGGCGTGCCCTTCTGCTCGGAGAGATTGCCCACGCGGACGGCCAGCTTCGCGACATCCACCTCAAAGGCTCGGGGCGCACTCCCTTCGCCCGGGGCGGGGACGGGTGGGCAGTAGTCGGGCCGATGCTGCGCGAATACCTCGTGAGCGAGGCGATGCATGCGTTGGCCATCCCCACCACACGCTCCCTCGCCGTGGTGGCGACGGGGCGGCAGGTGCAGCGAGAGACCCTCCTCCCCGGGGCTGTGCTCACCCGGGTTGCGAGCAGCCACCTGCGCATCGGCAGCTTCCAGTACGCACGGGCTACAGGCAACGTGGGCCTCCTGCGCCGCCTGGCCGACCACGCAATCACGCGTCACTACCCGGCCGCGGCGGAAGGCGGGAACCCCTATGCTGTCCTGTTCCAGGCGGTGGTGGCCGCCCAGGCGTCACTGGTGGCCCGCTGGATGCTGGTGGGGTTCGTGCACGGGGTCATGAATACGGACAACATGGCCATCTCGGGGGAGACCATCGACTACGGCCCGTGTGCCTTCATGGAGGCATTCGACCCGGCCGCGGTCTACAGTTCCATAGACGAGGGCGGACGGTACGCCTACCGCAACCAGCCCGTGGTGGCGGAGTGGAACCTTGCCCGGCTGGCCGAGTCGCTCCTGCCCCTTCTCCACGACGACGAGGAGAAGGCTGTGGAACTCGCGGTGGAATCACTCGGCGGGTTCCGCCGGCACTACAGTGCCGCCTGGTCGGCGGGCATGTCGGCCAAGCTGGGACTGCAGGATGGTTCCGACGACGACGTGACGTCGGGTCTCGTCGACGAGATTCTGGCCCTCCTTCAGGCGGGGCACGTCGACTACACGTCGTTCTTCCGGCGCCTCGGCAGGGCCGCCCGCGGCCAGACCGAGCCTGCGCGGAGCATGTTCCCGGAACCCTCCGGGTTCGACGGCTGGGTTCAGCGCTGGCGCGCCCTGGACCCGGACGCCGACGCGATGGACCGGGTCAACCCTGCCTACATTCCCCGGAACCATCTGGTGGAGGAAGCCCTCGACGCCGCCACCGCAGATGACCTGGCTCCCTTCGAACGGCTCCTGGACGCCGTAACCACGCCCTTTACGGAGCGGCCCGGCCTGGAGCGCTACGCGGCTGCCGCCCCCGAAGATTTCGGCACCTACCGGACCTTCTGCGGCACCTGAGCCTCAGCGCGGCTTCCTGTCGCTCGCCGGGATTGCTCAGCTTCCTGTCAGGATTTGCGCAGTTGGATCAAGCGGGGGCAAGGATTTTCCTAGCTTATCCACATACGCGGCCATCTCGATTCCTCCGGCCTGCCCGTCATGTTCCCATGGTAGAAACGACCGCCACGCAGAAGCATCCAGGCGGCCTTCATGGGGGAGAATCCGTTGGCAAAACATCTGGCACAGGCCGCTGTCCGGCGCGCGGCCCGGCATCGTCGTCACGCCGTTCGGCTGGCCGTAGCGGGTACCGCTTTCCTGGCGGCAAATGCCGTTGGAGTCCATGGCAGCGGCGCAGTTCTTTCCTCCGGGGAGACGGCAGCCCAAGTGACTGGCAACGTCTCAGTGAAAACACCGCCCGGCTCCGCTGCCGTTGCGTTGACCGGGCGGGATTCCGCTCCGGGCGCCGGTGCCATCTTGGCACCGGCCGGGGCAGTTCTTTCCTACAGCCGAACCGAAGTCCTTACCAGGCCGAAGGAAGTGGTCCGGAAACTCGATGCCGCGCAAGCCCAACGGCGGCGTCCCTCAGCCGGAACCCTGATGTCGCCGCTGGAGGTCCTTAATCGCAGTTCACCCTTCGGGCTGCGAAAAAATCCGATCACCGGCTCGGCGGGGGAGTTCCACTGGGGTCTGGACTTTGCCGCCGCCTGCGGAACCCGCGTGTACCCCGCGGATGCCGGCGTGGTGCGGGCAGTGGGATGGCATCGATGGGGTGGCGGCAACAGGGTGGAAGTCGATCACGGCAACGGCCTCATCACCACTTACAACCATCTCGAAGGCATTGCGGTCAAGAAAGGCCAGTCGGTAGAGGTCGGGGAAGTCATTGCCAAGGTGGGGACCACCGGTGCATCAACAGGATGCCACCTCCATTTCGAAACGGTTCTGAACGGCAGCCACACAGACCCTGCGAAATGGACACTGCTGCCGCTGAGCCCATCGCTGCCCTTTGCCGACGTCGCCATGACGGACTACCGGAAGGCCGGCCGGACGACGGACGATCCCGCGTGGGCGGTCCCGGCTACTAAAGCCCACCACCATGACGAGGAGGACCACGAGCATGAAGCGCCGAAGAGCACTGCTTCAAAGGCGAAGAAGTCCTCTACTCCAGCCAAAGCTGTTCCCGCCCCTGCACCGGCCAGGACGCCCGCCCCTGCACCGGCCAGGACGCCCGCCCCTGCACCGGCCAGGACGCCCGCCCCTGCACCGGCCAGGACGCCCGCCCCTGCACCGGCCAGGACGCCCGCCCCAGCTCCGGCCAGGACGCCGGCCCCTTCTCCGACTAAGGCGGCTCCGAAAGTCGCACCTGCCCCCGCTGCTCCTTCGCCGGCCCCTTCGCCAAGTGCGGCACCAAGCTCCGCGCCGGCTCCAAAGCCGGTTCCAGCCCAGGACGTCACGAAGGAACCTGCAAAGCAGCCGCTGCCGGACTCTGAACCAACAGCCGTGCCGTCTGCTGCCGGGTCACTGTCTGTGGCGGAACTGTCGGCGACGGTGCCGGCGACGGAAGGCGCCACGTCCCCTCGGCCGTGAAAGCCGGGAGCGCCGGCGGCCCCGTTCAGTTCCCGTCGAGACTGACCAGCCGGCGGGCCGACGCCTCGTCCAGGATCAGGTCAGTGGCGAGGCCGGCGGCCAAGGCTCCACGCAGCCCGTTGATCTTGGATGCCCCGGACACCACGCAGATCCGCCGGCGGACCTGGCGCAAGCGGTCGAGGGAAGGTCCGGTGGAGCGTTCGTTGAGCGTGATGCCGTCGGAAGAGCCATCGGCCCGGAAAAATACTGTGGCCACGTCCCCCACCACGTCGGAGCTGGCCAGGACGTTCAGGTCGTCCTCGTCGAGGTAGCCGCCGGCATACACGTGGCTGGGATAGTCCGCATCCACGGAGCCGACACCGAAGATCGCAATGCTCATCCGGGACTGCAGATCCAGGATGCGCTGAACGCTCCGCTCATTCCACATGGCGGTCTTTGTTGCCGCGTGGTCGAAGAAGGCCGGTACGGGAAACTGCTCAACCCGCGCCCCGTATGCGCTGCCGAAGCGGCGCATGATGTCGCTCGCGTACGTGATGCCCGTGGTCTGCATATTGCCCGCCCCGTTCAGCTGCACCACGACGGTGTCGTGGGTGATTTTCCGGGTGAGATGCCGGCTGACGGCACTGAGCGTGGCTCCCCAGGCCACGCCGATGATGGCATTGGAATCCACGAGAGGCCCAATGGTCCGGGCGGCCTGCATGGCCACGCGGTCGAGTGTTTCCGCCTCATTGAGCGTGTCCAGGACCGGTACCACGTGCACGTCCACCCCGTACTCCGACCGGATCAGCCGTTCCAATTCGGGGCCGGTGTCCAACGGACTGCGGATCTGGATCTGCACCAGGCCCGTTTCGCGGGCCGTCGAAAGGAGCCGGGAAACCGTGGAGCGGGAGGTGCGCAGCTCCCGGGCTATGGCGTCCATGGTGAGGTCCTGCAGGTAGTAGAGTTGGGCAGCCCGAAGGGCTTCGGAATGGCGTGGGCGCGGCATCGCGGCTCCGTTCTGCACGTTTGTGCATAGTGCTTGACGACATTTTCCAATACTTCGAAGAATAGGGGATGCAAGGCAGTCCGCTCCACAGCGTGCCGCCGACAACAACCCAACCCAAAGGAGCAGTTTTGGGATTCAAGGATTCATCCGGCCATCCGTTCACCTCCGGCGCAGTGCACACCGCAGCGCGCGCATCCGTGGCAAGCCTTCGGCAGCGGCCCCACGCCCGCGTGCTGATCGTCGGAGGCGGCATCAACGGGGTCGGCACCTTCCGCGATCTGGCCCTGCAAGGCGTCGACGTGGCGCTCGTGGAGCGCGGCGACTACTGCCAAGGCGCCAGCGGCGCTTCCTCGCACATGATCCACGGCGGCATCCGCTACCTCGAAAACGGCGAGTTCCGCCTCGTCCGCGAATCCGTGGTGGAACGCAACCGCCTCCTGCGGATTGCGCCCCACTACGTCAAGCCGCTGCAAACCACCATTCCGATATTCAGCACCTTCTCCGGGGTCCTCTCGGCACCCCTGCGTTTCCTGACCCACAAGCAACAGGGCAAGCCCAAGGAACGCGGCGCCTTCCTTATCAAGCTCGGGCTCAGCCTGTACGACTCCTTCTCCCGCGACGGCGGCAGCGTCCCCCGCCACCAGTTCCGCGGCCGCAAGAAAACACTGTCGGAATTGCCGCTCCTGAACCCCGGGGTCAAATACACCGCTACGTACTTCGACGCCTCCGTCCACAACCCGGAGCGCCTCACGCTTGACGTCCTCCAAGACGGCGAGAAGGCCGGCGCCGCGAATGCGGCAGGCAGCGCCCGTGCCAGCAACTACGTGTCCCTGGCCTCGGCCAAGGCACAGTCAGGCGGCTCCAGCACAGTGGAGCTGCGTGATGAACTGACAGGCGAGGTCTTCGACTTCACCGCGGATGTCATTATCAACACCACCGGCGCCTGGGTCGATCTCACCAACCAGGCGATGGGCGCCGCGTCTTCGTTCATGGGCGGTACAAAGGGCTCCCACATCGTCCTCGACCACCCCGGCCTGTTGGCGGCCTGCAACGGCCGCGAAATTTTCTTCGAGCACACCGACGGCCGGATCGTCCTGATCTACCCCATGGGCGACCGCGTCCTGGTGGGCACCACTGACGTCAAAGCCGACATGGCTGAAGACGCCGTGTGCACGGAAGGTGAGATCGACTATTTCTTCGACCTCATCAGCCACGTCTTCCCCGCGATCTCCGTAAACCGGGAACAGATCGTCTACACGTTCTCCGGTGTCCGCCCGCTGCCCCGGCACGATGCCACCCAGCCGGGGTTCGTCTCCCGCGACTACCGCATCGAGCGGCGCGCCCCGGAAGCCGGCGGCAGCGGCGCCGTCGTACTCAGCCTGGTGGGAGGCAAGTGGACGACGTTCCGCGCACTCGCGGAACACCTGAGCAACGATGTCCTCGCCGAATTGGGGATGGAACGGAAGGTCTCGACGGCGAAACTCGCCATCGGCGGCGGCGCCGGCTTCCCGGACTCTGATGCCGGGATCCAGCAATGGATCAAGGCGAACATGAACGGAGCCCGCGACGCCGACAGGGCCGCCGGCCTGCTGACGAGATACGGCACTCGTGCCGCGGCCGTTATCGAGTACCTCGACGGGGGCCCGGACAGCCTGCTCCGTTCGACCCGGGAACTGAGCGTCCGGGAGTTGGAATTCATGGCGGCACATGAGCAGGTCGGCCATCTCGTCGATGTCCTGGTCCGACGGACCTCTCTGGCGTTCCGGGGGCTGGTCACCGGCGAGCTGCTGAACGAAGTCGCCGAGGTTCTGGCGGGGCCGCTGGGCTGGGACGCGTCAGAGCGCGCCGCCGAGATCCACCATGCGGAGGAGGTGCTTAGGCGGTACCACCGCATCGAGATCCACAGCCTGGTCGCCTAGTGCGGCACCACAGTCCTTCAAACCCGCGAAGAACTGACAACACAAAACAAGGAGTCAACGATGTCTCTTGGACTGGTTTTTATTTCCGAAGTCTTCGGAACCGCGATGCTGACCCTGCTGGGTTGCGGCGTCGTAGCCAACGTGGCGCTCAAGGGCACAAAGGGCAACAACGGCGGGTTCCTGATGGTCACCTGGGGGTGGGGCATCGCCGTGTTTGCGGGCGTCTATGTGGCGGTCCGGTCCGGCGCCCATATTAACCCGGCCGTCACACTGGGGCTGCTCGTCAACGGCAAGGAGGAATACGCACCCGGAGTCCCCGTTGATTTCGCCTCAACGCTGACCTACTTCGGAGGCGAAATGCTGGGCGCGTTCCTGGGCGCTGTGGTCGTGTGGCTTGCATACAAGCAGCACTTTGACGTGGAACCTGAGCCGGCCAGCAAGCTGGGCGTCTTCTCCACCGGCCCGGCCATCCGCTCCGCGCCGTGGAACCTGGCCACTGAAATCATCGGCACGTTCGTGCTGGTCTTCGTGATCCTCACCTTCGGCGGGACCCCCTCGGGGCTTGGCCCGCTGGCGGTGGCGCTCCTGGTGGTGGGCATCGGCGTATCCCTCGGTGGACCCACCGGTTACGCCATCAACCCCGCCCGGGACCTCGGACCCCGCATCGCCCATGCCATCCTGCCCATCAAGGGGAAGGGGTCCAGCGACTGGAGTTACTCCTGGATCCCTGTTGTCGGACCCCTGATCGGCGGAACACTGGCAGGCCTCGCCGGGCTGCTCCCCATCGTGTTCACCGCTGCTACTTGAACCCGAAGCACAGCATTTCCCTGATCCACAGCACACATTCCTTCAGCTACACCATTAGGACAAGGACGTCATCATGAGCCAGTACGTAATCGCCATCGACCAGGGCACCACCAGCACCCGGGCAATCGTCTTCGACCAGAGCGGCAACATCGTCTCCTCCGGGCAAATGGAGCACGAGCAGATCTTCCCGCAGGCAGGATGGGTGGAACACAATCCCGCAGAGATCTGGAACAACACCCGTGAGGTCATCGCCTCCGCATTGTCCAAGGCGAACCTGACCAGGCACGACATTGCTGGTGTCGGCATCACCAACCAGCGGGAGACCGCGGTGGTGTGGGACAAGACCACCGGCGAGGCTGTCTACAACGCGATCGTCTGGCAGGACACGCGGACCCAGCCGATCGTGAATGAACTGGCCAAGGACGGCGGGGCGGACCGCTTCAAGCAGAAGGTCGGCCTGCCGCTGGCAACCTATTTCTCCGGCACGAAGATCAAATGGATTCTGGACAACGTAGACGGTGCCCGGGCGAAGGCCGAGGCCGGCGACCTGATCTTCGGCAACACGGACGCCTGGGTGCTCTGGAACCTGACCGGCGGTGTGGACGGCGGGGTACATGTCACCGACGTCACCAACGCGTCCCGGACCCTGTTCATGGACCTGGACACTCTGCAGTGGGACGAGGACATTATGGGCATCTTCGGTGTCCCCGCCACCATGATGCCGGCCATCAAGTCCTCCTCCGAGGTCTACGGCACGGTCCACACATCCCAGCTGCTGCGCGAGGTTCCGGTCGCGGGCATCCTCGGGGACCAGCAGGCGGCCACCTTCGGCCAGGCGGCGTTCCAGACAGGCGAGGCCAAGAACACGTACGGCACCGGCTGCTTCCTCATTTTCAACACCGGCGAGGAGATCGTCCACTCCAAGAACGGCCTCCTGACGACGGTGGGGTACAAGCTGGGGGACGCCGCGCCGCACTACGCCCTGGAAGGCTCGATCGCCGTCACCGGCTCGCTCATCCAGTGGCTGCGCGACAACCTCGGCATGATCAGCAGCGCACCGGAAGTGGAGACCCTGGCGGCATCCGTGAAGGACAATGGCGGCGTCTACATCGTTCCTGCCTTCTCGGGTCTGTTCGCCCCGTACTGGCGCTCGGATGCACGCGGCGCCATCGTGGGCCTCACCCGGTTCGTCAACAAGAACCACATCGCCAGGGCCGCCCTGGAGGCCACCGCCTTCCAGACCCGCGAGGTGCTGGATGCGGTCAACGCCGACTCGGGCGTTCCGCTCACCGAGCTGAAGGTCGACGGCGGCATGGTCGCCAACGATGCCCTCATGCAGTTCCAGGCAGACATCCTGGGTGTCCCCGTCATCCGCCCGAAGGTGGTGGAGACCACCGCGCTCGGCGCAGCGTACGCCGCCGGTCTCGCCGTCGGGTTCTGGAAGGACCTCGGGGAACTGTCCGCGAACTGGTCCGAGGACAAGCGCTGGGAGCCCACGCTGGACAAGGCCGAGCAGGACCGCCAGATGCGGTTGTGGAGGAAGGCCGTGACCAAGTCCATGGACTGGGTCGACGACGACGTGAGGTAATTGCCCGGACCGGCCCAATAGGGGCCCGGTAGCGGTCCCGGACCCGTGGAAGCCACGGGTCCGGGACCGCTGCCTTTTTCCCTCTTTTCAGCATGAATCCCGCGGAGAGGCTAGAGTAGGTTTATGCGTGCGATCCTCCTGCTTAGCTAGCCGCCCGGTATCCCGGAACTACGGACTACCGAGCGGCCGCCCCTCCATGTCGAGGGGCTTTTGTGTGTCCGGGACTCGTTCCCGGCAGGCGGCAGTGGATCAGACCGTTGTGACAGACAGACGTCATGACAGAACAGAAGAGGGCAGCAGTGAGCGTTCAGCCGGAGACCGAAACCGGAACAACAGCAGGTGGAGCCGAAGTCCCCGAGGAGGGTGCTTACAGCTTCGCAGCCATGGAGGCCCGGTGGCCGCAAGTGTGGGAGGACCTGAAGGTCTTCACACCCGCCGACGATGGTTCGCGCGAGCGCCGCTATGTCCTGGACATGTTCCCCTATCCATCGGGCGACCTCCACATGGGGCACGCCGAGGCTTTCGCCATGGGCGACGTCGTGGCGCGCTACCTTCGCCAGCAGGGCTACGACGTGCTGCACCCGATCGGCTGGGACTCCTTCGGCCTTCCCGCGGAGAACGCCGCCATCAAGCGCAACGCCCACCCCAGCGAGTGGACCTACGCCAACATTGAGACCCAGGCGGCGTCGTTCAAGCGCTACGCCATCTCTGCTGACTGGTCACGCCGCCTGCACACGTCCGACCCGGAGTACTACCGCTGGACCCAGTGGCTGTTCAAGCGTTTCTACGAGCGCGGCCTCGCGTACCGCAAGGACTCACCCGTCAACTGGTGTCCGAAGGACCTGACCGTGCTGGCCAACGAGCAAGTTGTCAACGGTTCCTGCGAGCGCTGCGGCACGGCCGTGACCAAGAAGTCGTTGAACCAGTGGTACTTCAAGATCACCGACTACGCCGACCGGCTGCTGGATGACATGTCCGAGCTTCAGGGGCGCTGGCCCGAGCGGGTACTGGCGATGCAGCGGAACTGGATCGGCCGTTCTGAAGGTGCCCATGTGCGCTTCGTGATCGAAGCCGCGGACGGACGTGCCGAGCGGGAAGTCACCGTCTTCACCACGCGTCCGGACACCCTGTACGGTGCCACCTTCTTCGTCGTGGCCGCGGACGCGCACCTGGCCCTGGATCTGGTCACCCCCGAACAGCACGACGCGCTCATGGCTTACCGTGAAAAGGTCAAGGCCCTCTCGGATATCGAACGCCAGTCCACGGAGCGCGAAAAGACGGGCGTGTTCACCGGCCGCTACGCCATTAACCCGCTTAACGGTGAAAAGCTGCCCGTCTGGGCCGCGGACTACGTCCTGGCCGACTACGGCACGGGCGCCATCATGGCCGTCCCCGCGCACGACCAGCGCGACCTCGACTTCGCCAAGGAGTTCGGCCTGCCCGTTCGCGCGGTGCTCGACACCGGCGAGGAGGACCCCGGCGCCTCCGGCAAGGCAACGGCCGGGGAAGGCACGCTCATCAACTCCGGTCCGCTGGACGGCATGCCCAAGGCAGAGGCCATCCCGGCCGCCATCGAAATCCTTGAACAGCAGGGCACCGGAGAGAAGTTCGTGAACTTCCGGCTGCGTGACTGGCTCCTGAGCCGCCAGCGCTTCTGGGGCACACCGATTCCCATCATCCACTGTGCCGAGTGCGGCGAAGTGCCGGTACCCGACGAACACCTGCCGGTGACGCTTCCCGAGGACCTGCGGGGGGAGGCGCTGTCGCCGCGGGGCACCTCGCCGCTGGCCGCCGCCGCCGAATGGGTCAACGTCGAGTGCCCGAACTGCGGGCGTGCAGCCCAGCGGGACACGGACACCATGGACACCTTCGTTGACTCGTCGTGGTACTTCCTGCGCTTCGTTTCGCCGCACTTCACCGACGGTCCGTTCGATCCCGCGAAGATCAACGACTGGATGCCGGTCGGACAGTACGTCGGCGGCGTCGAGCACGCCATCCTGCACCTGCTCTATGCACGCTTCTTTACCAAGGTCATCCATGACATGGGCCTCCTCGAAGCTGACGAGCCCTTCAGCGCCCTCCTGAACCAGGGGCAGGTCCTGAACGGCGGCAAGGCCATGAGCAAGTCCCTCGGGAACGGCGTGGACCTGGGCGAGCAGTTGGACAAATTCGGCGTGGACGCCGTCCGCCTCACCATGATCTTCGCCTCCCCGCCAGAGGACGACGTCGACTGGGCGGACGTCTCGCCGTCGGGATCCGCGAAGTTCCTGGCCCGCGCCTGGCGGTTGGGACAGGACGTGACCAGCAAGCCCGGCGTGGACGTCACCACCGGCGACCGTGCCCTGCGGTCAGTAACGCACCGCACCATCGCCGACGCCGCGGAACTCCTGGACAACAACAAGTTCAACGTTGTGGTGGCCAAGCTGATGGAGCTGGTCAACGCCACGCGCAAAACCATAGATGCAGCCACCGGCGCCGGCGGCGCGGACCCCGCTGTCCGCGAAGCAGCCGAAGCAGTGGCTGTCATCCTGAGCCTGTTCGCTCCGTACACTGCGGAGGACCTGTGGAACGTCCTTGGGCACCCTGCCTCCGTGGCGAACGCCGGATGGCCGGTCCACGACGACGCCCTGCTGGTGCAGGAAACGATCACCGCCGTCGTGCAGGTCCAGGGCAAAGTCAGGGACAGGCTCGAGGTTTCACCCGGTATCACCGAGGATGAACTGCGCGAACTGGCGCTGGCCTCGGAAAATGTCCAGCGGGCACTTGATGGCCGCGGGATCCGTACGATCATCGTGCGGGCCCCTAAACTGGTCAACATCGTCCCGGCTTAGCCGGGCCAACTCGCCAGCCGGGCGCCGGCCGCCGGTTTTCACCGGCGGCCGGCCCGAACCGCAGGAGGTCCCGTGATCGATCGTGAGCCGGGCGCCTGGCTGTGGTTGAAAGACCACCTGGCCCGTCTCCGCCAGGTGACCGTACCCGGGCGGGTGCCGTCCGCGGTGGAGCCCGCCGTCGTCGTGCGGACCGCCGTGGTGACGGACTCCGCTGCCGCGCTTCCCGCTGACTGGGTGAGGGGCTTCTCCCTCGACAGGCGGCTTGCGGTAGTGCCCATGCCGGTCATGGTGGGTGATGAAATCTACGGTGAGGGCGAGGACGACATCACCGAGACCATCGCGGTTGCCCTTGCCGCGGCCACGCCCGTCAAGACCTCCAGGCCATCTCCCGGGCAGTTTGAGCAGGCATATCTGGCGGCCGCCCGGCACGGCTACGAGGCGGTCGTGTCCATTCATATCTCCGGGGATCTCTCCGGCACCGCCGATTCCGCCCGGATCGCATCCGCACGCGTCGGCATTCCCGTCGAGGTGCTGGACACCCGGACCGTCGGCATGGCCCAGGGGCTGGCGGTACAAAGCGCTGTGGTGGCCGCGGCTGATGGGCGAAGCGCCGCGGAAGTGCGGCGGTTCGCCGAGGAACGCCTCTCCAAGACCAAGGTGTATTTTTACGTCCCGAGCCTGGAACAGCTGCGGAGGGGCGGACGGATCGGAGCCGCCGCCTCCCTGTTGGGAACCATGTTCGCCATCAAACCGATCCTCGCGGTCGACGGCGGCAAGATCGTCCCGCTCGAAAAGATCCGTTCCGCCGCCAAAGCCATCGCGCGCCTGGAGGAACTCGTGGTCGCGGACGCCGCGGCCAGGCCGCCAAAGGAGGCCAGGCTGGCCATCCACCACTTCGGGAACCAGCCGGAAGCCGAACTCCTCGCCTCCCGGCTCGCCGTCGCTCTGCCGGACAGCCCGCCGGCACAGATCAGCTCCCTGCCGGCGGTGCTCGCGGCGCACGCCGGGCTCGGTGTCCTCGCCGTCATCGTCAGCGAGAGCTCTGTCTGTGGTGCCGGCGTCCTCAGCCAGGCACCGGGCACCGCGGAAGCGCCGGCTGCGCATCCCGGACAGACGGGGCAGCCAGTTCAGCCAGGGCAGCCAGGGCAGTCGGATCCCGGGAAGGCCCGCTGACGCGCTATCCACATACGGCGGTCCGGGCCTGTCGGGAAGGAACCGCGGTCTCCTACGGTGGTGCGTATGTCACGCCGGACCGCTGGACCTGCAGCCAGCGCCGCACCGCGCCCGGACACGGGCAGGCGTTCACGCGCAAGCAGGGTCACGGCTCCCGGCGTTTATCCTGCGGATCCTGGCGCCGGCCAACCTGCCACCCGCCTGGCCGCACGTCTGGGCCCGCCGCAGGGGAGCGGTCCCGGTGCACGGGCTGCTGACACGACGGCGGCTGGCACGAAGGGCGCCGGCACAGTCGCAAATCATGCCGGGGCGGATCGTGCGGTGCCAGATCGTGTGGAGGAGGCCGGCTCGGTGGCCGGTGCTGAAGAGCCTGCAGGTCTGCTGGAACTGGGCAGCGGCGGGGGATTCGCCTACGGCAACGCCAACGCGGCTGGTGCGGGCCACGTAGCTTCCCAGGGTCCGGCCGTTTCCCGCGTCAGGTGGCGTCTGGGGCTTCGGGCTACCGTGCTGCTCGGCGTCATCTCGCTCGCAGCAGGCGGGTGGTTTTGGTGGCGGGTAGCGGCCGCAGCCCCGGAAGTGGTGCCTTTGACCGCGGTCAGTCAAACGGCCAGGGCTTCCGAGCCAGGCGCGTTCCCCGCCGAAAGCGGGAGACCGGAGGATGACCGCGGCACTGATGGAACTGAAGAAACCGACGGCAGTGCGGCTACTGCCGCCGCAGCCTCCGGCCACAACACGTCCACGGGACCCGTTGTCGTACACGTCGCCGGAGCAGTGAAGAAGGCAGGCATAGTAAGAGTCCCCAAGGGAAGCCGCGTCCATGACGCCATTGCAGCAGCCGGCGGGGGAACTGCGTCCGCAGACCTGAACCGGCTCAATCTCGCCGCTGTGCTGGACGATGGCCAGAAAATATACATCCCCCGCCACGGTGAACCGGGGCAGCCTCTGCAGCAGGGGGCGCCCGATGGAGCATCGGCAGATGCTCCGGGCGCCGCGGCCAAATCCGGGACCCCAGGCGCAGGGGGCGGCGGCGGCGAATCCGGGGCGACGGACAAGATCAATCTGAACACGGCCTCCCTCGAAGAGCTTGGCAGCCTGCCGCGCGTGGGGCCCGTGCTGGCCCAGCGCATCATTGACTGGCGCTCGGAGCAGGGCCCGTTCAAGACAGCCGAGGAACTCGACGCCGTGGACGGCGTCGGACCCAAGATGTTGGAAACCCTGCTTCCGTTAGTGACTGTCTGAGATGGGTGGCGGCCAGTCAGGGCGAACCAGCAGATGGCACCGCTATGTGCAGGCTGCTGTGCACGGCACGGCGGAGCAGGGCGGGCGCGGACCGGCTCCTCCGGCGGCGGCTCCAGCTCCGGGCGGAACGGCAGCTGTGACTCATCCTGCATTGGTGCCGCTGCAACTCCTCCGCGGGCGGATACTGTCCAGGCTGGTTCCCGAGGAACGGGCCGCCGACCCGGCCGGGGAGAGCCGGCGCCGGGTGGACCTTCGTTTGATCCCGCCTGCCCTTTGCGTGTGGGCTGCCGCCGGCGCCGGGCCCTGGTTGCATCCCGCATGGCTCCTCGGGCTGTGCTGCGCCGTGGCCGCGGTCTCGGTCCTGCTGGCGGTCTCGGTCCTGCGGCGGCACAGGACCGGAGGGCATGCCGGCCGGAGCTTCCTGCTGACAATGGCAGCCGCGATGCTGCTGTCCGTCGCCGCCGCGGCGCACTCGGCGGTATCGTCGGCACAAAAGCATGACGGGCCTGTGGCAGAGGCTGTTGCGGCCCGGGCGTCATGCCTGGCAGAGGTTGAAATTGCGGGCGCTCCGCGCGCCTTGAATTCGCAAGGATCCGATCTGTCATCGCGCTGGGCGGTGAATGCAACCGTCACGTCGCTGAGCACAGGGGGCCGGCTGCTCCGGGCCGAGGTCCCGGTAGTGATTGTTGGCGGTGTTGACTGGCAACATGTGGTTCCTGGCCAGCGCGTTCGCGCTGCCGGGAAGCTCCGCCCTCCGGCCTCGGGCCAGGTGGAGGCGGCCATCCTAGCTGCGTCCGCGGCTCCCATGGCGCTTGAACCCGCCGGTGCGTGGATTTCTGGGCCGGCGTCGCTGGGAAAGCAGTTCTCAGCCGCCGCGGGCTGGCTGGACGCTGACGCCAGGGGGCTCCTGCCCGGCATGGTGACCGGTGACACCAGCGGTCTGGACGAACAACTGGAGCTCTCAATGCAGACCGTGGGACTCACCCACCTGACTGCCGTCAGCGGCAAGAAGATTTGCAATTTTATATGGGTCGAGAATCGGGCAATTTCGCTCATTCCCGCAGGTCAAAGCGATTTTGCTACCCATCTGCGGCTAATAGTTTGTGACCACCAATGTTCAACTTTGTGGTACTCGATGCGCCGATGAGACGTCAACCGGCCGCAAACTTCTGCTGACTGGAATCGGTCCGCGGCCCTTGACGGTCGCAGCTTGGGGGAGAGGAGCCCACCGTCGGCGTTCGTATTCTCCCGATTCAGCGCAAGACTGTGCCCTAAAAGGAAAGGATGCTTATCCTTATTGGCGCAACAGTCACTTTTCCGGTACGTGGGCGTGAATCAAACCGCTTATCCCCACAGCCAGTAGGTCACCAGCATGATCAGGGGTGGACCGGCCTGGATCAGGGCCAAGCGTTCAATAGAGCCGCCAGGAGCATACAGCTGATACGGCGGCCGGCGCGCGGGGTAGGTACTGGTCTTCGGCGGTTGCCGCGGTGCCCAGTGGTGTCCTGCTGGTGTCGTTGCCGTCACCGGCTCGCGTGGTTAGGGCGGGACCGGCCGTGGTCGCCACCAGCCAAGTGACTGTCATCGGTGATCTATTCGTCGACGGCAGTAACGCCGGTGATCTGCTCCAGGGCATGGACACCGGCGGCAAGCCCGTTTTCGGCGCGGATAGGAGTCGGCTGCACAAGCCCCGTAGTTCCGCGGGATCCAGTGCCGACGACTTCTGAAACTGACAGTGGTTTCGCTAGAAGCAGCACTTGGAGGCCAAAGCTCTTTCGATGCCGTGAGACGTCTCGTATCCAGGGTTTCGACGCGGCGTGCCGGTGGTTCATACGGGCCTGTGGTCAAGAGCGCCGCGAGCATCTCCAAGGGGATGCAGCGCCCGCTGAGGTGGTGTGCCAGCGGACACGGAAGCATTCGAAGTCGGCTGCACCTACCGTGCTTCTGTCCAAAGTTGACTGCATGAAACTGGCATCAAGGCTGGGCTTTAGGGGAAGGGCTTCTCCGCGCATGAATGGGCTTGGCGTTGGGAGAAGGATTCCACTCATTCCCCGGGGCACTTGCGGTCTGCGGGCTCCTCGAAATCGCGGACCGCCCGGGCCTCGGCCTCCTGGGACGTTGCTGCTACCCCGTTCTGCTCAATATCCGCGATCAACCACTCCATCTCGGAAATCTCCCGGCGCTGGGCCTCGCTGATTTCAACCGCAAGTTCACACACCCGGACATCAGACAGTTCGGAGCGCTCGGACCGTGTGATAGCCAGGGAATGGTGCGGGATCATTCCACTCATGAACGCGCTGTCCTGCACTGTGGTCTGGCTGCGGTCCAGGAAAGCCCCACCGCCGAGCAGCAGGAGGCTGACCACCACGGCCACGTTCGCCTTTGTGTTCCGGTACATGTTCAGCATCCAGGCGAGCATTATCAGGCCCATGGTCCCGCCCATCGTGAGCGCCATGAACATGCGGCTCTCGCTCCAGCGCACGTGGCTCCACTCGTAGGAACCGACGAACATGAGAGCGTACATCACAACCACGGCGGTCAGGATCATCGCCGCCCAGCGCAGGTACATCATCCGACTGCGGTTGGAGTGGTGCTCACCGTGGCCGTGCCCTTTTTCCTGGTTCTTTCCCATGTTCGACACGGAACTCCTCCGCTCTCTATTCGGCTCGGCGTAACAGAAACAAGTGAAGCCTACCGATGGGGCCGATGGGCTTCCGGATTCGACAGTAATCCCACCTCGCCGTCTGGATCCTCAAAAATCAAGGAGTCGACACGCAGTAGATTCCTTCGCCCATTGCCCCGGAACGACGATTGGTTGGGCAGGACGATCCGGAGCGCCTCCGCCGGTGCCTGAGGAGGGCGTCCATGGTTGTTTTTACTCGGAGGCTCCGCGTCCGAGGGATCCGAGGAGTTCGTTGCAGGCGTTTTCGCAGCGGCGGCAGGCTTCGGCGCAGACCCGGCAATGCTCGTGCATACCGGCGTGCTGTTCGCATTCATCGGCGCACGCTTTGCATGCAACCGCGCAGGCTTCCAGGACAGCCTTGGTGATGTTGGCGTCGTAGCCGGTGTGGCGGGACAGGATGTTGCCGGTGGCGGCGCAGATATCCGCGCAGTCCAGGTTGGTGCGGATGCACTTGGTGAGCTCGGCGACCATGTCTTCGCTCAGGCAGGCATCGGCGCAGGCGGTACAGGTCTGTGCGCATTCAAAACACGCCGCGATGCAATCGGCCAGCTTTTGCCGGTCAATGCCGCCGAGGTCTTTCGGATAGGTCTCCAGCATGGCTGTGATGTGGCTCATCGTTCTGCTCCTGATCCATGGACGAAAGGGGAGCTGGCAGGTCGCCGACCCCATAAACACAGTAGCCTTATCATTCAGGGTCTTACCATCCCGCCCGGAACGCTACTGGCAGATTTCGGGTTCACGGGGAGTGTCTCGCCAGGGGTGTTCCAGTTCTAAGCGGCCTAGGAGCGTTGCCGCGCATGAGGTGTGAAAATGGGGGCCTGGTTGACTTTCCCGGCTCTGGTTTTCCTGCGGGCGTTGGGTGCATGATGGCCGTGTCTATCGCGGATGACGCCGGATTTCCTTGGCGCCGAGGTTGAGCTCGCTTCTAAGCGTGGTGTGAAGGACTCCCACGGGAACCGTGGATTGTTGCTTCGAGCACGAGTGCTAGATTCCTGAATATTTCCCTGTCCTTCCCGCGGTAGGCATTCCGCTGAATATCGGGAAGGGGCAGAGCAATGGACATTGTGCATGGGCGCTGGCATGGATATTTCCAAGCACAACGCGAAGGTGTGCGTGCGGGTCCCGGGAAGCCAACGGGGCCGGTTCACCTCGACGGTCACCACCTGGGGCTCAACCACAAATCAGATCCTCCAATTACGCTCTTTCCTAGAGGAGCAGCAGGTCACTACGGTGGTGATGGAAGCGACCAGTGACTACTGGAAGCCGTTCTACTACCTGCCTTTGAGGCGGTTTTCGTACTGCGGCGAGAACGGCCAAATGCACTGTTACCCGTAGGTCTTTGCCGGTTACCGCTACGCGTGGCTGGCTTGCGTAAATCTCTGTCTGCGCTAGCGGCCACAATCGTCTCTATGCAAATTAGAATCGCCAACGGCTGGCCTCTTGAGCCCATTAGCAGGGCAATGGACAACAATGCCGCCCTCGACAACCTTCCTTGCTTGCACAGTAAGGTGCGGCCTGCTGGCGGGGCAAGGCGAGGGTATAAGTGAGCGTCATAGCGGAAATTGGTGCAGGATCTTGGCCTGACTGGGTGGCCGCGGTAGGAACAAGCCTTGCATTCGCGGTAGCAGCACAGTCATATCGGCATAGCATTTTGTTCTGAAGGGAATCGCGAGCTCGTCTGGTGTACGCCAGGATCAATCACATTGAGTATCACCCAGTAGGAGCCGTTCTGGAGCCGCCGCCGAACGGCTCCAAGGTTGGCAACGGCAGCTTCGCAGTGTCGTTGGTGCCCCAACCAGCCGGGGGACCTCGCAACGGTCGCCGACCAGCCACTGTTTCAGGCGACATTAAAAATCCGCAACGGCAGTACAGAACTGATCGGCCCAGTGAAGCTCAGCTTCTTAATGTTGGTTTGGGCAAGATTCTTGAGGAATCATCCATCTTGTACTTGTCGGTTGAACCACATCCGATTTTCTGGTGACGTTCACCGTGGCGAACCCTCATTACCCAGGCGATCCTTCTGTTGGCGTTACCCTTCTGTTCCGCGCTAGTGGCCGCTGGTGGCGGCGACACCTGACCAACCCCATTGAAGCAGTACACGATGATCCTGAGAACACCGGATACACCCGCGCGGAAATGGCAGGATTTGCCGCAAACGCGAGGGCGATGGGACTGGAACCCACACGAGAGCCGCCTATTCCATGGAAAGCCCGATGGAATCGACTGAAGCGAAAGCTTCGAGGCAAGTCGCCCATTCCCTGGCGACCCTGGCACCGATCGTTCCGCGACCGACAATTCAGTTAGGTGTTCAGGCCTAGGACGGGAAGTGCTGACGATAGGCGGCGGCGGACCACAATTTCCAGGGCAGCATGGCCTGCGGGTGCGGGACCGAGAGCTTCATCGCGCACGAGGCCCAGCTCCAAACATGGCTGGTTGGTCGAATCACATCAGCCAAGCAGCGGCAGCTGCGCCTTGGTTGACGAAACACGGTGCATGATTGTGGCACCGCTCATGCAGTTGTCGTCGTGGCGTCGCGGCGGTGGGACCACCGACGGACGGCTTTTTCGAGTTCGACGATGACGAGCACCGTCGACCCGATGCCGAAGCACGCCGCCCACTGTGCCCAGTCCAGCGGGGTGAGGGTGAGCAGCTCCGCCGAGACAGGCCAGCTCATGGCCCCCCAATGGAGGAGCAGCGCACCCAGGGATGTGAACAGCAGGGCCTTGTTGTCGAGCGGGTTCATGGTGAGGGATGACCGGTACTGTGCTCGGGCGCTTTGCACCTGAAAGAAGTTGAGCAGCACGAAGGCGGTGAGGGCGAAGGTTCGCGCCTCGACCTCCGGCATGCCGCTCTCCAAGCTCCACCAGAAGGTGAGCGTGATGAGACCGGCCATCCACGCGCCGGTGATAATGGTTCGATACCAGAGGGTTCGTGAGAGCAGACCTTCGGAACGTGCCCGCGGGGGGCGCTTCAGTTCGTTTCCCTCCGCGGGTTCGAGAGCCAGCGCGATGTCTTGCACGCCGTTCGTCACGACATTGATCCAGAGCATCTGCACCGGCAGGAACAGCAGCGGTTGGTCGATCACGACGTTGATTGACATCGCGATGAGCGCGGCAGCTCCCGTGGAGAGCAGGAAGAACAGTGCTTTGCGGATGGCGGCGAAGGTGACGCGGCCCTGCTCGACCGCGTGGACGATGGTGACGAAGTTATCGTCGGTAAGGACCAGGTCCGCCGATTCCCGGGCGACATCGGTTCCCGAGCGCCCCATGGCGATGCCGATCGACGCGGCTTTGAGGGCGGGAGCGTCGTTCACCCCGTCGCCGGTTACCGCCACCACATGGTCACGGTCCTGGAGCAGCTTCACGATTCTCAGTTTGTCCTGTGGTGCCACGCGCGCCGCCACGCTGGTTGCATCGAGGCGGGCACTCAGCGCCTCGTCATCGAGTTCGGCCATCTCGGCCCCGGTGAGGGCCTGGACATTGGTGGGCAGTCCGAGGCGGGCGGCGATGGACATGGCAGTCAGTGGCTGGTCGCCGGTGATCATTTTCACGTCGATCCCGGCGTCCTGACAGGACCGGATGGCTGATGCGACGCCGGGTCGCGGTGGGTCGGACATCCCCTCGAGCCCGAGGAAGGTCAGTCCTTCCGGAGCCGGCAGGTGCAAGTCGAATTTCTCGTAGGGTGCGATCTCCCGGAAAGCTGTCGCGATGACGCGCAGGCCGTCGGACGCCATCTGCGCGTTCGCCTCGAGCACGAGACCGGTGTCGAGCGGAACGGGTCCCTGCGGTGATGCCAGGAACCGGGACATCCCCAGAAGTGCATCGGTGGACCCTTTGACGTAAAGGGAGCGCCGCCCGTCTGCGTCCCTGCGCACCGTTTGGGAATACCGCAGGTCCGGTTCGTACGGGGTGTGTGCTTCCGGTGCGGCCGCGAACTCATCGTCGCTCACCGCGCGGCTCATCAGGGCGATCCGCGCCATCGCGATGTCCACGGTGTCGCCAGTGAACTCGAAGCTATCTGGAACACGGGTTGCTTCGTTGGTGAACGCACCGGCGCGGAGAACCGCGTGCGCGGTCAGCAACGAGTTGCTGGTCTCGCTCTCCCCCAGCTCCTCCGTGTCGATGCCGGCAATATCGAGGGTGCCCTCCGGGGTCCAGATCCGTTCAACGGTTAACTGGTTCTGGGTCAGGGTTCCGGTTTTGTCCGATGCGATGACGGTTGTCGAGCCGAGCGTTTCGACGGAGGGCAGGGTGCGGATGATCGCGTTCCGTTTGGCCATCCGTGACACGCCGATGCCCATGGCGACGGTGAGGACGATAGGAAGGGATTCTGGGATGGAGGCGACCGCCAGGGCGACAGCGGTGCGGAACATGTGGGAAAGGTCGTTGCCCATCACGACGCCGGCAACGAAGACGAACGTCACCGCTCCCAGCACGATCAGGCCGATTCGACGCTCCAGCGTGTGGGCGAGCATCTGCAGCGGACCCTTGCCGGCCGGTCCTTGCACGAGCGCGTTGATCTCACCGAGCTCGGTCCTAGCTCCCGTGGAGGTGACGACTGCTCTTCCCCGGCCGCTCGTGACGAATGTTCCGCTGAACGCCATGTTGGTCCGGTCACCCGACGCGGCGTCTATGGGTAACGGCTCCGCTCTCTTGGTGACCGCGGCGGACTCTCCGGTGAGCATCGATTCATCCACCCGCAAGGCGTTGGTGTCGATCAGGCGCATGTCGGCGGGTACCCGTTCACCGCTCTCCACGAGCACCAGGTCACCCGGAACTACCTCCGGGGCGGGAAGCACCAGTTCCGTTCCGTCCCGCACAACGCGGCAGCTGTCGATCGACAGCGATTGTAGGGCGCGCACATCCGCTTCTGCCTTTCGCTCCTGCCAGAAGCCGATGGCGGCATTGATGCAGAGGATGAAAAAGATGGCGATGGCATCGACGTAGTGCTGCTGAATGGCGGAGATCGCTGCGGCAACAAGGAGGATCCCAATCACCGGACCGAAAAATTGCCGCAGGAGCACGCGCCACCAGGGTGCAACGCTCACAAACCCCAGTTGGTTCGGGCCGAACTCCTCGAGCCGCTGCGCCGCCTGCGCCTCGCCCAGACCGCCCGTCGAGGTCGAGAGCTCGCTCAGAACATCCTCGACGTCGAGGGAATACCATGGGGGTGATTTCCGGCCCGGGCCGGTCGAGGTCGTTGGTGGCATCGTTCCAGCCTAACCGCCCTGTCACGGCCTCCCCGCTTGAGCCTGGCAACGGGATCACCTAGGCTGACCACATCCGCCACCGTAAACCGATACTGGAGCCGCATGCCGAATCCTTACTGGAAAGCCGCGGGGGCTGCGACCGTCTCCGACATGGAACTTGAAACCGTCTCCGACATGGAACTTGAAACGCTCAACATGTGGTGGCGGGCGGCCAACTACCTGTCGGTGGGACAGATCTACCTTCTGAACAATCCGCTCCTTCGCGAACCGTTGAGCCGCGACCATGTCAAGCCGCGCTTGCTGGGGCATTGGGGAACGACGCCAGGACTGAACTTCATCTACGCGCATCTCAACCGGGTGATCCAGCAGCGCAGTCTCAGCACGATCTTCGTCGCCGGTCCCGGCCACGGCGGCCCCGGCGTGGTGGCGAACGCCTTCCTCGACGGCACGTACAGCGAGATCTACTCCGCGATCGAGCAGAACGAGGAGGGGCTCCGGAAGCTGTTCCGCCAGTTCTCCTTCCCGGGGGGCATTCCCAGCCATGCTTCTCCGGAGACCCCCGGATCGATCCATGAGGGCGGGGAGCTCGGCTATGCACTTAGTCACGCCTACGGCGCGGCCTTCGACAACCCCGACCTGTTGGTCGCGGCGGTCGTCGGCGATGGAGAGGCGGAGACGGGGCCGCTGGCGACGAGCTGGCACTCGAACAAGTTTATCAACCCGCTCCAGGATGGCGTCGTCCTGCCGATTTTGCATCTGAACGGATACAAGATCGCGAACCCTACGTTGCTCGCCCGGATCCCCGAGACGGAGCTGCTCGATCTCATGCGCGGTTACGGGCACACCCCCTACGTCGTCTCCGGAGGATTCGACGGCGAGGATCCGCTGCGCGTCCACGCCCGGATGGCCGAAACCCTCGACCGCGTGCTCAACCACATCGCCGAGATCAAAACGAGCGCAGCCGCCGGCACCCTCATCGACCGCCCAGCCTGGCCGATGATCATCCTCCGCACGCCCAAGGGGTGGACATGCCCGCCCGAGATTGACGGAAAGCCGGCGGAAGACCACTGGCGCTCCCATCAGGTGCCGTTGGCCGACGCCCGGGACACGCCCGAGCACACCTCCGTCCTGGAGCACTGGCTCCAGTCCTACCGGCCTGAGGAACTGTTCGACGCGACGGGCGCGCCCCTGGCCCGCATCACGGGCCTCGCACCGGCAGGCGACCTTCGCATGAGCGCGAACCCGCATGCTAACGGTGGCGTCCTCCGCGCTGATCTGAACCTTCCCGACTTCCGGGACTACGCCGTCGACGTCCCCACTCCCGGGGCCACGGTCGGAGAGGCCACGCGTCAGCTCGGCGTGTGGCTGGCCGACGTGATCCGCAGAAACCCTACTAACTTCCGCATCTTCGGGCCCGATGAGACGGCATCCAATCGGCTGGCGCCGCCCGTCTACGAGGCGACTGACAAGCAGTGGAACGCCGAGTTCCTTCCCGGCGACGACCATCTCGCGCGCGCCGGCCGGGTCATGGAAATGCTCAGCGAACACCAGTGTCAGGGCTGGCTGGAAGGCTACGTGCTGACCGGGCGGCACGGCGTGTTCACCTCCTACGAGGCGTTCATCCACATCGTCGACTCCATGTTCAACCAGCACGCGAAATGGCTCAACATCACCCGGAACATCCCGTGGCGAAAGTCCATCCCCTCACTGAATTACCTACTGTCCTCACATGTGTGGCGGCAGGACCACAATGGCCTCTCCCACCAGGACCCCGGCTTCATCGACCACGTGATGAACAAAAAGGCGGATGTCGTACGGGTCTATCTGCCGTTTGACACCAACACCTTGTTGAGCACATACGATCACTGTCTGCGCAGTGTCGATTACATCAACGTCGTTGTCGCTGGGAAGCAGCCGGCACCCAACTGGCTCACCATGGACCAAGCGGTCGAGCACTGCGCGCGCGGCCTCGGCCTGCTGGAGTGGGCTGGTACCGAACAAGCGGGCGAAGAACCGGACGTCGTGCTCGCCGCCGCCGGCGAAGTGCCGACGCTGGAGGTGCTCGCGGCAGCATCCATCCTGCGGGAGCGCGTGCCATCGTTACGCGTCCGTGTGGTCAACGTGGTGGATCTGATGCGCTTACAAAGCGAGGGAGAACACCCGCACGGACTCAGCGATCGCGAATACGACGCTGTCTTCACGCCGAACCGGCCCGTGATTTTTGCATACCATGGCTACCCGTGGCTCATCCACCGCCTTACCTACCGGCGCGCCGGTCACCAGAACCTCCACGTTCGCGGCTACAAGGAAGAGGGCACCACCACCACCCCGTTCGACATGGTGATGCTCAACGACCTGGACCGTTACCACCTGGTTATGGACGTCGTCGATCGGGTTCCGGGGCTCGCGTCCAGGCATGCGGCGCTCCGACAGGACATGCAGGATGCGCGTCTTCGGGCCCGCCAGTACACCCGCGATCACGGACAGGACATCCCCGAGGTGGTCGAGTGGACATGGTTGACCGAAACGGACAAGGCCAACTTTGGTGGAAGTGGTGCCGCTACAACCGGCGGTGACAACGAATAACCCGGCAATGTGACAGTGACACCGCTTGGCCTCTACCGGGGCAGCCCAACGGGGCTCTGTGACGCTGTGCGCCGGTAGCGCTGAATCCATCAACGTCCATCATCGAAGGTTGCCCCGCAAAGCGCTCACCGGACATACACGCAGATCCCGGCTCGGCCACGCCAGGGCTCCCGGGCTGAAAAGTCATCCGGAGAACATCAAGGGGGGAGTTGGCAATGAACCAGTTGCGCCAGGTACTGGCGGGCACATATTTTTCGGCCGGAGCGGCACATGCGGCCAAGCGCGCCGCCCTCGTCTCCCAGGAGACCGGGGCAGCACTTGAACTGTTCCATGCAACGAACCACTCCGGCCTAGACAAGTTACGCGGCCTTGTTGCGGATCCCCGTTGACCTGGAACAGCAAGTTCTGGACGCAGAGCGCGAACAACTAATCCGGTTGGGCCGGAAGCTGAGCGAAATGCACGGCATCGTTGCCGGGGTTGATGTCGGTTTCGGCTACACATCCTTACAAATCGAGGCACGCTCGGTAGCATTGTCCGCTGACCTGGTGGTCCTTGGGGCGCACGGAACGAGTGTCCTGCCCCGCCCGGTCGTTGGTTCGACAGTGGCCGGCTGATGCTGAACATGCTCGCCACCCTCGCCGAGTATGAGCGCAAGCTGATCATCGAGCGGGTCAACGCCGGCATCACCGCCGCAAGGCAGAACGGAACCCGCTTCTGACGGCCGGTGTCCGACGCGGCCGTCATCGCTGACAAGCTGGCGATCGCCCAGGACGCCCACGCGAAGGGCCGTACAGCCGAAGACGCTGCCCGGATGGTGGACTGGAGCCGCGCAACGCTCTATCGCCACCAGCAGGCCCTCGCTGCACGCCAGAGCAGCACCCTGTAGGTGCTCCTAAGCGGCGGGTAACGGGGGGAGAGCAGCCCACCGTCGGTACATAATCCTGTTCCACGAACCTGCAGTTGCTCAGCGGCTGATATCAAGCTGGTCGGAGCAAGGCTCCCTAGAAGCTCCCTGGGGCAGAGAAGATCCCCAAAGTGGGCATCGTTGAGCGGCATTGGGCTTCCCGTCCGGAACCTGTTTATCTCGGATCCCGGACGTCTCCGCACCTTCTTCTGCCATCTCATCCGTAGCGGGTGATCGGACCGAGTTGTCGCTCGAACAGCTCGGGAAAGAAAGCCCCATGGGAAGGAACCACCTCCAAAGTCAACAATTACTGGCGAATTTTGGGGGATGGGTGTCGCAGACCTCCGCGCCGCGTGCCTAGGTAGAGCGGCTGTTCAGGTGGAATTTTCACCACCCATCCCAGGCTTGAGAGCTGGTGCGGACTCTGGCTGTCCTCAGGTTGTGCTCATGCGTCGCGGGGGTGAGGAGTTCACGACTCCAGGCACAGCGGGTCACGAGATCGCGGCCAAACACGTGTCCGTCTACGACGTCGCGAATGCCGTCGGCCTGTACCGGTACTGCGATCCAGGCCTCCGTCCGAAAGCGTGCGGAAGGTCGAGACACCGTGCCGCCTCCTGCTGTCTCGGCACTGAACTTTAACCTGGGCACCAGCGGTGCTGATGTGGTTCCGGGCATGGAACCGGTCAGAGGCATTCCGCACGGGTCAGCGGCTTGTCCGCAAAGCCGGTGTAGAAGGACATCAGGCCGCACGGTCTGCGGCACATTGTCTGCGCTTAGTTCCCCTGTTGCGATAAGCCTTTGAGGTGGGCGTCCCCCCGGTGTCTGGGCTTTGCGTGACAGTAGTGTGGTGTTTCTATTGTCAGAGCTCGTTATTATGAGTTTCTTCTCGTCGCAAGGCTGGCAGTCCTGGGATCTCGAGTACAGGCCGGTGATCCCGGAGGGGATGCCGGTGCTGGTCGATGACGACTTGCTGTTCGAGGACGGTCCGGCTGCACCGCGGCCCGCGACAGTGGTGAACCGATGGAAGGCCGGGTTGAGCCGGTATGCCGAGCACCGGGCGGCCGGACCGGTGAAGGGCAGGTTCGCGACGACGTGGGGCCAGCACATGAACATCCTGTCGCTGTTCTACCGGTGGGCGATCGATGAGGAGTATGCGTCCGCCGAGCCGTTCACCTACCGGTCGGCGCTGGCGCTGTTCGCCAGCATCGGACGGAAGGTGAAGGTGAACCTGGCGGTGCGTCCGCTGGCGAGGTCGGTGCGTCGGCCAGGCCGGGGGAGGCGGTGCGAGGATCCATTCCAGCTCAGCCAGACCAGATTCAGCGCGACGTTCCGGAGCCGGCGGCTCCATCGCGGTTCCGGAGAATCGCCAACACATGAGCATGTGGTGGCGATGGCGATATTGGCGTGCTGGCACGGATCTGAAGCTCGCTTTGCGCTCGTTTAGGAGCACATCAGCAGACCGATACACACTCCTCCGGGAGCAGGCAAGACGATGCACGATCGATGAGGCGGCGAATTTCGCCCGATCGCGACGACGCCGCGCCGGTGACCATTTCGAGCCTGCCCACTTGGACTCCCGAGCGACAACATTTCGGGAGACAATCGGCGGCGCACCGTTGACGGCGGCCTCCGCCGGACACGGGTAATCGTGACCGAGCTCAAGCCAACGTTCCACGCGAGGACCATCCATGCGCCGATTACTCGTCCGTCAGACGGACCCTGGTTGGTCGAGCGAGCACAATGCGACCTGGGCCCATCCGACCCACCTCATTCTTGAACGTTCGTCAATCAAGCTCCTCTCACATGGTCTCTCGCAAGGTCGCTATCGTCCTCCGGTCAAGCTCGGCACAGTCGACTTGATCGCCGTGCCAGGAGCCTATTGGATGCCGAGAACCGTGCCTGAACAGGGGAAACACCGGCCTGAAACGACCCATATCCTCTTGTAACATTCACCGGCAAGAAAATCTGGAACTTTATATGGGTCAAAATCGGGGCAAATTCGCGCATTCCCGCAGGTCAAGGGCATTTCTCCTACCCGCCTCCGGCTAATAGTTTGTGGCCACCAATGTTCAATTTGAGGTATTCGATGCGCCGATGAGACTTCAATCGGCCGCGTACCTTTGCTGACCGGGCAAAATGCGGGGTAGAAGGGCCTTGGCAGCAGAACTGGCTCTCCTTGCAAAGAGCGAACTCTCTGACGAGGAATTCAATGCCGTCAAGCTAGGCACCCTTGGAGACTGATATCCAGCGGTTGCTTCGTCAGTCGAGTAGCGACTTCAGGGGGCGACTTCGGCCAGGAATTTGCCTATCGTGCCCCGCAGCGAGGGAAAAGGAAGGCCCACCGATGGGGGACCGGCGGGCCTTGAGCACGCCACGCTACAGCGGTTTGCTTAGAACATCGACTGGACGAAGGAGCAGAGAATGCCAGATGAATCCCATGGCCTTCCACCGTTTAGTTGTCCGTGATGGACTGCAGCAGCCACTTGCTCCGACAAGGGGTCGCGGCGCAACTCGAATGTCCGCAACGCCGCCATGGGGAGGCATATTGGGCATGTAGGAGGATGTGGAGGCGACGTTTCCGAATTCAAGGTTCTACGGGACGCCCGAAGGCACCTGACCTGCGGTTATACGTTCTGGATAGCGTCTCTGAAGCTGGAAAAGCGGATTCACCTTTGCGGAGTAATGAAAATTTGGGTATCACTGCCGATCCGTCCACCACCGCACGAACGGCGCCTCGTCCAGGCTGTCGGTTCCAAGTGGTCTACGACCCGCACGTCCAGGTGAGGTCGCATCACGCCAGCTATGCTGCGCGCGCCTATAACTGCAGCGAATGCACGTGCTCGGTTGGATGCGCTGCACCAGGTAGGACGTGTCCGGATGTCGCGTGACCAGTGCCCGTCGGCGTGGCGGTGCCGTGTTTCATCCCGGCGGCGCTCATTGATTCTTCCCTGGGGTAGCAGACGTGGTCCGGGACCGACTCGCCCCGGCAGTGGTAAATGCAGTCCCGTACTCATCGGAGATTTGTTCCACCGAGGTCATTGACGGGTCGAAACTCACGGTCGCGGTCTGGGCGGTCGGTTTCTCCTCGACGGCGACAAAGCTCACCCGTCCCGATACATCATCGCTGTTTCCTCCCGGTGGAAGTGCCTTTGCGTTCAGTGTCGTCCGGTGCCCACGCGTCAGAGTCTTTCTGTCAATTCGTGGATGTTGAAGTTGTGCGGGCGGGCCCAGCCCCGTTCGCTGTCACGCAGTTGGCAACCGGCAGTTATTCTTCTCGTGTGGGTCGCTGTTGCAGCTTGAAATGGGCATGGTCGCCTATGCTCTGCGCATGGAAGCCTCACAGCCCATGGGCGCCAAGCAGGTCCTCACCCTGACGGTGAACCCGGCACTGGATATTAGTACCTCAACGGAGCAGGTTGTCAGCGTTCATAAGCTGCGGTGTAGTACCAGCCGTGTGGATCCCGGCGGTGGTGGAGTGAATGTGTCCACGGTGGTCCAGCGGCTTGGGGGGCATACCTTGGCGGTGTATACCGCAGGAGGACCAGTTGGCGAGGCTTATCGCCGCCTCATCGAAGCCGAACGCATCCCCAGCCTAGTGGTGCCGATCCAGGGGAGTACCCGGGAAAACTTTACTGTGGATGAGACTTCCACCGGGAAGCAGTTCCGGTTTGTCTTGGAAGGTCCCGAGCTCAGCGAAGGGGAGTGGCGCGCCTGCCTGGATCTTGTTGCCCAGGCCATCCCGGTCGGAGGGTATGTGGTGGCCAGCGGCAGCCTGCCGCCGGGAGCCCCGGAGGATTTTTATGCCCGGGTGGTCCGCCTGACGCGGCAGGGCGGTGCGCGCTGCATCGTGGATACCTCCGGGCCTGCCCTCACCGAGGCCCTTGCCGAGGGTGTTTTCCTGGTCAAACCCAGCAGTCGCGAGCTGGGAGGGTATATCGGGGCAGCGCTCGGCAGTGAACAGAGCCAGGTGGAAGCAGCCTCGGCTCTGGTCGCCGGCGGAGCGGCGGAGTACGTCGCGCTGACGCTTGGTGGGGCAGGTGCTGTGCTTGCCTCGAAGTCCGGGATTGTCCGCCTGCCGGTTCCGTCAGTGAAGGTGGTCAGCACCGTGGGGGCCGGTGACAGTTTCCTTGCGGCATTTGTGCTCCGGCTCGCGCAGGGCCGCTCTGCTGAGAAGGCCTTCAGGGCTGCCGTCGCAGCCGGGAGCGCGGCCGTAATGACGCCGGCCACCGAATTGTGCCACAGGGGCGATGTGGAACACCTGGAGGCTGAACTTTCTGCATTCCTGCCTTGAGTCTGGCGGCACCCGTGGTGTCTGCAGCAACCGGACAAGGTTTGTGTTGGACCGCACACGGGCACGGCCCTAGAGTGTGGGGATCAGTGACTCAAGTGGAGGCAGAACATGCGGGTAGCCGTTTACAGCACCAAGCCTTATGACAGGCAGTTCCTGACCGCGGCAAATCTCACTCACGGGCACGATCTGTCCTTCTTTGAGCCGCGTTTGTCCCATGAGACGATTCCGTTGGCGGCGGGTATCGAAGCGGTCTGCGCCTTTGTCAATGACGATCTGAGTGCCGGGGTGCTTGATGGCCTTGCCCGGCTCGGCGTTAACCGCGTGGCGTTACGCTCCGCAGGCTTCAATCATGTGGATCTGCAGGCGGCGGCGCGGCTCGGGATCTCGGTGACGCGCGTTCCCGGTTACTCCCCGCACGCGGTGGCGGAGCACTGCGTGGCCCTGGTGCTGACGTTGAACCGCAGGATACACAGGGCTTACAACCGGGTCCGGGAAGGTAACTTTGCGCTGACCGGCCTGATGGGTTTCGATCTGTTCGGCAAGACCGTGGGGATCATCGGGACCGGCCGGATCGGAGGCTGTTTCGCACGGATCATGATCGGCTTCGGTTGCCGGGTGATAGCGAGTGATCCATATCCCAGTGATGCGTGCCGGGCGATGGGGGTGGAGTACGTGCCCCTTGAAGTATTGCTGGCGCAGAGCGACATCGTGTCATTGCACCTGCCCCTGACACCGCAGACCTATCACTTCATTGACGCTGAGCGGCTGGCCAGCATGCGCGATGGCGTGATGCTCATCAACACCAGCCGGGGCATGTTGATCGACACTGCCGCTGTAATCAACGCACTCAAGCAGGGGAAGCTGGGTTATCTGGGTTTGGACGTGTACGAGGAGGAGGCGGACCTGTTCTTCGAGGACCTCTCCGACCAGGTCCTGCACGATGACGTCTTTTCGCGGCTGCTCACCTTCCCCAACGTCCTGATCACCGGCCACCAGGCATTTTTCACGCGTGAGGCCATGACCAACATCGCGGCAACGACGATGGATAACCTCACGGCAGCGGAGCACGGCGGGAACCTGAACCAGATTACTGCTGACGAAATCGCACGGTAATCCAGGCCGACGTGCTGGCATTCTTAGCCGTCATACCGGTGCTGCTGGTGCTCGTGCTGATGACTGTTGCCGGCTGGTCAGCCGCCCGGGCGGGGGCGGTGACAGCGACCGTAACCCTGGTCCTGGCTGTAGCAGCGTTCGGATTCGGCGGACCGGCTGACGAATTCACCGTGGTCTCCGGGACGGCCGGCGTGCTGGCGGAAGCTGCTTTCATCGCCCTGACGGTGGCAGGTATCATCGGCCCGGCGCTGGGCATCCATTATCTGCAGCAATGGACCGGGGCTGCGGAGCAGCTGCGCGCAGGTTTGGCCCGCCTTCATCCCGATCCACGGCTGGGTGCGCTGGTGGTGGCCTGGTTTTTTGCCCTGTTCCTCGAAGGTGCTGCCGGTTTCGGCACCCCTGTGGCGTTGGCTGCACCCTTCCTGGTGGCGGCGGGCATGGCCCCCGTTGCTGCCGTAGCAGCGGCCTTAGTGGGCCATGCCGCGGGTGTGTCCTTCGGCGCCATCGGCACACCGGTGTTGGCCCAAACCGCACTTGTTGAGTTTTCCGGGACAGACCTGGCCAGGGCCACCGCTCCGTACCACGCCATCCTCGGCGGGATCCTGACAGCTGCGGTCGTGCTGACCATCGGGCGCGCCGTGAAAGGCAGCCGCCGGCTCTGGACCTGGGGTGTCCTGGCCGCGGTTTCGTTTTTTGTGCCCTACGCCCTGATTGCCAGCTTTGTGGGCCCGGAACTGCCCACCCTCGGCGGTGCCCTGGCCGGCGTGGCCGTCTTCGCCGTCGTGCTTGTCCGACGACGGCGGCAGGAAGCGGGCGCATCCGTTGCCACCTCCGCGGGGCCGGGAGAGCGGCTGGCGCTGTTGCGCGCAGCCACCCCGTACCTGGTCCTGGTAGCACTGGTTCTTGCCACCCGCCTCGTTCCCCCGCTGCGTGAGGCCCTCGAGGGCGTAACGGTCCAGTGGGAGACCGGCACGGGCTTTTCCGGCAGCGTCCGGCCGCTGTTCCACCCGGCGATGTTGCTGACGGTGGCCTTTGCCGCAGGGGCGCTCGGGCAAAGGGCGTCGGGGCGCGACGTCCGGGAGGCTTTCCTGACCGCGACCAGGCAACTCGGCCCGGTGATGGTGGCGCTGATTGCGATGGTCACCATCGCCCGCACCATGTCCCACGCCGGGATGACCGAAGAGCTGGCCTATGCGGCAGCCGGGATCGGGGCAGCGTGGCCACTGGTTGCACCTGCCGTCGGGGCATTCGGGACGTTCGTCACCGGCTCTGCCACCGCCTCCAACGTGCTCTTCACCGAACTGCAGGCCACTACCGCCCAGACTGCCGGTCTTCCGGCGCTGCCACTCCTGGGGGCCCAGGGATTCGGGGCCGCCGTGGGCAATATCGTCTGCCCACACAACATTGTGGCTGCAGTGGCCACGGTGGGCCTCACCGGGCAGGAGGGCAAGGTGCTGCGGGCCACTTTTCCCATAGCTATCCTCTACGTCGCACTCGGAGGCCTTCTGTCGCTTGCCTTCACGTCATGAGACAACCCGCAAACAAATAAGCGGAGCTCACGACCGCCGCACAGTACTCTGAGAGGGAACGCAACCGCTTCAGGAACCCGAACGTGAAATATCAGTCAAGGGGAAATCGTGCAGGAATCCAAAGCGATCGTGGTCGGCTATGACGGCTCGGCCCAAGCGGCCCAGGCCGTCCGTTGGGCGGCCTGGCAGGCAGCCCTGCGGAACTGCCCCCTGCACCTGGTGCATTGCTCACTGTGGCCCCTGCTGACCAATGACCTCGGCCCGGTGCCAGGCGTTGCAGACAGCGGACTGGAACGTTCTGCAGAGATTGTCCTCGATGAGGGTTTGGCACATGCGAAGCATGTCCTGGAGGAGGGCCTGGCCCGGGTGAAGCAGGCCGAAGCAGGGGTGGAAGTCCGGACCAGTCTTGTGTACGGGTGGCCCAGTGTTCATTTGCCTAAGATTGCGGCAGGTGAAGAAATGCTCGTTGTCGGAAGCCGCGGTATCGGTGGGTTTATCGGCCTGCTCGTCGGGTCCGTGAGCATGGAGATGGCGGCTACCGCGGTATGTCCCGTTGCGGTGATCAGATCCGTGAAGCACCCTGACGGGCCCGTTGTTGTCGCCATTGACGGCTCAGGCTCCGCCGCTGCACTCGAAGATGCCTGCACCCTGGCCAGCGTGACTGGAGCGGAGCTCATCGTTGTCCACGTTGAGCATGCCCCGGCTGGGTACAGAATGCTTCGCGATCCTGTGGACGCTTACCCGGCAGCGGAGGCGCTTCTGGACTCAGCTGTCAGTACTGCCCGGGACCTGGCGCCGGGAATCACCGTCCAAAGCCAACTTCTCACCGATGCTTCCATCCCGCGGGCCATCCTGAACGCGTCCCGGGAAGCCCGCATCACAGTGGTGGGGACCAAAGGCCGCGGACTGATCAGAGGCACTATCGGTTCCACCGCCCACGCAGTCCTTCACCATGCGCAAGGTCCAGTGCTCATCTCCCGGCGCGAGGCGACCCACGGGCTTCCGGTCACGGGCGTGGAGGACGGCGGCTAACCTGGCGGTTTCGGCCCAGGCAGCGAACGGGCAGTGCCGTTGCTTGCCGGATTGGCTGTGCCCGGGGAGACTGTGGCTATGGCAGCCCGGTTCACGGCATCCGTTCCAAGCCCAGTGAAGTCTGTGCCGTGGCACGCGTTGAGTTCCGAGGCCGTTTTCGTGGGGCTGTCTTCCGGGCCGGAAGGCCTTAGTTCCGCGGAGGCTGGTCGCGGCGGGGCCTAATCAGTTGAGTGTCGCGGGTGTGACTCCATGGTGGCGTGTACTGCTGCGGCAGTTCATTAGTCCGCTGATTGGCATCCTGCTGGTTGCCGCCGTGGTGACCCTGGTCCAGCAGCACTGGGTGGACGCCACTGCGATTTTCCTCATCCTGTGCATCAATGCCACCTTGGGCTTTTTTCAGGAGCGTAAGGCCGAGGCGGCCGTGCGTGCCCTCCAATCACTGTCCACTCCGTCGTGCCGGGTATTGCGGGATGGTACCGAACAGGTGGTCCCGGGACGTGACGTTGTTCCGGGCGACGTGGTGCTGTTGGAGAGCGGTGGACGGGTGTCGGCGGACCTGCGGCTTTTCGAGGCCAACGGCCTTCAGGTGGATGAGTCGATGCTGACCGGCGAGTCTTTCGCGGCGTCCAAGCACATCGAACCGGTGCCGGAGGATGTTGGCGATGCCGACAAGGCCAACGTGGCGTTCAGCGGGACGTTTGTCGGCAGCGGCCGGGGCAGGGGCATTGTGCTTGGGACCGGCGCCAACACTGCCCTGGGGGAAATCAATGCCCTCGTCCAGGGGCCTTCCAGGAAATCGCCGCTGCAGGTTCTCACCCACAGCCTGGAACGGCGCATCGGCCTGATTGTCCTCGCTGCCATTATTTTCATCTTCATTGCCGGGCTGGTACTCGGCAACGACGTCTCCACGATGTTCCGGACCGCAGTGGGCCTGGCGGTTGCCGCCATTCCCGAATCGCTCCCGATCGTCCTGACGGTCGCGTTAAGCCTGGGCGTGTCCCGGATGGCCCGGCGGAACGCGATAGTGCGCACCCTGCCCGCGGTCGAGACGCTGGGCTCCACCAACGTCATTGGTTCGGACAAGACCGGAACCTTGACCGAGAACCGGCTGACGGTGGAGAGGATCTGGACCACCGCGGGGACCCTGGATATTTCCGCCGGGAATGGTAGCGGCGGCGCAACGGACCCGCCGCTGGTGCGTGCCGTACTGCGCGCCGGTGCGCTGACCAACGAGGCGACGGTCTCCGCCGAGGACGAGGAACTGGAGTATTCCGGTGACGCGGTGGATGCTGCGATGGCGAAGACCGCCGTCGTCCGGGCCGCCATCAGGGAAGCGGAGCGCATCCTCGAACCGCTGACCCATCAACCCTATGAACCGCACCTGCGGTATTCGCAGACCGTTCAGCAGGAGGCCGGCGGGCGTCGGACCCTGTACGTGAAGGGGTCCCCGGAGGCGTTGCTGGCGGCCGCCGCTGATATGGCAGGGCCAGGCGGCATACTGCCGTTGGACGAGGCCCGGGTCCATGCAGCCAATGAGGAGATGGGCCGGGACGGGCTGCGTGTCATTGCCACCGGGTCCCGGATACTGTCCAAGGGCGAGGTGCTTCCGGTGCCGTTGCCTCCTCCGTCCGGCCTGACTTTTCTGGGTATGGAAGGGATGACCGACCCCCCGCGGGCAGGCGTGGCCGCAGCCGTAGAGCGGTGCCGCCGGGCCGGCATCAAAGTCATTATGGTCACAGGCGACCATCCTGTTACGGCGATGGCTATCGCCGGCCGCCTGGGCCTGCCCACCGACAAACCTGCCCTGACCGGAACCGAGATGGCCGGCCTTGAGGACCTTCTGCTCGCCGCCCGCCTCGAACAGGCCAGCGTGGCCGCCAGGGTTTCCCCGGTGGACAAGCTCCGGATAGTGCACGCTCTGCAGGGCGCAGGGAAGGTGGTGGCAGTGACGGGGGACGGCGTCAATGACGCCCCGGCGCTCAAAGCGGCCGCGATCGGCGTGGCGATGGGCAAGTCCGGAACGGACGTAGCCCGCGAAGCCGCCGACATCGTACTGACCGACGACAACTTCGTCACCATCGTGCATGCCGTAGAGGAAGGCCGGGTCACGTTCGCAGCGATCCGCAAGACCACGTTCTTCCTGCTGTCCACCGGGGCCGCCGCGCTGTTGGCCGTGACCTTGAGCGTCTTCGCTGAGACCCCCCTCCTGTTCCTTCCCGTCCAAATGCTGTGGATGAACGTGGTGACCAACGGGGTCCAGGACATCGCCCTGGCCTTCGAACCGGGAGAAGGGGATGAACTCAGCCGCCCGCCGCGCCCGCCGTCCGAAGGCCTGCTCTCGCGCACGCTGTGGTTCCGGGCCGGGATTACGGGCGCATGGATGGCCCTGGCGGTGATCCTGAGCTTCATCGTGGTCCTGCACACCGGATCGTCCGAAATCCATGCACGGACGCTGGCGCTGACCATGTTCGTGATGCTGAGTTTCTTCCAGGTGTTCAGCGCCCGGGCCGAGCACAAATCCCTCTTCCAGCTCAGGCCGCTCGCCAACAAACCGCTGCTCTATACGTCGCTGGCCGCCCTGGCCCTGCACTGGGCCGTAATGAACTGGCCGGTCAGCGCCGCCTTACTGGAGTTGACCCCGCTGACTGTATGGGAGTGGCTCCTGTGTGCGGCTGTGGGCTCCACAGTGCTGATCATCGTTGAGGCCGAGAAAGCTGTCCGGCGCTGGTCCCACCGAAATGATGCGTCCACGACATGATCAGCGTCCAGCACCGCGGCGGAATAAACCAAGGGAGATGGCTCCGCAGTTTGCGGGGTGGGCCGACGGCGATTTCGGAAGCAGCGAGTGGCTTTTGAGCTATGACGGCTACGATCCGGAGGTCGAAGGGCTGCGCGGGGCTCTCCGCGCGGTGGGCAATGGCTACCGGACCATCAGGGGGCCGCGCCGGAACCCGGCGCCGTCCATTACCCGAGAACCTGCCCAACTGGCGTTATACAAGCGGATGCGGACTGAGTGGGCAGGGCATACTATCGAGGACGAGCACATAGTCGAGACTCGTGATTGGCTGCCGCTGTGGTTCAAAGTAGCCGATGGCACTTGGTTCTGTCCGGACCCTGCCGGATCCTGAGCTATCGGAAGGAGCCGGATTTGAGGAGAGGCGTGCTGACGCGCGTAATTCGCTTCAGCGACGACGCAGGGAGAAATCACCAAGGTCACCTCACTGCGATTCATTCCCCATTCCGCCCCGCACATCGCGTCCCCCGCGCCTGAGGAGTACTCCCGCGGTTGTTTTTACTCGGGAGACTCCGCGTCTGAGGGATCCGAGGAGTTCGTTACAAACGGTTTCGCATCCATCGGCGCACGCTTCGCACGCAACCGGCGCAGGCCTCCAGGACGGCTTTGGTGATGTTGGCGTCGTAGCCGGTGTGGAGGACATCGAGCGTGATCATCAGGCAGATAGCACTCCCGGAACATGATTTCATCCGGGGCAAAACAGAGGCGGCCAGCACAATCCATCCCCCCACTCCACGGAATACCGGTTCTTCGACTCAACCCGACCTAAAGCCAAAGAACGCCGACGGGGGCGAAATAAAAAAAGCGACGACTGTGGTGCTATTGGCGGACTTCGATCACTCCCATCATTCCCTGATCCTCGTGGTCCAGGATGTGGCAGTGGTACACGGTTCGCCCCGCAAAGTCCTTGAATGCGACCCTGACCTTGACCTGTCCATTTGCCGGTACATTGACAACATCGCGCCAGAGGGGGGAGTTCGGAGTCCTGCCTTGGTCTTCCACGATCTGCATGGGCCACACGTGCAGGTGGACAGGATGGTCCATGGGGCTGGGATTCACCAGGGTCCATTCCTCCACGGTCCGGGCGGCCACGGTGGTGTCCGTACGGGTTTCGTTGAATTCCCGGCCGTTGATGGTGAAACTCATCATTCCCATTCCCATGCCCATGGTGCCAGTGGCGAAAGTCAGCTGCCGGCGCGCGGCAATGGCAGAGGTCCTCAAGTCTTCCGGGTCTTTCTGGGCGGGCACAGGCGGGAGCGGGGCCACCGGCTCACCGGACACGGAAAGAGTCGCCAGAACGACTCCCTCCTGGCCTTGACCGTCGTCCGCGGCTTGTCCTGCCGATCCCGGCCCCCTCATGCCGGCCATGCTGCCGCGGTCGTAGTACACGGCTCTAAGGGTGGAGTTGCCCGTGGCCGCTGCGACCAGAACATCCGCCCGGTTGCCGGGGGCGAGCAGGAGCTCTTGAACCTTTTCAGGTGTTTGGAGGCGTCCCGAGTCCATGCCGAGGAGCTGCATCTGCTGCCCGTCCAGCCGCAGCCGCAGGTAGCGCGACACGCAGGTGTTCACGATCCGCCACCGCTCACGCTCACCCGGCTGTGCATAGAGTTTCGGGTTGCTTTGCCCGTTCACCAAGACAAGGTCCCCTTCCCGTCCCATCATCCGTTCCATGGGTGAGACGTCCGAGACAGTCCCGCTGCCATCCAGTGTGATATCCGAGACCACCAGGACCCGCTCCCGGCTGACGACCAGGGGCTGGGCGTCCTCGACGATGATGGCACCAAACAGGCCTGCGAAAATCTGGTCCGCGACGAGACCGTGATGGTGGGGGTGGTACCAGTACACGCCAGGAGGGTGATCAACGGGGATGCTGTACTCATAGCTGAACGAGCCGCCCGGTTTCACACTGACGAAGATGTTGTCTCCGTTGCCCTGGGGTGAGACATGGAGTCCGTGGACATGCAGGTTGGTTTGGACGGCCAGGCTGTTGACCAGCTCGACGTTGAGCACATCTCCGGCACGCAGCCGCAGGGTTGGCCCGGGGAGCCCGCCATTATACCCCAGCGCCGATGCCTGCCGCCCCCCGAGCAGCAGTGTTCCTTCGGCAGCTTCGAGGCGGACCTGCAGCCGGCCATTGGTGCTGCGCAGTTCGGCCGGCTCGGTGAGATCCGCTCCGGACACCGGGGAGAACCGGGAATTCAGCGTCGCAAAGAGCCCGGCACCGCCAGCCGCCGTGCCTGCCGCACCAAGGCCTCCCAGCAGAAGAGCAGTCCGGCGGCTGATGGCCCGCATTATTGCTCCTCGCCAAGAACCCGTAACTGTTCGCGGTATTGCTCCGCCGACAGCTCACCCCGGGCGAAGCGCTCATCGAGGATCAGGCGGGCGCGGCTTCTTCCCGAGCAGGGTCCGGCCGGACCCTGCGGGCCGCCACGGCTCCCGCCGCCGACAAACAGGCGTACGGCGACCAACACGAGCAGCGCAATTCCGATGAGCATAAGCAGGCCCCAGAGCCACATCCAGCCCATGTTCGTCCCGTAACCCCACATCATGGCAGGCTCCCTTCCCTCGGACCGTTGTTGTTCCGATTCTGCGCCTGACCTCCACTGACCGGTAGAGACGGAAGGCCTCTGCGGGGGCACGACGCCAGATCCATCCGTCCATAGTCGGCTTCCCTGTTCACCACGGGCAGACGTAGAGCCGTTCAAGCACGGGAATCGAGCGGATGTTCGGGTCGCCGCAGCCGTGGGCAACTCCACCCTTAGAGCCGTGTACTACGACTGCGGCAGCATGGCCGGCATGCTGAAAAATGACAGGGCAAAGAAACCAAGGCTCACCCGTACCAGCCACTTCAGTCAGGAACAAGCGATGAGTCCCCACCTGCGTTCCATTGCCCGGCGTTTTGTCGAGAACCGTTGCTCACCCAGGTTGTAGTCGACAAGGCATGTTGAAGTCGACCGGGACAAAACGCAGGAGGGTGCCCTGTGAGGTCCGGGCCCACCGGGCCCAGGAGGCCCGCAATGTACTGGGATCCCCGCTGTGCTACTCCAGTCCTGGGCGGGTGGCGTCGTCCAAGGATCTGTGCCACATCAGAGGGGTGGTGACGCTGAAACGCCTGCCTGTTACAGACCGGGGAATGATCCGAATCAGATGGTCTTGTCCAACTCCCTGCCAAGGAAAAAGTGCGCGACGGATTTGGTCCACGGCTGGACCGGTGGGTGTTGTCTCCTCCGCCCGGCCTTTAACCACAACGCTCCAGGCCAAACCGAATTCGGCGCTGACAGCATCCGCCTCCAAGGCAACGACGGCGTCGGCTTCAATCGCCTGCTGCTTGGTTCCGCTGCCGGTGCGGAAGACGAGTGTCTGGTTGTCCACTGTGAAGTTCACCGGGAAGACGTCCGGATGGCCGTCGACGATAACCGCGAGCCGTCCCACTGTCGTTTCACTAAGTAGCCTCCAACAATCGTCCGGATCGAGAATCTCTGGGTCGGGCACCATATTCTTGTCCATCATGTAGCGATCCTACGCGGGGTTGCTCGATGCAACAGAGTCCAAAACCGGAAAAGCGGTGAGGCTGAAGATCGTCCTCGCACCGTCCGTCCGAACCTCGAACAGGAGCAGTGACTTGTGGCGGGTCAGAAGCGCTCTGGCTGCTCACCCAAGTTGAAGTGCCGCCCGCTGATTCGCGACGGCTTGATTTCCACGTAGAAGTCCTTGAGCGTGGGAATCCATGTCTTGAGGTTCAGTGCCTCGGCTGCGGCTATGTCCGAACTCTGCTCAAGCACCTGGGCTTTTCCCTTGACTACTACGCTCCAGGCTTCGTCAGAGGTGATGCCATCGGTTTGGAATACGACGTTTTCATTGATGGTCAGCTCGGCAAGCTTGGTGCCAGGCGCCGTCCGCAGCAGCAGGACGCCGTCGTGAGCGCGGTAGTTGATGGGAAAAACATCCGTTTCACCGGCGGCGTTCAGGACCAGACGACCGTGCTGGGTGTTCTCCAGCAACTTCCAGCACTGCTCATCAGTAAGGACAAGGACGGGGTCTTCATGCGAGAACATCATGGTTACATCCTTCTGACGTTCGTAGAGCAAAGTAAAGGGGAAACGCAGGATAAGTAGTTGGCGGATGTTGTATCGGCCTATCCGTACCTGTGCCTACCTAGGGTGTCGGCATGGCTGTCTAATACTTTAGCGCGGCCGTGAGACCGAATCGCGGGCCGCCGAGTGATACGCCAAAGAACGGCTGGATTAACACGCAGCCCGCGAGTCGAACACCTTACCGAGAGATCATCAACGGGCGCTGGGGAGCAGAGCATCACAGCAGTGGAGCCAACGCCACCAGCACCGTAGTCCCAAAACTAGCCGAACAGTTACAGGACCCTATGGCACCAGTGCGACGACATCATGGTCCAGGTGGAACCCCTCATGGAGGCTCACCCTCTTCACAAGGTCCTGACCTCGATGCCCGGCAGATCCGTGATTGCCTGAGCTCTTCTCTGTCTGCCGCAGATTTCCATGGGCGGGAGCAGGTATCGTGGCTGTTCATGGATAGTGGTACGAACCCAGAGGGAAAACTGAGCTTCGACGATTGCTGGGAGCTGTTGGCGGCTGGGATCGTCGGGCGAATCGCTCTGATTGTCGATGGTCACCCGGAAATCTTTCCGGTGAATTACGTCCTGGAGAGCCGGAGCATCGTTTTCCGAAGCGCCGGCGGTACCAAGCTGTGGGGTGCAAAGGCAGGCAAACCGGCAGCTTTGGAGATCGACGGTTACGATCCGGCGAACGAAGAGGCGTGGAGTGTAGTGGCGCGGGGCGATACCGAAGTCATCAGCAACCAGGAGGAGAAGGCAGTGGCCGACGCACTCCACCTTGAGCCGTGGCAACCCGGAGCCAAAGACAACTACGTCCGGTTAACACCCCGGGTCCTGACTGGACGCCGCTTCAAGGTGAACAGGCCTGATCTGTGGAACACGCGCCTGAACGATGCCCGGCGTTCTTCCTTCGAATAGCGAGCTGGAGCCTTCCTTCTGGCCGGGGGCTGCCATGCTCGGGGGCTGCGTATCGCACGCATTCCCACCAGCCGGGGCGTTGGCTGAGTCCCTTATGCTGCGGCCATGGACGCCCTGACAGCCCCACGAGCGCCAAGCCAATCCTCACTCTCACGGTGAAGCCGGCTCCGGACAGTAGCCTGGAGCGCGTTGCGAAGGGCCTTCCTGAAAGCGTCGGGATGAACGACCGGATGCCAGCGGCCGAGCAGAGGCTCTTTCCTTGGAAACCTGGGGTCAAGGAGAGCCTGATCCGCGTCGTGCCCAGTGAAGTCAGTGGTCGACGTTTCGTTATCAGCTCGCCTGGACGATGGTAGTCTCCTCGGGAACCCTGATCAGTCGTTTGGATTCAGGCACTTCCGCTCATGGGTAGGAAGGTGCCGATATGAAAGATCTGGGCGACTTTGGACGGCCCACCGGGGCGAGACTCTACTCCTGCCAGAGCCGAGGCCTAGAATCACCGCCATGGACACCTCTCAGACAGGGCCGAAAGCTGAAGTTCTTACTGTGGACGAGTGCTGGAAATATCTGGATTCCTCCTACATCGGCAGGCTGGCAGTAATCGATGGAAAGGTACCCGAGATTTTCCGTACTAATCGCCCCGTCCCGCGGTTGACGGTTTCGAGGACATAGCTAACTGTGGTCTCTGTGCCTCGTTGTGTTGCGCCGTGACATAAGCACAGGGCCGTTGGCATGATGGAGGACTGCATGCGCTGTGGACCCGATGGTTCCCCTGATCAGGCCGTGGCCCTTGGTGCCGACGACTGTCACACTTGCGCCCTGGGCTGCCTTCAGAATGGCCCGGGGAATGGAAGTGTCGGTAAGAAGTTCTCCGTCGACGTTGGTCCCCGGCGCCAGCTCACGGGCTCTACTGAGGGCCGAGTCGAGAGTTGCCTCCGGCTGCTCATCCATCTCGTCCCGGAGCAACCTGTAACCGGCAGGCGTGTGCTGTACATGAAGGACTTTCAGGTCCGCACCTGTCAAGGAGGCCAGAGTGCATGCATCTTCAAGGGCCGCGGCCGAGCCGGAGCTGTCAACGGCGACCATGACGGGCCCGTCAGGGTGCTCGTCTGACCGAATCACTGCAACGGGACAATCCGCGGTTGCTGCCATTTCCAGACTCACCGACCCGACGAGAAGCCCCATGAACCCGCCGATGCCACGGCTTCCCACGACGAGCATTTCGTGGCCGGCGGAAATTTTGGGGAGATGTTCAAAAGCCCACCCGTAAAGAAGGCTGGTTTCGACCTCCAGCCCCGGTGCTGCATGCTTCGCGTGCGCCAGGCCCTCTTCGAGAATGCGGGCGGAATGTTCCCGTCCGCTGTCTGCACGACCCGGAACGGGCCCGCGACCGTCGGGAGTCGGCACCGGCCACAGTGTGCAGTGAACCAGACGCAGGGGGCAGTTGCGCAGAGCTGCCTGTCTCGCAGCCCAGCTGACGGCTTGTCCTGCTTCAACCGAGCCGTCATAACCCACCACGACAGTTTTCTCAGGCATGGATTGCCCCCCTTTTTCGATATCACGTTCCGGCGCGCTTTACTCTGACCCTATACGCGACGGGCCGGAGAAAGCCGAAGGGTAGTTCGGTTCAGTGCGCGACCAGAAGGGGGATTTTTGCAACGTTCGGCAATCGAAGAGCTGACACAGCGCATCAGAATGCTCTGGAACCCACCAGTCCGCGGCTTCCGAGGAGCAGTACCTGGGGTTCTTGCTGTGCAGGTGCCTGCGGTGAAGCTCTAAGCCGATCGCTTCTTAGCGCATTCCTTCACTTCCAAGAAGCATCAGACTGCTCAGCGACAATGCCCCCCACTCAGGGTTGACAGGCGCTCGTTGCTCCAGGACCAGTCTGTGGCCGGGATCAACGGTGCGGACTGTATCCATGCTTGTCCGAGGTCCGCCCGAGGCATTTCTCCGGTGAGCCATATCTTGTTTGCCACCACAAACGTCCCCACGTTCGTCACGATGACGGTGACAAGGCGAGCATCGGACCGGTCTTGGTAGCCGATGCTTTGTTACTCCACCGATGAGCGCTTTGCGCCTTCATCAGGGGTCCACCACAGGTTGGGAGGGGCGACGGTGAACCTGCGCCCGGAAATCGAACCCGGCACCACGCGCACAAAATGGTCTTTCTTGCCCGCCTCCCAGGGAAACAGCGGCAGAGAGAATGAGTTCACAACATCCTCGGTCTTCGTCAGCAGCTCAGCCCTGCCACGGACCACAACGCTCCAGGCCACTCCTGTTTCCGGATTAACTCCGTCAGCTTCCATCGCCACCGGAAAGTCACCCAGACTGGCCTCAAGTTTCGTACCCACCCCCGTTCGGAAGACCACTGTTCCATGATCCGTCGTGAAGTTTACGGGAAAAACATCGGGCCCGTCTTCAAGCCAGACTGCCAGACGGGCCACGGACACCTGCCGTAACAGATGCCAGCATTCCTGACTTTCCAATTGCTCTGTCCTGGGCACCGTGGGCTTGTTCTCCATACCGCCGATCCTAAGCTCAACCGCTTCGGAGGGACAGGGCACTGAAGGTGCGTGCTGTGACTTTCTTTGAGGAGTGCCCCGTGCGACTCTAAAGGTCTCCGGTCTGAGGGCGGAGGCCCTTCTGCTCTACTGCCTCGTCACTCAGGTGTAAGCTCGGCCGCATGAACACGTCGGAGGAAGCGCCGGAAACAGAGGTTTTGAGGATCCACGAGTGCTGGAGGTACCTTCGATCCTCCTCCATCGGCCGGCTGGCCGTGGTCGGCAGCGCAGGTCCGGAGATCTTTCCCGTCAATTATCTGCCGGAGGAGGCAACACTGATTTTCCGGACAGGCCCGGGAACCAAACTGGATGTTTTGCTGGGCGGGGGCCCTGTTGCGTTGGAGGCGGATGGACTCAACCGCTACGGGACCATTGCCTGGAGCGTCGTCGTGAAGGGCCACCCTGAGGCCGTAGGAGGCAATGACCGTGATGAGACGGCGGAGGGTCAGGGTGTCTCCCCTTGGGAGCCGGGAGCCAAGGATTTCCTGATCCGCATCACGCCCACGGAAGTCAGTGGTCGCAGGTTTATCATCAACCCGCCCGGAAAATGGTGGTCGCCCAAGGAGCCCTTGCTGCTGCCGGCCGAGGCGGCGACAAGGCAACCGGGGAAATCCGACAGACAAGCATCCTAGTGAACAATGCCGGAATCGTAAGTTCCAAACTGCGACCCGGCCACGGAGCCATACGCTACCCTTACGGTGCCGCGGGCTTGGGGCGGAAGATTGTGGACCACAGGTGCCAGAGCATCCCTGCAAAAGTTGCGAGGAACGCTTCGACAGCAACCCAAGGCTCGGCGCGGCCGATAGCAGCGACGATGGGCAGACTGTCTGCGCGCCCAAGATAGATGCTGGCCACGGCGTACATGCCGAGGGGGGAGATGACGCTCCATCGCCCTGGCTCGAAGGCCAACGGTACGCGGTGGATCACGTGCCTCCACCACCCGGCCGCGAGGAGCACGGGGAAGAGCCAGGAGGCGAAGGCCCAGAAAACCACAGACGAGCCTGCTACCAGCCCCCGCGTCGCGTCCACCATGGGCGCGCCGGACATTTCTACGATTCGCGCGCCGGCGAGGACGCTGATCGCCAAGGCGCCCATGGCAACGAAGTACTGCGGGCGGAGGTCCTCCGGACGGATGGGGTAGGTCATGAGCCGCAGCGAGACGAAGATCCCCTCAGCGCCAGCCAACGCACCCGCGAAACCATCCCCGCCAAGGATCTCGAGGACGTCAAGACCTGGGCACGGACCCGAATCGAAGCCCAGGGCGCCGAGTTCGGAGCCATCTACGCTCCAGTCAGCGGGAGCGTCGCACCAGGAACGGGGGTCCCTCGTGTCCAGTTTCGACCGTTCAGTGGGCTGGTACCGATAACCAGTGCAAGCGCTCCACGTTCCGCTCAAGGCCTTGGACGTGCGCACATCCGCTTACATCCACCAGGCACTGAGGGTCATGCAGGCCACGGGAGCCGCCAATGGCAGCCCACGGACGCTGTGAAACAGAGGGCCTCCGCCCTTAGCTTTCCTGGCAGAGCCTGACTGTCCGGCATATAGGACATCACCGCCGGGGCGCAGGCTCGTCAGCGCCACGCTCCTGGCAACCGGGACCTAGACAACATCAAGCTGGCGCTTGCGGGAACGGAACCGCCCCGGCGATAATGGCCGGGTCCGGACGGGCAGGACCTGACTTCACTTCATATCGTCTAGTCTGTCTTCATGCGCAGGACGTCGGCACGAGGCTCAGGCACCGCTGGAGGTGAGCGCGTACTGGTCCTGTCTGCGGGGGTGGGAGCGGGGCACAACAGCGCCGCGGCGGCGGTGCAGCAGGCGTGCGCCGGGCGCACTGATATCGCCGAGGTGCAGGTGCTGGATGTGCTGCAGGTGAGTAGCGTGCTCTACCGCGCATTGCTGGGGAAGGGTTACTTCGTCCTGGTCGAGGACTTGCCCTGGCTGGTCGAGTGGGGCTATGACATCAGCAACCCGCCGTTCCGGCGCCGCGGCCCAATCGACCCCTGGACATGGGCGAACGCCGTTCCGGTCATCAGAGCCATCAAACGATTCCGACCGACCGCGATCGTGTGCACGCACTTCCTGCCCGCCCAGCTGTTGGCGTCACTGCTCCTTGGCGGCGTGATTGACGCGAGGACCGCTGTCGTGACGACGGACTATGACTTCCAGGGCCTGTGGCTTACGGGCGCGTTCCACGCGCTCTTCGTGGCCAGGGAGGAGGGGAGGGCGGAGTTGCTGGCGCTCGGCCTTCCTCCCGACCGAGTCGCGGCCACCGGCATCCCGATCGCCAAACAGCTCAATGCCGCGCCCCCGCGTGATGCCAACGAGCCCCCGATGCTGCTGATTTCGGCGGGCGCAACCGGCGGCGACTATGCGGTCTCGGTGGTGCGGCAGACGATGCACATGCGCTCGGCGTTCACGGCCACGGTCGTGTGCGGACGCAACGATACGCTGCGGCACCGCATCGAGCAGCTGGTGGCGCCCGCTGGCGACCGCTACCGCGTGCTCGGCTTCACGGCGGAGATGCCGCAGCTGCTGCACCGCGCCGACCTGTTTGTGGGCAAGCCGGGCGGGCTTTCGGCGTCGGAGTGCATGGCTGCAGGGCTGCCCATGGTACTCGTGAACCCCATCCCGGGGCAGGAGGTGCGCAACGGCGACTACCTGATGGAGCAGGGGGCGGCCGTCCGCTGCAACACCGCCGCGACGATCGGCTGGAAGATCGACGAGGTGCTGCGCGAGCCGGGACGCCTGCAGCGGATGCAGGCTGCAGCGCGGAGAACCGGCCGACCTGATGCCGCGGCGAACGCGCTGACCGGCCTGCTGGACGGGCCGTCACGTCCGCTGGTCGTGACCCGGGCGGCGCAAAGGACAATTCTCGCGGCGAGCGAGCAGCGCTTCGTCGCGACCGATCTGACGGGACCCTCCTCGCTGGTCCGCCTGATCGACGCGGCTGCGGGTAGCACGGTCGCGCTGCTGCAAGCCGAGGAGCTGGGGGGTCTGCAGAAACGTTACGCGACTCGGAACGGGGGTCTGGTGCTGCGGAGGGGCCAAGCGCCCCTGTCGCTCCGGGGGGAGGAGCGGCGGTTGCTTCGCGCCATGCTGCGGGGCGACGACGCGCTGCCTGTCCGCGTCCTGGGACTCTCGGCACCGCCTAGCATCCTTCCCGGGTGACCGGCGGGACGCGGGCCATATCGACCTCAGGCCGGCCGTCCGGGACACCTTCCCGAGCGATCGGTCCCACCGGGGGTCGCAACCGGGCCGCGTTCGCCCAGCTGACCGGGCTGTGTTGGCCGGGGAGCAGGGCCCAGTCGCCCGCGCGGGGGGGTGTCCCTATGCTTTTCGTCAAGCGGCCTGGGCGGGTTTTTCTTCATAAAAGGTGCCGTGTCTGAGCATGGAGTAGATGACGTCGCAGCGGCGCCGGGCCAGGCAGATGACGGCGGCGTTGTGTTTCTTTCCCTGGGCCCGTTTCTTTTGGTAGTAGGCCTTGGAGGCCGGGTGATGGCAGCTGGCGATCCACGCGGACCTGAAGAGTGCGTTCTTGAGCTGTTTGTTCCCGGAACGCGCGGGGAATTCACCGCGGATCGAGGTTCCGGAGCGCCGTGTCACGGGGGCGATGCCGGCGTAGGCGGCCAGGTGCCCGGCGGACGTGAAGGTCCCGGCATCGCCGATGGTCAGGAGTATGGTGGCTGCGGTCTTGATGCCGACTCCTGGCATGGACATCAAGACCTGGGAAAGAGGGAAGTCATCGAGGAGTTTTTCGACTTCTTCGGCCACGATGGCGCGTTGGTGTTTGAGTTCCTTGATCTGGGCGGCGACGCGGGGAATGACCAGTTCGACGGCCTCGGTGCCGATCACGGTCACGCTCTGCTCGCCCAGCGCCGTAAAGACCGCATCGATGAGGTTCACCGGGTCCTTTCGGCTGTGGTTTCTGGCCCAGCGCAGCACGTTGGACCGCCCGGCGGCCCGCAACCCGGCGGGTCCGGAGTACTTGATGAACAGCTCCAGAACCAGCGACCGGGTCAGCACGGTTCCGGGAAAGACACGCTCCAGCGCGGGGAAAATCTGCAGCAGCAGGGAACGCAGACGATTGATCGCCCTGGTGCACTCGTGGGTCAGGTCCGCATCGAATCCGGAGAGCACCTTCAGCGCCGCGAGCACCTCGCTGTCCCGGTCAACGGCCCGCAAAGTGTGCGGCATCGCACGTGCCGTCTCGGCAATAATGAACGCATCGCGCGCATCCGTCTTGGACTTACCCGGATACAGATCGGCCGCTTTACGCATCGCAAGCCCCGGCAGATACGCCACCGTGCAGCCGCAATCCCGCGCCACGGCTATCGGCAACGCACCAATGGTGTTGGGCTGATCCACGATCACCAGCACCCTGCCGTGCTGCTGCAGATCAGTGAACAGCTCCCGCAGCCGCGCCTCATCCTGCGGCAACGGCTTATCGAAGACCCTCTCGCCCGCGGCATTCAATGCGGCGGCGTGATGCTCGGACTTGCCGACATCGAGTCCGCAGTAAACCTCGTATCCCTCGTCCATCCGGCGCTCCTTTGCACCACTACCTGGCCGCAGTCACGACACCCGATGCTGGCACCCACGTTACAAAGAGACCTGGCACCAGTGGAAGGAGCCGGCCGTGTCCCTATCAGCAGTCAACGCGTGCCTCCGAACCCGGCGACAACACCCCCCTGTGAGTCTTGATGTGGCTGGTCCGGGACCGGCTGGCAGGGTTGGTACTGGCCGCCCCTCCCGAGGCTGTGACTCAACACCCCCTCGGCCCTTTCATGGGCCTTGGATCCGAATTGTCCGGCCTTGGGAATGGCGGCCGGCGCCTGCCCGGCCCACACCGATGGCTTGATCAGAAGACTGCCCAGCCCCCTTGGGGACCTGTGGCCCATCACAGGAATGCCTCGGATGACCTTCACCCGGGCCGACGCTGGCCGCGTAGTGCGGCCAGAACATCTGCCCGTTCGTGAGGAAGGACCCTTGGCCGCGATGACCACTGTCGCACACACATACCCGTTCGTTATAGGCGTCGACACCCACGCCCGTACCCACACCTACGCCGTGCTCGCCGCCAACGGCGAACACCTGGGTACCGAGGCCTTTCCCAACACACATGCAGGCAGAGCGCGCGCGATTGCGTGGGCAGCCCGGCGCACCGGCGGCGACCTCGGAGCCCTCTGGGTCGTCGAAGGAAGCGGAAGCTACGGGGCCCTGCTCGCCGGCACCGTCTCACGGGCAGGCTACCGCGTAATCGAAGCGCCCAGGGTCAGGGCCTACGCGCCCGCCCGGCGCGGGACTGGAAAGTCCGACCCGCTGGACGCCGGTGCGATCGCCGCAGCAGCCCTCCCACTCGAAGAGACGCATCTGCGCAACCCGCGACAGGACGATGGAATCCGCGCCGCTCTGCGGATCCTGGTCGCCACCAGAGAACAGATGACGTTTGAGCGGACCGCGAAGGTCAACGCCCTCACTGCACTTCTCCGGAGCATCGACCTCGGCATCGACGCCCGCAAGCCCCTCACCGATGCCCAGATCACCGAGATCGCTCACTGGCGCACCCGTGACGAAGCCCTCGCTGCCGCCATCGCCCGGGCAGAGGCAGTCCGCCTCGCCAAGCGCATCACCGTGCTCGATGCCGAGCTCAAGGACAACAACACCCGCACCACAGAGCTCCTCGAGGCAAGCCCGCGGCGCCCCTATTGCAGGAGACCGGCATCGGCCCTGTCACTGCCGCCGTGGTCAGGATGGTCCACGACCCGGCCACCCGCGCCTACGCCGAGCGACGGAAGGCCGAAGGCAAGACGCCACGCGAGATCCGGCGGTGCCTCAAGCGCTACCTTGCCCGCCGCCTCTACCGCGCCCTCAACGCACTCCATGCCGATGACAGCACATTCACGAGCGCAGCTTGACAGATATAGAAGATTCGGATCATCAAATGACAGGGCAAGAAAGTCATACCGGGCCCAGCGACCAAATCCCCGGCCCTCGGGGACCCAATAAATGTAACGGGGTCCTTCGCCGATTCTTAGAGAACGCCATCAGCTCTTCCTCTACCGGATTATTGGAGGGTGCCTTGTTGCTAGACGATGACGTCTTGACGGCGGCATATGGCAGGGCCAACATGAGAGGACATGTTGGCGGTCTCCTGAGAGATGGCGGTTGATCATGGTCCGGGGACGTTTTGACAACAGTTTTTGGACCCAGCAGTTTCCGAAATGGGCAGGGCGCCGCAGCGATGCTTGGCGGGGTGCTCTGGGTCCTTGCCGCACTCGTTCACTCCTTGGAACCCACCGGCTGTATAGCTCTGGAATGCGATACGAGAGCAATGCGCAACACGACCGGGATTGTGGCATTAGCGAGCTTTGCCGCTTTGGCCCTGATCCTGGTGGGCATAGCGTGGCTAATGCTGCTGGCACGTCGGTCCGGCCGCCACACCAAGCTGGCGAGTACCGGGCTGATTCTCGTCGCCATCGGCCTTGTCACGTTGCTGGCCGGCGGGCTGATCCAGACCCTGTCCTTCAGCGGCGACTTCCCCGGGATGCCTTACATCGTCATCCCGGCCCTACTGGGGCTGGTCGCCGGCCTGCTGCTCATCGGGATATTCATCCTTCGTTCCGACGTTCTTCCCCGATGGCTCGGGATCTCCTTCATGGTCAGTTCCGTCGCCCTTGTGGTGGCCAATGAACAGACACTTGCCGTCCTCCTGTTCATCCCGTTCGGGCTGGCCATGGTGGCGGCAGGGTGTCTCATCTGGACCGGCGGAACCCGCTATGCAGTCGCATCTGTCAGGAGGTAACGGGTCGGTTATTGGGACGATACTTGGAAGACTTTCAAGTAGACGATGTGTTTCTTCCCAAAAAGGAAGCGATTCTTCCAAGACGTCATGAAGCCCAGGAATATACCGACGCCGGTACAGCCGAACGCGTCACGCTGCGGTTCATGGCGGGGCAACAGAGACTAGAACCGTGACTGTCAGGGCTACCCCCTTTAGGAGGTTTTCGGACGCAGGTTTGCGGGGTCGGTCGCCCCGCCTGTTTCGCTCAACATGACTGTGGGCGATTGGCTAGGAATGTTCGAGAACGGAGGCAGCAATTGTGAGTGGCGCCATCGTCCGTCGTCGCTACCTCGTGGCCCTCGTCGACGCAGGGGGGACAGTCCCGCCCGCTCTCGGCCTCGCGGCGGAGCTGGTGCGGCGTGGCCACGGAGTGCACGTGCTTTCCGATCCCACTGTTGAGGCCTCGGCTCTGTCAGCGGGGTGTTCCTTTTCGCCCTGGCATGAGGCACCTCATGTCAACTCCCGCGAGGAGCAGACGGCACTGCTCGCCGCGAGCGAGGGTGGTAACCCGTACCGCGCGTTCCGCGCGATACGGGACTATGCGGGCAAGGACATGACGAGCCGGTTTGCCCAGGACGTTGTCAGCACCGTGCAGGTCGTTCCAGTCGATGCGATCCTGAGCGACGGGTTGCCAGGAATGCTGATCGGAGCGCAGGCGACAGGGCAGCCTACGGCGGTGTTGCTTGCCAATATCTACGCGCGCCCGACGCTGGGCCTACCACTCTTCGGCACGGGGTGGTCGCCGGGTGACGGCAGGTTCGTAAAGGCCAGAGACAGTCTGGCCCCCGGCATCGCCACGTGGCTAATTGGGCGCACGCTCCCGCGCATCAATTCGGTCGCGGCACGGTATGGCCAGGCTCGGCTCCGCGATGTCTTTGAGTTGTTCGACCGGTGCAAGCGGGTGTTGGTGATGACTAGTCCGTCCTTCGACTTTTCCGCACCGCAGCTCCCGGCGAACGTCCGTTACGTGGGGCCTCAACTTGACGATCCTTTCTGGGCTGTCGAAGCGGAGTGGTCGAGACCTAGCAGTCAGCCCCTCGTGCTCGTCGCCCTGAGCTCTGTGTATCAAAATCAAACCGAGCTGCTACGCAGCATTGCCCAGGGGCTGGGCAGGTTGCCGGTCAGTGTCGTGCTGACTACCGGCACGGCGGTGGAACCTCGCCAGATCCCTGCTTCGCCCAACGTCCAGGTGTTGCGAGCCGCACCCCACCAACGTGTCCTGACTGAAGCTGCCGCCGTAGTCACCCACGCCGGTCATGGGACCGTGATGAAGGCGCTGGCTGCTGGAGTACCGATGGTCTGCATACCGATGGGGCGTGACCAGAAGGACAACACGGTACGGGTGCTGAGACTGGGAGCCGGCGTGCAGATCGGAAAGCGGTCGACTCCCGACCGCATAGCCGAAGCCGTGACCGAAGTGATTGGTCGCCCGCAGTACCGGACAGCTGCCCGCCGGTTCGCCGACGTGCTCGCACGGGAAGCGGCCAGCAGGCCGAGCGGTGCAGACGAGGCAGAGGCAATGCTCGCCGATCCCTCCGATGTACCCGGTTAGCGGACTCCTTTGATCTTTTTGATTTGGGCATCGTTGATGTAGCCTTTCCGACGGCGGAGCCGGAAAGCCCGAAAACCATCATGACGGTAGTACCGGGTATGGGCTTATCGGGCTCAAAGAGAGAGTGGAAATCGCCGGGGGAAGCATCAAATGGGGGCCTAACGACAGAGGGTTCTTTCTCAGTGCCCGCCTTCCCTCTTCGCCCTAGTGCACTCTTCGGATCTAATCGTGGTCCAGGACTCGATGCGGTGCCGGGGTGAGAGGAGTCAACGCCTTCACGCGGGTAGCGAGCAAGCGAACTGAAGACTTCGCCGTCGAGAACGGCATTGTGTCCCGAGGAAGTTGGGCGAACCGGCAGCGAAGCCAACCTCCCGAAGTGCCTCCAACCTGTCAAGGATGGGGTCAGCTCCCCAGTGGGCGTTTGCGAATGAATGGATCTGGGGTGGTCAGCAGAGTGCGCGCGCCGGTGTGGATGTACTCCTCAACGCCGCGGGTCCCGTCAAACGGATGCGGGGCACTGACGATTAGTTGTTCGACAGCCTGTGTCTCTGGGACGTGAGGTGGTGGAGAAGCGGGCCTTGCTGAAGATGCGGTCCTTCGCCCGTGTGGATGTAGCTCACACCGGTCTGAGCCAAACTGCCATAGTCATATAGCTATCTTGAGTCCAACGTCACTTCGGAAAAGTCGTTGTCACCATGCCACGAACCGGAACAGCAGACGCCTGACGGGCGTTCCTGATTCGCCCCTATACAGGAGTGCGGACGACTTCGGATATTCCGTGCAGACGACTTCTAGTACGAAAATGGACGCACGCTAGTGGGCATTTTCGTTAGTTCGTCGGGGGTCAGGCGGCCAGTGCCTGTTCGTGTTTGCCCAGGCGGCGCAGGTAGTCGTTGAGGTTGGCGCGGGTGTATTTCCAGTCGAAGGGTTCTGCCGTGCTGTTGTAGCGGTGCTGGAAGGAGAGCACGCGCTCCGCGAGCTGATCGAGGTCTTTGAAATCGCCCCCGGTGATGGCCTTGCGCTGCAGGATGGAAAAGTAGACCTCCACCTGGTTCAGCCACGAGGCATGCACGGGCAGGTGGATCAGGGTCGCGGCCAGCCAGTCGGCGTTCATCCGCTCGATGGAGCGGGCCCCGTTGTGGGATGATCCGTTGTCAACCACCCAGAACACGCGTTTGGCTGAGGCATAGGGCTCGATGGTCATGACCTTTTCAACAAGTTCGGTGAAGGGCTTGATCCCGGTCTTTTCCGCGATCGTGCCGATCACGTTCGGGTGGTGAACGTCGTGGGCGGCGAAGTAGGCCAGGGTCCCGCCGCCGCGGTATTCGAACTCGATCCTGCGAGTCTGTCCCGGGCCCGTGCCCAGTCCGGCCCTGCGCCGGCGCAGGGCCTCTGAAGCTGGGATTTCTCATCTAGTACGATAAATGGACGCACGCTAGTACGAAAATGCCCACTAGCCCCTGTCGTTCCTCCCGGGGCCTGCGGCCCGCAGAATCGGCTACGGCCCTCCTGCGTCGCTGATTTCCTCCGCAGATTCCGCGGTCCTCGCCCTTTGGGTAGACAGGCTTCCGTCGGCCACAGCTCTGCAAGCTTCGCCAGCAGCCAAAAAACAAATATCGGCCTAAACGGTATGAGGCCGGCCAACCCAGTGCAAGCACATCGCAGAACGCTACTTGAGCCAACGTGCGTCTAGGCTCGGCAAGCGGGAGAGATTCT
>NZ_JCAXEA010000039.1:0-20845 GCF_059759125.1 Arthrobacter sp. GQ119 | reverse complement strand
GATATTCGAAGAATCATTTGAGAATGCCCGCATGGCGGCGTGTCCGCCGGGGCGGCGTCTGCCGCGTCGGCATTGTGAGCCATGGAGCTTTCGATGAGTGAACGCAGGGCTGTCACGAAGGTCATCGCCATCCGGTATGCCCGATCGGAGCGGGCGGTGAAGAAGCAGATTCTGGATGAGCTGTGCGCGACGACTGGATGGCACCGTGACCACGTCCGGAAGGCTCTGCGGACGGCGCTGGCCCTGAAGCCTGTGCGGCCGCGGCCTCCGCGGGCGCCGCTGTATGGTGAGCCGGTGATCGAGGCGCTGCGGTTCTGCTGGGCCGTGCAGGGAACGCCCTGCGGCCGGCTCCTCGCAGCAGCGCTGCCGGACCTGGTGCCGCGCCTGCGGCGGTGCAAAGAGCTCAAGATTGATGCCGGCACGGCCGCGCAGCTGCTGAAAATCGCGCCGGCGACCATTGACCGCCGGCTCAAGGCCGACCGGGCGAAACTCGAGCCCCGCGGCAGGTCCCATACCAAACCCGGAACGCTGCTGAAGGACTCGATTCCGATGCGGACCTGGGCCGAGTGGAACGACGCGGTGCCCGGTTTCGTCGAGATCGATCTGGTCGGGCACGAGGGCGGCAACAACCAAGGGGAATTCTGTTTCACCCTTGATATCACCGACATCGCGACCGGCTGGACGGAAACCCGCTCGGTAAAAAACAAGGCCCAGAAATGGGTGTTCGCTGCCATCAAAGACGCCACCGCCTCGTTCCCGTTTCCGGTCCTGGGCATCGACTCGGACAACGGCTCGGAGTTCATCAATTGGGAGCTTTACCGCTGGTGCGAACAGGAGAAACTCACGTTTACCCGGTCCCGGTCCGGGAACAAGAACGACGGCGCCCACGTGGAGCAGAAGAACTGGCACATCGTCCGCCAGACCGTCGGCTACCACCGATACGACACACCCGGCGAGCTGGAACTGCTGAACCGGATCTGGGCGCTGCAAAGACTGCTGACCAACCACTTCGCGCCGCAGCAAAAACTCATCGCGAAAGTCCGGACCGGCGCCAGGGTCAGCAAGAAATACGATCCACCAGCCACCCCATACCAGCGCGTCCTGGCCGACACCGGCACCGTCACTAAGGCCAGCAAAGCCCGGCTGAAACGAGAGAACAGGCCGCTGAACCCCGCCGCCATCCAACGTCAGATCCAAGCATTATGCGCAGCCCTGCTGGCACTGACCACCGCGAAACAAGGTCCAAAAACACGACCTGCTATCCGGGCAAAATCAAATGATTCCACGATGAAAGCTACGCGGGCATCTTGACATGATTCCCCGGGGGGAGGCCTGTCCGAAGAATGAGCTGACGAACGCTCCGGAGTAGATGGCTGCAGCCAGGCCTGCGGCGCCGTAGGCGATCGGCCGGCTGTCAGGGCTAATACGGGCGGGCTTGGGGTGTGTCATTCTGCTCCGATGGTATCCGGCACAATTGCAACACTACCGTTGCAATGACCTCCTAAGAATAGAAGACTGGCCTGTTGAGAATCGGCTCGTTGTTCTGGAGAGCTCGCACCTGGCAAATGACCACCAAAAGCGATCAACGGTTGGCGTGGTCAATCGCCTGGGGACGGTCGCGAATGTGGCCGCGTTTGATTCCAAAAGTACGGTGGCAAACTTTCTAACCTTGGCCCCAGGCCAGCAACGGGACATGGTGACTATCGGATATGCACAGTCGGATTTACCCTTCTGGGCCGCACCGGTAGGCCAAGGCGTTGCGAGCGGAGTTGGTAACAAGAGCCTGTCAATAGGCGTGGGTACGTCGATGGCAGGACGATGGCGTGCGAGATCACATGGCTCGCTGATCCCGGCATCACTCCGGGGGCACTGGCATTCGACCTCGCGTCGCCGGCCTCGCCGAAGGACGTAAGGCCCTGGCAGAATCCAGCATTCGCATAGGCGCTCGTTATCGGCCACCGCCACGTAAATACCCCGTCATCCCGAAACCGAAGCGGCCGTGTAGGTACAGTGAGAAGAAGACCAGATCAATTGACGACTGGCCGCTGCGAAGATTGCAGCTACAACAGTGCGCAGAGCAAACAGATCAGCGTCATCGACGTGGACCTCGGAGGCATCGAAGACGGTCCATCCGGCATCCTCGAGCTTCTTCCTGGCTGCAGGAGATGGCTCGCCCCTCATAAGCAGGAGGCCAGCGGTGATACGGTCGTCCAACTCTCTGGCTGATTCGATAACACCCAGGAGCGCACGAGGCATCTCCGGCCGATAGCGGACTTCCACGAGGACCTTCCAACCGTTTTGGTCCGTCAGCACTGCATCAGAATGCCATTTGCCCACGGTCACCCCAGGGCTCTGGCCCACTCCTTCAGGGAGCGCTTTGGGAAGTAAACCGATGACCTGTTCCTCGAAACCCAGCGCCCGCAAAGCCGGCGCCGCTGCGGCCGGGGCGACCTCCAGCAAGTCTGTAAGTGCGTCCCGCCGCTCCTGCGAGCCTCCGCCTTCAAGGGCCTTCGCTAATGCCCTGCCCGCTGCGTCTGCCTGCCAGTTGATCTCGTTGTCCTGCCATCTGAGGTTTGGGATGCGGCCCACCATGGCAACGAGCATGAACAGCGTGCCGACTACTAAGAGCGCTATAGGACCTGGATCGCGGTTCACTGTATAGACGCCGAGGCCGCCCAGTCCGAGGCCGCCGGCGCCGATCAAGGCAGCAATTACTCGGGTGAAGCGGTTCAATTTGGCGGGAAAATGCTTGGTCGCTGTCCACCTGGGGGAGCTCACGGGAAGATGTAAATTGCCGTTCCCTGGCTCACTTCAACTGCATGGAACCGCTGGTCGGGGTAGTCAGGCATCCTGATCTCAGAGATCGCGGCGTCGATGTCAGGAGTTGACGGTTGGTGATTGGCGGGTGAGGGAGCGCACAGGAAACCCTGAGTGAACGTCGCGTCGTCGTTGACTCGCCGGATCTTGACCGAGTCAACAATGATGCCAGAGCGCTCATCCATTTAGTGCCCCCTTGAAGCTGCAGATGCCCCATGAATTGCGGGTGATGTCAGTAGTCATTTTCCAGCCGGAATTCCCCGGTGGGCAGCGGGCGCTTTAGCGGCTTAGCTGAGGGAGTCGTCCTCCTTCTTCATGAAGTAGTCCACACCGGTGTACCCACCATCGGCGACGATAGATGCCCCCGAGATAAACGATGCTTCGGTGCTGAGGAGAAAGGCCACGACCTTAGCTATGTCACTCGGACTCCCATTGCGTCCCAACGGAGTAAGGCTTGCTGCTTCGTAGGATTCCGTCAATAGGCCGGAATCGACCCAGCCCGGGGTTACAGCGTTGACGCGGACTCCCTTTGGGCCAAGCACGTTCGCGAGGCTTCGAGTAACTGAAATGAGAGCCGCTTTGATGGCCGAGTAGGCGATGCCTCGGAAGGAACCGACGTAAGCGTCCGTGCTGGCGATGTTGACAATGCTCCCGCCGGGGGACATGTAAGGGCCGATCGCCTGGGCAAGGATGAGCGGTGCCGTTACATTGACCTGAAAAGCTCTATCCCATGCATCAAGAGTCATTTCCTCGAAAGGTTGCTTCTCCAGGATCCCGGCATTGTTGACCAGCCCAACGAAGGAAAACTCATCCCGAACCCGGCGGGCAAAGTCCAGCGATCCAGATCTGTCTGTGAGATCCAGCTGACGTATCTCCACGCCGTGCGTGCGCGCCAGCTCCCTGGCTTCATCGAGACCAGTGTTGTAAGTAGCAACTACAGTCCAGCCACTCTCCGCTAACCGTTCGGCGATTGACCGGCCGATCCCTCGCGCTCCTCCAGTAACCAGGGCGGTATGTTCGCCTGTCATCGTGATGCCTCCGTGGGATCTCAAGTTGGGACGGATACACATACTGTCGGTCACTCCACAACGGGGCGCCAGCCGTTGTAGGGTTCCTGGCTGCCCAATCGGTCGAGCGGGGCTGCAGTCGCGCGGACGGCTGGGCCGCCGTCGTCGTCCCCTGCCGCCGTCACCGCCTCCTCGGAGGCGAGGGGCCATCATCGTGGTTGAACGAGTACGAGCCCCGTCCTTCGGGACGGGGCTCGTACTCGTTTTTGTGTTGGTCGTGTCGTTGGCGAGCCGAGGACAGATCCTCGTGCGCGCCCGCCGCCACTAACCGATCGGTGTAGGCGGTCGTTCCCCACCGAGCACGGCGAGCGCGTTGTCGGCGGCGAGCACCGCCATGGCGGTGCGCGTCTCGACGGTGGCCGAGCCGAGGTGCGGCACGAGTGTCACATTCTCCAGATCCAGCAACTCGGGATGGACCTGGGGTTCGTGCTCGAAGACGTCCAGCCCGGCACCCGCGATGACGCCGTCGCGAAGCGCGGCGGCGAGCGCCGCTTCGTCGACGATCGGTCCGCGTGCGGTGTTGACGAGGTATGTCGAGCTCTTCATCGCTGCGAGCTGCTCCGCGCCGATCAGATGGTGCGTGGCTGCTCCGTAAGGGCAGTGCAGCGAAACGACGTCGGAAACAGTCAGCAGCTCGTCGAGATCGACCCGCCGGGCCCCCAGTTCCGCTGCGATCGCGGGGTCGATCTCACTGCGTGACTGGTAGACGATGTCCATGCCGAAGGCCTTTGCCCGCCGAGCCGTTGCCTGGCCGATGCCGCCCATGCCGACGACGCCGAGGGTCTTGCCCTGCAGGCTGCTGCCGAGCAGGAAGAACATGCCCCACTTCCAGGCCTGGCCGGCGCGGATGAGCCGTTCGCCCTCACCGAGCCGGCGAGTTGCCATGAGGATGAGCCCGAACGCGATGTCGGCGGTCGCCTCGGTCAAGACGCCGGGGGTGTTGGTGGCCACGATGCCACGTTCGGTGCATGCTGGCACGTCGATGTTGTCATAGCCGACGGCGACGTTCGCCACGACCTTGAGCTGCGGGCCGGCGGCGTCGAGCAACTCGGCGTCGATGCGCTCGGTGAGCAGGCTCACGACGGCATCGGCGCCGGCTACCCGGCGCAGGAGCTCCTCGCGGCCAATCGACTCCGGACCCTGCCAGGCATCGACCTCGTGCTCGGTGCGGAGCTTCTCGATTGCGGCATCGGGGATACGCCCCGTCACGACGACCCGGCTCATGCCGTCTCGATCCACTCGCGCAGGCGGCCGAGGCCGTCGAGGATGGCTGGCACCTCAATGCCCGAGTAGGCGAGCCGGATGTACTGCCGTTCCTCGCCGGGCAGGCGGCGGCCGAAGTGCTCGCGCGTGCAGAAGGAAACGCCGGTCTTGTACAGGGCATCAGAGGCGAAGTCACCGACTGCCGTATAACCCATACGCTCCATGGCCTCGGTGACGTCGGGGAACAGGTAGAAGGTCGACTGCGGGACGGCGACGTGCATGCCGGGGATGGAATTCACGAGCTCGCATGCGGTGTCCCGACGCTTCTGCAGAACGTCAAGCATCTGCTGCACAGAATCCTGGGGACCGCGGAGTGCTTCGACGCCGGCCCACTGCACGTAGTGCGTCGTGCAGGACTCATCATTGGTGTTAAGCGTGCTGAGCACCTGGGCGATCTCGCGCGGGGCAACGGCGCAGCCGAGGCGTGAGCCGGTCATGGCGAACTTCTTGCTGAACGTGTAGAGGATGACGGTACGCTCGGCCATGCCGGGAATTGATGTAATCGAGCTCGAGACTCCCTCATAGCGAGTCTCGAAGTACGCCTCGTCGGAGAGTACCCAGAGGTCGTGTTCTATCGCGAGCTGTGCGATGGCCTCGCGTTCGGCCGCAGTCGACTCGGCTGAGATGGGGTTCTGCAGGTCGTTGTAGATAATTGCGACCGTGTTCGGGGTGATCGACGAGCGGATCTGCTCGAGGTCGATCGCGAAGCCAGTGCTCGTTGGCACATAGCGATACGGCACGGCCGTGCCGCCGAGGTACTCGATCTGCGATTCATAGATCGGGAAGCCGGGGTTGGGATAGAGCACTTCCTGGCCGGGGTTCATGACCGCCTGCAGGAACTTGGTGATGACGGGCTTGCCGCCGGTCATCACGACCACGTTGTCGGGGGAGAACTCTATACCGCGGCGCGAGCCGATGTCGTCGGCGAGTGCTTCACGAAGCTGTGGAATGCCGGGGCCGGGGCAGTAGCCCGTGTAGCCGTCCGCGATCGCCCTGTTCATCGCTTCCACGATGTTCGGGGCGGTGGGGATGTTGATGTCGCCCAGGTGGAAGGGGTACACCAGGTTCCCCTTCGCCTTCCAGGCGGCCGCGGCTTGCGCGACGCTGAAAGCGGTTTCGGTGCCCAGCCGTTCGAGCCGGTGCGCGAGTTGCTGCATGCTGTTCCACTCCTCATCGAGTTTACGATCGGTTCTCTGCAGTTCCGCTCCCAGTATAGGACTAATATATCAACTCGGGCAATCTAATATTCCTACTAATTCTCAAGGAACCATGGCCGCGAAACGGGGGACCTGTTGAGCGGAAGCATGAAGCAGTGGCTGATCACCTGTCGTCGCCTCAACCGTTCTGACCGGGTTCCGCGTATCCGAGTTGGTCTGAACAGGATTCAGTGAAAAATGCGTGAACCGGCGTTATCCTGAGTTCGCATCGAAGAAGTCAAGGGTTGGAACTCTTGGCTCCCCAGATTCAACTCCTTCCATCCAGGCGTGGCGGGCCGGAAACGGCAGAGAACAACCTGTATCAGTGCGCTGGCCGTGTTGGGCGCATGGCTCTCCGGGGCAATACCAATGATTCAGGTGGCCCGCCCTCTTGCCTGGTTCTGTCGGGACGTTTGTCATCATCATGACGTCAGGTGAGAGTTCTGATGATGAGCGCGGCCCCCGTCAGGCTGAAGGCCGTCCCGGCAAGTACGGCGAACCGAAGATGCTCGGCGGCCGTCCCCTGGCCATTCCCGATGCGCCGTTGTCGTGGGTGGCGGGAGATGAGCGCACCCACGGCGAAGCACGTAACCGCGAGAACCATGCAGGTGGACGCAGCGAAGTGAATGCCAGGTTCCATGTAGGGTCTCCCTTCACGTCCCGGACCGCCCCTGTCGCGTACTGCCCCTGTCGCGTACTGCGTCTGTCGCGTACTGCGTCAGCTTCAGGTCGCAATGTGGGTCTGGTGCTCAGCGCTGCCCACAGTCTTGCCGTCGAGCACCCAAAGCGCCAGACATCAAAGCTGCCGTGCTCCAGCAGCCCCGATTAAATGGGCGTCACTCGCGAGTCAGTCGGCAGCAGATCCACGCAGGGCGGGCGGTGCATGGCGCACGGGGGCGGTGGCCCGCTCATTCCCCGTGAACCAGAGCGGGCCACCTACCGGAGCCGTAGATCTTCGAGACCCGTTACGGCAACGGTAGACGGATGATACAGCCACCTGCTTGGGAATGGCGGAGCGGACCTCAGCGCGGAGCCGCCAACGGCAAGGGCACCCTTTCCACGACGTGCGGCGCAAGCAGCACATGCTGCTCGGGGGCGCTGCCCTCTCCGGGACGCGCCAGTTCGAATGTCAGCAGGCGCACGATGTGCCGGGCAGCGTCCTCCACCGGCTGGGCCACGCTGGAGAGACCCAACGCCGCGGCCACAGGGGTGTCATCAAACCCCACCACTGCAGCCCGGAGTCCGGGGCCGGCGGGCTGCCCGGGAAGGAACTGTTCCGGGCGGAGCTCGCGAAGGATTTCCGCGGCCCCGATGGCCAGCGAATCGCTCGCGCAGACAATCGCCGTCGCGCCTCTGGCGATGAGTTCCCGGCCGCCGGAAATGCCTCCGGCGACAGTGTCGGTGGTTGACGTGCAGAGACCGGAACCATCCTCGCTGAGGCCCAAAGCCCCCATGGCCCGCTCCCACCCGGACTGGCGGTCATCTCCCACCGGGCCGCCGTCCTTCCAGCCCAGGAACGCGATGCGGGTGTGTCCCTGCCCGGCGAGCATGGTGACGGCTTCTGCCGTGCCGGCGGCGCCGTCAATGTCCACCCACGGATGCTGCGCCGAAGCGTCCTCCCAAGGCCGCCCAAAGACCGCGAACGGCGTGCCGTTGTCCTGCAGCCATTTCGTACGGACGTCGTCGCGGCTGCTGGAAGTGAGGATGAAGCCGTCGATTCCCGCGACATGGAGCAGTTCCCCGTACTGGAGGACTTCGTCCTCGTGTGAGTCGGCGCAGAAGAGAGTCAGCCGGTAGCCGGCGCCCTGGGCAGACTTGGTGAGGGCATGCAGAAAGCGGTCGAGGATGGAGCCGTTTATGCCGTCCGTCACCGGCATCAGCCTCATGCCGAGATTCATGGACCGCCGGGTTCGCAATTGCCGGGCTGCTGCGCTGGGCCGGTAGCCGGCGGCCTCGATGGCGCCCCGGACGCGTTCCAGGGTGGCCGGCTTCACCCGGTGCGGGGCATTGAGCACATTGGAGATGGTCTGCCTCGACACGCCCAGCTCAGCGGCAAGGCTTGCGAGGGTGGGCCGGGCCACGAATGCTCCTCAGTGCGGGAAGGATCTGCGGGGCTTTTCCTTCTGACGGTTGTTGTGAGACGATCTTAACGCCAGAAATTTGATCGATCAAATTCTTGCTGAACGTGCTCCGTTGATTTGGCAGCACCATTTTCCGCAGCACTCTTCCGGTCTCCGCCCAACCCAACTTCGAGGAGTTTTCCGTGGCCTCTGAGCAGCCCTACCTGCATAACCTTTCCGGCGTCTTCAGCGCCCCGATCCAGGCATGGGCCGACGCCCATGGGCAGATCCGCGGGGCGGGTGCCCAGGGAATCTACTGCGGTGACGACCGCGTGCTGGACGGGGCTGTGCTGACCGTGGACGGCCGCGAGCCGGAGTGGGTATCAACCCAGCTGCGTTCGTCCAAGGAAACTGACTACATCTACTTCGTGCGCGCTGACGCTGAAGTGGCTGACCCGCTGCTCTCGCTCGTGCGGACCCGCACCGCTGAATCGGGCAGGATCAGACCCGGGGAGGACAGCGAATCCCTAACAGGATGCACCGGCCGCGTGGCAGAGACCCTGACGCTTGAGTCGGCGTTCCGCGAGCCCGTCACCCTCAACGTCCGCCTGACCCTGGCTGCCGACAACACAACCATGGAGCAGATCAAGCAGGGAGAACGCTCCCACCGGCCGGTGGAGCCGGTGGACTGCGCATGGGCCTGGCGTGATGCGGATACCGAACTGCGCCTCACCACGGGGTCCAGCGGCGGGACGGTGCCCGGCTCCGTCGGCTTTAGCGGAACCACGGTCACCATCGACTGGGCGGTGGAGGTGCAGCCAGGAGCCGCCGTCGTCCTCGAGTGGGCCGTGGACCTGACTGACGCCGATTCGCCGATGCTCGCCGGCAACGGCTCGCCCATCGAGGCCCCGGTATGCGCGGATCCGCGCCTCAGGAACCTCCTGCAGCGCTCAACCAGCGATCTCAACAGCCTGCGGCTCGCCCACTCCTCGCACCCGGATGACACTTTCCTCGCCGCCGGTGCGCCGTGGTTCTTCACCATGTTCGGCCGGGATTCCATCATTGCCGCCCGCATGCTGCTTCCGATCAACACGGCCATTGCCCGCGGCACCCTGCGGGCGCTGGCCGGTCGGCAGGGAACCGAAACGGACCACACCACGGCGGTGCAGCCCGGGAAAATCCTGCACGAAGTCCGGCGGACGGTCCTGACGATGGCCGAGAGCGGCCAGGCCTTGCGCCTGCCGCCCGTCTATTACGGCACCATCGACGCCACGCCGCTCTGGATCTGCCTCCTTCACGACGCCTGGAAGGCCGGAATGCCCGACGCCGAGGTGGAGGAGCTGCTTCCCAACCTCCGGGACGCCCTCGAATGGCTTCGGGACCATGGCGACCTGGACGGGGACGGCTTCCTGGAATACCTCGACACCTCCGGGCACGGGCTCGTCAACCAGGGATGGAAGGATTCCGGTGACGCAATCCGGTGGCACGACGGCTCACTGGCAACGGGTCCCATCGCGTTGGCCGAAGTCCAGGCCTATGCCTACGAGGCCGCAACGGTCGGGGCTGAGCTCCTGGATGCGTTCGGCCGCCCCGGCGCCCAGGAATGGCGGGACTACGCGGCAGGAATGGCGGAGAGGTTCCGTTCGCAGTTCTGGTGTGAGGATGAGCTGGGCCCTTATCCCGCGCTGGCGCTCGATGCGGACAAGAAAGCGGTCGACGGCGTCACCTCCAATATGGGGCACCTGCTGGGTACGGGGATCCTCAACGAGGAGGAGCAGGAGATCGTGGTCAGGCGCATCATGGATCCGACGATGTTCTCGGGTTACGGCGTGCGCACGCTGTCCACCACCAACGGCGGCTACTGGCCCACGCGCTACCACGCCGGAGCTGTCTGGAGCCACGATACCGCCCTGATCATCAGCGGCATGCTGGCCGACGGCTTCCCCGATGAGGCCGCACAGCTGGCTTCGGGGCTGCTGAAGGTGGCAGAGGCCAATGAGTGGCGGTTGCCTGAGCTGTTCGGCGGCCACGGCTCGGACACCATGCGTGTTCCGGTACCGTTCCCGGCCAGCTGCCGCCCACAGGCGTGGGCTTCGGCAAGCTCCGTCGTGATCGCCGCCGCCCTGGGTCCAGGGCCGGACGGTTCAGGGCCGGTCGGCGGGACGGCGGGCGTCCGCGAAGGGCTGCTGGTCTCGGCGCGCTGAGCCGGCGCTGACGCAGTCCAACGCCGCCTCAGCAGCCGCTGGTTTGTTCGTCCTGCAGGTGCTCGTCCGATTCGACCCGGCGCAGCACTGTAAGCCTGTCCGCAATCCTGGCGAGGGCGGCGGCTTCCTGCGACGGCGGCACACCGGGCCGTGACGCGGCGTCAAAATCGAGGGGGCTCCGGCTTATGAGAAAGAGCATGACGTCCCGGTCGCGGAGAACGTCCAGCACGTCGAGGAACCGGTGCCGCACCGCGGCGGCACCGGCGGCGGCACCGGCTGGCTCCACGTCCGGGGGCGGGACGCCGTCGACCACCCAGGCGGGAAACATGCCCGCCAGTGTCCCGTAATCGGCCTGCCCGAGCGGACCGGCGCACAGTGCGTCGAACCCCACCCAGAGGAGGTCGGGATCGGCGCTCTTCACCGTCAGGGTGTGTGACGGCAGTTCCAGGACCCGCTGCTGGGAGGGCGCCGGTCGAAAGAGGCCGTAGGCGCCCAACTGCCGGTCGGTGCCCGGCGTGATGATGAGGCCGCGCTCGAACCTGGACATGCCCCTACAGCCAGCCCTTGCGTTTGAAGATGACGTACATCAGGACCGCCGTGCCCGCCATCAGCCCGATGGACATGGGATACCCGAGGGCCCAGTGCAGCTCGGGCATGTGGTCGAAGTTCATCCCGTAGACACCTGCCACGAAGGACGGGGCGAAGAAGATGGCGGCCCAGGAAGAGATTTTCTTGACCTGTTCGTTCTGTTGCGCGCTGGCCTCATTCTGCCGGTTGGCGGTCAGCGTGCCGTCCAGGGTGAGCGCGTTCTGCAGGAGGTCCCGGAAGGAGTTTGCCCGGGATAGGACCCGCTGAACATGGTCCTCCACGTCCCGCAGGCTGTGCTGCAGATCGGTGTCCACCACGTACTTTTCGAAGCCGCGCTTCAGCTGCTGCATCATTCCCGGAAGGGGATGGATGGCACGCTGGAACTGGATGACCTCGCGGGCCAGTTCGTAGATGCGGCGGGACACGGTGGAGTCCCCGGAGAACAGCTGGTCCTCGATCTCGTCGATGTCGTTTTCCAGCCCGGCAACCACCGGCGCGTAGTCATCCACCACCTTGTCCAGCAGGGCATAGAGCACGGCCTCGGGACCGTGGCGAAGCAGGTCGGGCCGCGACTCCAGACGGCGCCGGACCTGCCCCACCCCGGACATCTCGGCGTGCCGCACTGTCACCACGAAGTTCCTGCCCGTGAAGATGTGCAGTTCTCCGAACTCCACGGTCTCGGTGTCGTCGAGGTAGCGGGCAGGCCTGAGCACCGTGAACAGGTTGTCGCCGTAGCGCTCCAGCTTGGGCCGCTGGTGGGCTGAAATGGCGTCCTCGACGGCGAGTTCATGCAGCCCGAATTCCGCCGCCACGGCAGCCATTTCGGGTTCGGTCGGCCGGTAGAGCCCAATCCAGGCCATGCCCCCGTGCTCGGCCAGCGTCTCGAAGGTCTGCTCGAGGTTTCCCGGTTCGGCGCTGCGGATCCCGTCAACGTAGACGGCGTTGTCGATGATGGTCACGGTGCGCGGTTCCCTGCGTGGCCGTTCAGGACATCGCGCCGATGATGACGCCGGCTGCGGTCATGGCGAGCACGTCGTGGCCGGAATCGATCAGGGTCACGGCTGTCCCGCGTCCGGCGAAGCCGTTGTGGATGACATGGCCTCCGGCGCGGAACACCACAGCCAGGACCAGAGCAAACAGGCCGCCGGCCGGCGCGTTGTCGATGCCCAGCCTGGCAATCAGCGCTGCAAGCAGGATGGCCGTCAGCGCGGCGTAGACCATCATGGGCAACCAGATCCCGGCACCGCCCTCCGCGTTTTTCAGGTCCTCCTCCGTTTTGCCGATGGCCTCCATCCAGCGCGTGCCCAGCACCGCCGGAAGGTACCAGACGAAGCCGATGGCCATGCTGGCGATGAAGGCCAGCAGCACGGCGAGCCAGTTGACCTGGGAGATGTACGGGAGCCAATCCATCTTTGAATCCTATTCCCCGCGGGCTGGTGCCTGGACTGCCGCGCCCTGCACCAGCCGGCTGATGAGCGGCTCCGTCCGGTACGGGATGTGGGTGTGGAGCGCAAGCACGGTTTCCGTCCGGATGACTCCCTTGATCCGGAGGATGGAGCGGAGGGCGGCCTGCAGGTTATGCGTATCGGTGGCCACCACCCGGCACCAGACGTCGCCCCGCCCGGAAATCTCGTGCACCTCCAGGACCTGGGGGAGAAGGCGCAAGGCGCCCACGACGCCGTCGAGCTCGCGGTGGGTCACTTCGATCGTCACGAAAGCGACGACGTCGTACCCCACGGACTCCAGGTCGATTTCCCGGCCGCCGTCGCGCAGGACGCCGGAACGCAGCATCCGGCGCATGCGCGACTGCGCGGTGTTCCTGGCGATCCCGAGTTTCTCGCTCAGTTCACCGATCTGGATCCGCGGATCTCGGACCAGTTCCAGCAGGATGCGGAGGTCGGTGGGGTCCAGGCTGTTCAAATGATCACTCCGGTTCACTTCTGGCATCGGGGATTGACTGTTTTGATCAATTTTTCCATGAAACAGAAGCTCCTTAGTCATCCCTGGCCCATTCTGGAGGTATCAATCTTCATCCGCAGCCGAAGCTCCCACAAGGAGCGGGGGCTGCCGGGCAGGCAGGGGTACGGGCATGACCGTCTTCAGCGAACTTCGGATGCGGCCGGCGACGGCCGGCAGGCGCGGTTGGGACGCTTCCAACACCGCGCGGCTGGCCATGGCAGGCGTGGTGATCTTCACGCTACTGGTGGGGGCCAATCTCGCGACGCCCCTGTACCCGTTGTTGCAGGCGGAGCTGGGCCTCACATCCCTTGACGTGTCGCTGGCATTCTCGGCCTATGTCCTGGCGCTCATGTCCACACTGATGGTGGCAGGCCACTGGTCGGACCACATTGGGCGTCGCGCGGCACTGCTCCTGGCCGTGCTGGCGGGCCTGGCGGGCGGTTTCGTCTTCGCCCACGCGGAGAGCCTTGCCGTGCTGTCGGCGGGCCGCGCGCTGCAGGGGATCGCGGTGGCACTGGCCACCGGCGCCAGCTCGGCCGCCCTCCGGGAACTGCTTCCCGAGCGGCCGGAATGGGCCTCGCGCTTCACCCTGCTGGCATCCGCCGGCGGGGTGGCGGCCGGTCCGGCCATCGGGGGAGTGCTTTCGCTGCTGCCCCACCCCACATCCACACCGTACGTCATCCACTCCATGGTCCTGACGGCCCTTCTGGTGCCGCTGTACCTGCTCCGCGCCCGTCCGGCCATCCAGCCGGCCCACGGTCCGCGGCCGCTCAGGGCCCTGGCGCCCCGGCGGCCCTCGGTCTCGCACGCGGCGCGGGGCGCCTTCTGGCTGGCTGCCGCCGTCGGGTTCCTGAGCTTCACCGTCTTTGGTTTCTGCCTGTCCCTGGCTCCGGGCTACTTCGCGCCGATCGTAGGCGTCGATTCCAGGCCGCTCATCGGTGTCCTCGCCGGCCTTACTCTTGCTGCCTCGGCCCTGAGCCAGCTCATCGGTGTCCGCAGCCGGTTTGCCGTTCCCGCCGGGCTGGCGCTGCTCGGCGTCTCTGTGACCCTGATCGCCGCCGCCGCAGCCTGCGCCAGCCCCTGGCTGCTGGTCGCTGCCAGCCTGGCCGCCGGCGTCGGCCAGGGCATCGCGTTCCGCACCGCCTTCAACGACGTGGCCGGCAAGGTGGAAGCCTCCCGCCATGCGCAGATCATCAGCACGGTCTACGTGATCACGTACCTGGGGAGCGCCGTCCCGGTGATCGGACTGGGCTTAGCGGCCGCGGTGTACGGACTGGAGGGGACGGCCACCGGATTCCTCGTGCTTTGTGGCATCGCCACCGGGGCGCTCGCGATGGTGGCGCTGCGCGGGTCGCTGCGGTCCGCCTGAGCGGACCGCCGCCCCGCCATCAGCGGCAGCCAGTCCTGCTCAGTCAGTCCTGTTCGTGCAACGGCCCGTGGTTGCCCGGCATGTGCTCGAACACCAGCGTGGTCTCGGTGTGGCCCACCACCGGGTCCGTCGCCAGATTGTCGAGCACCCAGTCCCGGAGGTCTTCGGTGGTGGCCACCGCGATGTGCAGCAGGTAGTCCACCGAGCCGGAGGTATGGAAAGTGGACAGCACCGCAGGCAGCTTGGGAACGCGGGAAGTGAAGCGGTCGATCTGCTCGCGGTCGTGGGCGCGGAGCCGCACGGCAATGAGCGCCTGCACGGAGCGACCGATGGCCGAGAGGCTCAGTTTGGCCTCGAAACCCTGAATGATGCCGCGCTCGGACAGGGCGCGGGTGCGCATCAGTGCCGTGGAGGGGGCGATGCCAACGAGTTCTGCAAGCTGCTTGTTGGAGATCCGGGCGTCGTCGACGAGCGCCGCCAGCAGCCGCTCGTCGATGGCATCCAGCAGCTCGGCATGTGCCGACGGCCGAATATTCTTCGCGTTGGTGCTCACGGATCCTCCTTGGGGTGTTCTCCATTCATCATAGTCGCGACTTTCCGTCCATAACATTCATATGACCTGTCGATCACCGAATATTTGCCAGATACTTGCGGCGTTCAATGGCGAATAATTCACAAGGAGCATCATGCTTTCTCGAGACTCGGTGGCAGTCCATGCCGGCCGCGACGGGCTCACCGGCCAAGGCGTCCACGCACTGCCCGTCGACCTTTCAACAACGGCACCGCTGCCCTCGGTGGAGGACGGCGGCCTCGCCTACGAGCAGATGGCCACCGGCGGCCCCCGCCTGGAGGGTCAAAGCACCGTTTACCAGCGGCTCTGGAACCCCACCGTGGCGCGGTTCGAAGCCGGCGTCGCGGTGCTGGAAGGGGCGCCGGAGGCCGTGGCCTTCGCTACAGGAATGGCTGCGCTAAGCGCCGTGCTGCTTGCGGCAGTGGCCGGAGGCAAGAAGCATGTCGTGGCGGTCCGGCCGCTCTATGGCGGCAGCGACCACGTGCTGGCGTCGGGGGTGCTGGGAACCGAGGTGACCTTCACGGCTCCGGATGGCGTCCGCGCCGCGCTCCGGCCGGACACGGGACTGGTCGTCGTGGAAACCCCTGCCAACCCCAGCCTGGACCTCGTGGACATCGCCCTTCTCGTGGCGGCCGCGGACGGAGTTCCCGTCCTCGTGGACAACACTTTTGCCACCCCGGTGCTGCAGCGGCCGCTGGACCACGGAGCCGCCCTCGTGCTGCACAGCGCGACCAAGTTCATGGGCGGCCACGGTGACGCGATGGGCGGGGTGGTGGCGGCATCGCCGGAGTGGGCCCTCCGTCTGCGGCAGGTTCGGGCCATTACCGGCGGTATCCTCACGCCCTGGCCGGCCTACCTCCTCCACCGCGGACTTGCCACCCTTCCTGTCCGGGTCCGGGCCCAGCAGTCCACCGCCCACAAGGTGGCCGCCGGACTGGCCGGACACGAACTCGTAAGGACGGTCCGCTACCCGGGCCTTCCGGAATGCGACCCGCACGGGCTGGTCGGCACGCAGATGGCGGGGCCGGGATCCCTGATCGCTTTTGAACTGCGCAGCGCAGAACACGCTGAGCGCGTCCCGGCCGCCGTCCGGATGATCACGCATGCGGTGTCCCTCGGCGGGGTGGACACCCTGATCCAGCATCCTGCCGGCCTCACTCACCGCCCGGTGGCAGCTGAGGCCAAGCCGCATGCCAGCCTCCTCAGGGTTTCAGTGGGGCTGGAAGACGCCACGGACATTCTTGGAGACCTCGTCCAGGCCATCGAGGGGACTCTCTAACCTCGACGGGGAACCTCCGCCCCGGCGGGATGCACGACGGCGGCGATCACCGCCGTCGTGCATCCCAGCACGATCACGGTGACGGCGAGCGCCGTCCAACCCAGCGACTGGAACACCAGGCCGCCCGCCCAGCCGATCACACTGGACCCCAGGTAGTAGGCGAGGTTGTACAGGGACGCGGCCTGTGCCCTCCCCGCGGAGGCGATGGTGCCCGTCCAGCCGGCCCCGATGCTGTGCGCGGCGAAGAACCCGCCCGTAAACACGAGCAGCCCCACCAGGATCAGCGGCAGCAGGTGGGTGAGCGTGAGGGAGAGGCCTGCCGTCATCAGCAGGATGCCCGCCAGCAACACGGTCCGCCGGCCAAACCGCTGGGTCAGGCCGCCTGCCCATCTGGAGGTCACCGTTCCGGACAGATAGGCCAGGAAGGTCAGGCTGATCAGGGTTGCCGGCAGGCTGAACGGTGCGCCGGAGAGCCGGAAGCCGAGGTAGTTGTAAACGGCAACGAAGCCGCCCATGAGGAGGAAGGCCTGGACGTAGAGCGCCAGCAGGCGTGCATTGCGGACATGGCCGCCCAGTGTCCGGAGTGCGCCGCCAAGGCCCGTCGCCGGAGCGGGTTTAAACCCCCGGGCCTTCGGAACCAGCACCAGGAACAACACGGCCGCAAGCGTGGCGAGAACGGAGACGGCGAGGGCGGCGGCACGCCAGCCCCACAGTTCGCCCACCGGCCCGGCCACCAGCCGTCCGGCCAGTCCGCCCAGGGTGGTCCCGGCTACGTAACTGCCGGCGGCCATTGCGGCATGGGCCTTGTTGATCTCCTCGTTCAGGTAGGCGATGGCGATGGCTGGGATGCCGCCCAGTGCCATGCCTTCGAGCATCCTGAGTCCCAGCAGCAAAGGAAACGAGGTGGCGAGCGGAACCAGCAGCCCCAGCACGGTGGCGGCCGAGATGCCCCAGGCCATCGCCCTGACCCGTCCGATCCTGTCGGCCAGGAACGACCACGGGATGACGGTGACGGCGAGTCCCACCGTTGCCAGCGAAATGGTCAGCGCGGCCTCGGCTGCCGTTACCTTGAGTTCCGAGGACATCAGGGGCAGCACAGCCTGGGTGGAGTAGAGCTGAGCAAAAGTCGCCACGCCCGCGAAAGCCAGGCCCGCGAGGATCTTGCCGTAGGCGGCCGAGCCCTTCGCATGGCCCTCCCATCCCGTCTCATCAGGAGGTGCGGAGCAGGGAAGGCCGGGGCTTGGCTGTCTGCGGGAGCCGGGAACGGCGGGCGTTGGCATGCTTTCAGGGTAGGACTGCCGTAATTTAGTATCCAATGCATGATTCAGCAGAGAAGCATGCAGAAATGGATGAAAAGCGTCTGTGTCTGCGACAGCAGGGAATGGCAGGGAATCAATGGACATTGAGCATCGGCAGCTCGTTCAGCTGCTGCCCATCCTGCCGCTGCTCGCTGAGTTGGGGCGCACACAGCACATCACGGAAACTGCCGAACTCCTGGGCGTTCCGCAGTCGACGGTGAGCCGCGCGCTGGCCCGCGCCAGTGCCGTGGTGGGCACGGAACTGCTCATCCGTGAGGGCCGGGGTGTCCGCCTCTCGCCGGCGGCCAAGGCGCTTCTGCCCTACATCGAGTCCGCGCTCGCGGAGTTCAGGGCCGGCCTTGACTTGGTGCGGCATGAATCCGAGGTGGTCCGCGGCCGGATTGCCGTGGCCTTCCAGCACACGTTCGGTGAGGCCACGCTGCCGCTGCTGATCAGCGCCTTCCGGCACCGCCACCCGCAGACCGAGTTCCAGCTCAGCCAGGGAGCGAGGGACACCTGCCTTGCGGAGTTGGCGTCCGGCGCCGCGGACCTTGCCCTGACTGCCCCCGTGGCCACGGCCAGCCGGACAATGGGGTCGGCCGCCCTCTACCGGGAACCACTGCGGCTTGTGGTGCACCACGCACACCGGGTCGCGGGCCGCCGCTCCGCCGCCCTGGTAGACATCAAAGGGGAGCCGTTTGTTGCGCTGGGGCCAGGGTATGGCCTCCGGTCCCTCACCGACGCACTGTTCCGGGAGGCCGGGTTCCGGCCCCGGATCGCCTTTGAGAGCCAGGACTCCCATACGGTACGCGGCCTGGTTTCGGCGGGCCTGGGAGTGAGCATCCTGCCGCCTGGGGCCAGCCCACAGCCGGCAAGTGCCGCGCGCAGCGGGGATCTGGGGTGGGTGGAGGTGCCGCTGGAGTCGGCACTGGCCTATCGGGAGATCGGCCTGGCGTGGCGTGAGCGCAGCGGCCCGGAACCGGAGCCCGTGCGCCACTTCCGGGAACTCGTGCTGGGGGAAGGACCTGCGCTGCTGGCCGGCCTGCTCCGTGCCCGCTCCGGGAGTTGACGGACGGCTCAGCCTCCGGCGAGGAGACTGCCCATCACCTCGGCGACAGGCCCGGTCCGGGCCGACCTCCATCCCGTCCCCGCCCACAGGTTGAGGCGGTCGGCGTCCCCTGCGGCGGCCGCAGCGGCGCGGATGGGCGCCGTGAGGTGGTGGATGGCCGGGTAGCCTTGCGGCGCGTCGTCATGGTCCCGCACGAACCCGTTGACCAGGGCGCGGGCGTAGCGTCCGGTGAAGGCCCGGGTCGGCCGCGTCTCCGTGAACCGGTCTGAGCCCAGGGCATCCTTATGCAGCTGCCGGGCGCCGCTTTCCTCTGTCCGCAGCAGGGCAGTCCCCACCTGTGCCGCCTCGGCGCCGGCAGTGAGCACCGACTGCACCGCGGCTGCGTCGGACAACGCGCCGGCCGCTATCAGCGGAAGGCCGACGGCGGCGCGCACCTCCCGCACCAGCTCCGCCGTCGTGGACGGGGCGCTGGACCGGTCACCGGGCCGGCCGGCGGCCGGCGCTTCAGCGGCCAGGAACGCGCCGCTGTGTGCGCCCGCGCTGCCGTGCTGCACGACGAGGGCGTCCACGCCGCGTTCCGCGGCGAGTCCTGCCTCGGCGCTGTTCGTGACCGTGGCCAGCACCATTGAACCCGCCCGGCGGAGCTTCCCCACCACGTCCGCCCCCGGCACGCCGAAGGTGAAACTGACCAGCTCCACCGGATCGAGCAGGAGTTCCTCAATCTTGCCCTGCCAGGCATCGTCGTCATTCACGGTCAGCGGCGGAACATCGACGCCATAGCGGGACGCGTCCCTGAGCAGGCTCTGGCGATACCGTTCCAGACCGGCCAGGGCCTCGGCGGACGGCTGCAGCTGCCGCATATCCGGCACAAAGACGTTCATGCCGAACCTGATGCCGGCCGCTTTGGCGGCCTGCACCTCATCCCTCATCGCGCCGACGGTCTTATAGCCGGCGGCGAGAAAGCCGAGGCCGCCCGAGTGGTGAACAGCCGCAACGAAGCGGGCGGTCGACGTCCCTCCGGCCATGGGCGCTGCGATGACCGGGGTGCCAAACAGACCTGTGGACATTGCTCGCTCCTTTGATGCACTTCAGTAGTCTGGTGGGGTGACTGACTCTGACAACCTATCCGATGCTCCGGCTGTTCCTGCCGGCAAGGCTGCCCCTTCGCCTCAAACGGACGCCGCCCTTCCCCCGGAGGACGCCCGCCCGGCCGGTGCTGTTCCTGCTGGGGGGACCGTGATCGGCCTGGACATCGGCGGCACCAAGACGCGGGGCGTCCGGTTCGAGAACGGCCGGCCCGTGGCTGACGAAATCGTCGGCAGTTCGAACGTCCAGAACGTCACCCGCGACGAAGCGGTGGCGCATCTGGCGGAACTGTTCGCAAAAATCGGCCAGGGTCCGGTGGCCCACGTCTATGCCGGCGCCGGAGGGATTGATACAGAGGAAGACGCCGCCGCGCTGGCGGCGCTCATCAGGCCCCACGTACCCGGCGCAACGGTCACTGTGGTCCATGATTCGCGCTTGTTGCTGGCGGCCGGTGGCGCGGGCAGCGGCGTGGCTGTCATTGCGGGCACCGGCTCGGCTGCCTGGGGCAGGAATGGGCAGGGGGAAGAAGCCCGGGCCGGCGGTTGGGGCTACCTTCTGGGTGACGAAGGCAGCGGCTATTGGCTGGGGCGGGAGGCCGTCCGCCACAGCCTCCGCCGCATGAACCAGGGGCTGGAGCCCGATGACCTCACCCGTGCCCTGCTGGTCTCCTGCAACATTGACGACCCCAACAAGCTGATCGCCCTGTTCCATTCCCCGAGCACGGGACGGCGATACTGGGCCCAGCAGGCCCGGCTTGTGGTGGAGGCGGCAGACGCCGGCCACCGGGTCAGCCAGGAGCTTCTTGACCAGGCGGGCAAGGATCTGGCCGGCATGGCCGCGCAGGTTCTCCGGCAGCTTGGGCTGGAGGGCCCGGTGATCCTGGGCAGCGGCCTGGGCATGAACGTTGTCCGCCTGCAGGACTCCTTCAGGAACCACCTCGGCGCGGCCGGCGTCACAGACGTGCGGGTCCTTGACCGGGAGCCCGTCTTTGGTGTCCTGCAGCTCGTGGGCGAACAGCA
>NZ_JCAXEA010000038.1:0-25580 GCF_059759125.1 Arthrobacter sp. GQ119 | reverse complement strand
ATCTGGCTGAACCTGGGCTCCGTGGCGGCCGCGCTCACGCTCCCAAGCCGATCCAGCACCGAAAGAGCCGGTCCTTCTGCTCAGGGGTGTACCTACTCCCCCGGCTGTCTCCCCGCTTAGAACGATACGGTCGCTGCAACTCCCAAAAATCCTGGGTGTTGCAACGACCGTTAGAACCCGCCCCTCGGAGGCGGGGCGGTTCTGCTGTTCGCCTTAGACGGCAGTGGCAGCCTCAAGGGAAGCCGATTCAACGGCCACTGCGGCCCCACCCGTGTGCGGCACGAAGCGGACGAACATCGCCTTGAAGCCTGGGGTGTTCGACTCCCGGGCGACGTTGTCCTTGTGCACCAGGGCGTTGGCCTCGGGGAAGTATGCCGCGGCGCACCCTTTCGCCGTCGGGTAGGCCACCAGCCGGAACTTGTCCGCCTGCCGGTCCTGGCCCCTGAACGTGCTCACGACGTCCACGACGTCCCTGTCCTGGAACCCGAGGTCCGTCAGGTCCTCGGGGTGCACGAGGATGACGCGGCGGCCGTCGGAGATCCCGCGGTAGCGGTCGTCCAGGCCGTAGAACGTGGTGTTGTACTGGTCGTGACTGCGGATGGTCTGCAGCACCAGGTGCCCGTCAGGCGGCGTGAGGTATTCCAGCGGGCTGACGGTGAATCGCCCGCGGCCAATATCCGTTTTGAAGGACCGGGTGTCGCGCGGCGGATTCGGCAGCACGAAGCCGTTCTTCGTCCGCACGCGCTTGTTGAAGTCCTCGAACCCCGGAAGGACGCGGGAGATGTGGTCCCGGATCACGTCGTAGTCCTCGGCCATGGCCTTCCAGTCCACGGCGTGGTCCGGGCCGAAGGTGGCCTGGGCCATCCGGGCCACGATCACGGGCTCGGCGAGCAGGTGTTCGGACACCGGGGTCAGCCTGCCCTGGGTCGAGTGGACCACGGACATGGAGTCCTCCACAGACAGGAACTGGGCGCCCTTGGGGTGCTTGTCGTCCTTGTCCGTCCGGCCCAGCGTGGGAAGGATCAGCGAGGTGCGGCCGTGCACCACGTGCGACCGGTTGGGTTTGGTGGAGATATGCACGGTCAGCCCGATCCGCTGCATCCCCGCTTCCAGGGTCTCGGTGTCCGAGCACGCCAGCGAGAAGTTTCCGCCCATGGACACGAAGACGTCCACCTCGTCGCGCTCGAACGCCTCCATGGCCTCGACGGCGTCGTAGCCGTGGTGCCGCGGAGATTGGATGCCGTACTCGTTGTCGAGGGCTTCGAGGAGCCATTCCTTCGGCTTCTCCCAGATGCCCATGGTCCGGTCGCCCTGGACGTTGGAATGTCCGCGCACCGGGCAGGCACCGGCGCCGGGCTTGCCGAAGTTGCCCTGCAGGAGCAGGACGTTGACCATTTCCTTGATGGTATCCACCGAGTGCGGCTGCTGCGTCACGCCCAGGGCCCAGCAGAAGATGCTGGCCTTGGACCGGATGAGCATCCCGGCCACGTCTTCGATCTGCTTCCGGGCCAGCCCGGTCGCCTTTTCGGTTTCCTCCCAGTCCAGTTCCCGGCGTGCCTCGCGGTAGGCGTCGAAGCCGTCGGTCTGCGCCTCCACGAAGGAACGGTCGACGACGGTGCCCGGGTTTTGTTCCTCGGCCTCCAGCAGCAGGTGGCCCAGGGCCTGGAACAGCGCCAGGTCCCCGCCCACCTTGATCTGCAGGTATTCATCGGCCAGCGGCGTGCCGCCGCCGACCACGCCGGCGACGGTCTGCGGGTCCTTGAAGTTGAAGAGGCCGGCTTCGGGCAGGGGGTTCACCGCCACCACCTTGCCGCCCTTGTCCTTGCATTCCTTCAGCGCGGACAGCATGCGGGGGTGGTTGGTGCCCGGGTTCTGCCCCACGACGAGGATCAGCTCGGCGTCGTGGATGTCATCCAGCGACACGGTGCCCTTGCCGATGCCGATGGTCGGGTTCAGCGCCGACCCTGAGGATTCGTGGCACATGTTGGAGCAGTCCGGCAGGTTGTTGGTGCCCAGCGCCCGTGCGAAGAGCTGGTACATGTACGCCGTCTCGTTGGCCGTGCGGCCGGAGGTGTAGAAGACGCAGCGGTCAGGCGTGCTGGCCCTGATGTGTTCACCGATGAGCCCGAACGCCTCCACCCACGAGATCGGCGAATAGTGCGTGTCACCTTCCCGGATCACGACCGGTTCACTGAGCCGGCCCTGGTTGCCCAGCCAGTACTCCGTCTTGTCGGAGAGCTCGGCGATGGAATGCTTCGCCCAGAACTCCGCACCCACCGTCCGCAGGGTATTCTCCTCCGCCACGGCCTTGGCGCCGTTCTCGCAGAATTCGGCAGCCTTGCGTTTCTTGTCCGATTCCGGCCAGGCGCAGCCCGGGCAGTCGAAACCCCCGCGCTGGTTCAGGCGCAGCAGCGACTGCGCCGTCCGGGTGACGCCGGCCTGGGCCACCGCGCGCTCCAAGGCCACCATGACGGCCTTGACGCCGGCAGCTTCCGTTTTCGGCTTGCCGACGGCGAGGGCGTCCTCGTTGATGTCCGCAACGGGCGCGGGCTGTTTGCCGAACTTCATCGTTCCAACTTCCTTACCGGCTAACGCCGTGTTTGTTCACAACGCCCGGCAAGGCGCGCCAGCTTTCTGGCGCGCCTTCCGGGGTCCTGCTCTATGGGGCAATCCTGTCCTACTGCGAAAGCTGTGCGAGGGTTTCGCGTTCGGCGGCGATGGTGGTGTTGTCGCCGTGGCCGGTGCGGACGGTGGTTTCTGCCGGGAGGGGCAGGAGGCGTTCGCGGATGGAGGTCAGGATGGTGGGGTAGTCGCTGTAGGAGCGGCCGGTGGCGCCGGGGCCGCCGTTGAACAGGGTGTCCCCGGTGAACACGGTGCCTGCTTCCTCCAGGAGGAAGCAGGTGGAGCCGGGTGAGTGGCCGGGGGTGTGGATCGCCTTGAGGGTCGCGCCGCCGACCTGGAAGGTGTCGCCGTCGGCGATCTGCCGGTCGGGTGTGGTGTCGGGGTAGACCTGTTCCCAGAGGACGAGGTCCTCGGGGTGCAGGTAGATCGGTGCGTTCACGGTTTCGGCGACCTGGCGGGCGGCGCCGATGTGGTCGTTGTGCGCGTGGGTGAGCAGGATCGCGGTGACGTTCCGGCCCTGCACGGCTGTGATGATCGCGTCCGCGTCGTGCGGGGAGTCGATGATCACGCACTCGGTGTCGTTGCCGATGATCCAGACGTTGTTGTCCACGTCCCAGGTGCCGCCGTCCAGGGAGAACGTGCCGGAGGTGACGAGGTTCTCGATCCTGACGCTCATGCCGACACTCCTGCGGTCTGGGCAGCAGCCGTTGCCGCCGTGTCAGCCGTTGCGCGGGTTCCGGTTGCGGGTTCGATTTCGACGACGGAGCGCAGCACGGTGCCGTGGTGCATTTTGTCGAAGGCTTCCTCGACCTGGTCGATGCTGATGCGTTCGGTCACGAACGCGTCCAGGTCCAGGTTGCCTTGCTTGTAGTGGGCGACGAGCATCGGGAAGTCGCGGGAGGGCAGGCAGTCCCCGTACCAGGAGGACTTCAGGGACCCGCCGCGGCCAAAGACGTCCAGCAGCGGCAGTTCCAGGACCATCTCCGGGGTCGGCACGCCGACCAGGACCACGCGGCCGGCGAGGTCGCGGGCGTAGAAGGCCTGCTTGTAGGTTTCGGGCCGTCCGACGGCTTCGATCACGACGTCCGCGCCGTTGCCGTTCGTCAGTGCCCGGATCGCCTCGACCGGGTCAACCTGCCGGGAGTTCACCCCGTGCGTGGCGCCCAGGGATTTGGCCATCGCGATCTTGTTCTCATCGATGTCCACCGCGATGATCGTGGTGGCCCCGGCCAGCTTCGCCCCGGCGATCGCGGCGATGCCCACGCCGCCGCAGCCGATCACGGCCACGGACTCCCCGCGCTTGACCTCCCCGGTGTTGATCGCGGCCCCGATCCCGGCCATCACACCGCAGCCCAGCAGCCCGACCGCGGCGGGGTCGGCGTCCTCGTCGACCTTGGTGCACTGCCCGGCCGCGACCAGGGTCTTTTCCGCGAACGCGCCGATGCCCAACGCCGGGGACAACTCCGTGCCGTCCTCCAGGGTCATCTTCTGCGTCGCGTTGGCGGTGTTGAAGCAATACTGCGGCTGGCCCTTCGCGCAGGCCCGGCACTGCCCGCACACCGCACGCCAGTTCAGGATCACCCGGTCACCCGCGGACACCTCCGTCACGCCCTCACCCACAGCCGCCACCACACCCGTGGCCTCATGACCCAACAGATACGGGAACTCATCCCCGATCCCGCCCTGCTTGTAATGCAGATCCGTATGACACACCCCGCACGTCAGGATGTCCACCAACGCCTCCCCCGGCCCCGGATCCGGCACCAGAATCGTCTCCAACGACACCGGAGCATCCTTCTCCAGGGCAATGACTGCCTTGACTTTATGAACCATAACTTTGTTCCTTTCAAGAGTCCCTGAACTCGCTGGCCACGGCAGGTCCGGGCAATCCAATTGAGAGGTTCGGTGTCCAGGTCCTCGTTGCTCGGTATGAGGGCCCCTAGAGTCCAGAGGAGGGTGTCCGGGCCGGTCGCGCGCGTAGATTGCAAGAAGGTTTCTCACAGTCTAAGGCCCTAATTACCATCCCCGTCGCGGTCGCGTTAGACGGCGATCAGTGACAAACGGTCCCGGTTGCGTCCTGGCTTTTGGCTGTCAGAGAACGTCATGCTGCTTTCCTGTTTCACTCTGGAAGTACCGAGACTGCTAACCGTTTCACCGAAGGTTTCGTCGGGGTCCAGGCGGCGGAGTTCTTCGGCGAGGCAGTCGCGGAGGCTGCGGCGTGGGAGGGAGATGCGTTGGGCGGGTTGGCCGGGTTGGGTGAGTTCGGCGATGGAGAGTCCGGGGCGGAAGAGCTGGATGTCGCCGGTGGCGCGGGTGAGGCGGACGCGGCGGATGCCGGTGCCTGCGGGGTCCGCGACGATGGTGACGGGCGCGTCCAGGGACAGCGTGAGCCAGGCCGCGAGGAGGATCGTGGACGGGGAGTCCGAGGCGCCTTCGACCGCGACGGCGGTGACCGGGGAGGAGTCGACCTGGTCCAGCACGGCGGCGAGCTGGATGCGCCAGTTCGTCAGGCGGGTCCAGGCCAGGTCGGTGTCGCCGGCCTTGTAGGTGTTGCGGATGTTTTCCAGCGCGACCTGGGGTTCGGCCTCGTTCGCGGAGTCGGTGATGCGCCGGTGCGCGATCTTGCCGATGGAGGTTTCGGAGGCGTTCTTCGGCGCGCCGTGCGGCCACCAGGCCACGATCGGGGCGTCGGGCAGCAGCAGCGCCGCGACCAGGGACTCGCTTTCCTCGGCGAGTTCGCCGTAGCTGCGCAGCACGATCACCTCCGAGGCACCGGCGTCCCCGCCGACCCGGATCTGGGCGTCGAGCCGGTTCGGGGCGGCCGAGCCGGCGTCGGCGAGCACGATGATCCGGCAGGGGTGTTCCCGGCTGGCCTCGTTCGCGGCCTCGATCGCTTCCTCTTCCAGCCCGGACTTGGTGACCACCACGAGGGTGAGCACCCGGCCCAGCGCGATCACCCCGCCCTGCTCGCGCAGGGACATGATCTTCTTGGAAATGTTGGAGGTGGTGGTGTTCGGAAGATCTACAATCATGGCCTTCTCCAGGTGCGTCCGTCGCGGGCTAGCAGCTCATCAGCCGAGGCCGGGCCCCAGCTGCCGGGGGCGTAGGGCTCGGGCTGTTCGCCCAGCCCGGCCCAGTACTCTTCGAAGGGGTCCAGGATCTTCCAGGACAGCTCCACTTCCTCGTGCCGCGGGAACAGCGGCGGCTCACCCAGCAGCACGTCCAGGATCAGCCGCTCGTACGCTTCCGGGCTGGACTCGGTGAACGAGTGCCCGTACCCGAAGTCCATCGTCACGTCCCGGACCTCCATCTGCGTGCCCGGGACCTTGGACCCGAACCGGATCGTGGCGCCCTCATCGGGCTGGACCCGGATCACCACCGCGTTCTGCCCGAAGTCATCATCACTGTGGTCACGGAACAACAGGTTCGGTGCCCGCTTGAAGACCACCGCGATCTCCGTGACACGCCGGCCCAGCCGCTTGCCCGCGCGCAGGTAGAACGGCACCCCGTTCCAGCGCCGGGTGTTGATATCCACCCGGATCGCCGCATACGTCTCGGTCATCGAATCCGCCGGGATGCCCTCCTCCTCCAGGTAGCCCTGGACCTGCTCCCCGCCCTGCCAGCCGCCGGCGAACTGCCCGCGCGCCGAATGCGTGGACAGATCCTCCGGCAACCTGACGGCGGCGAGGACCTTTTCCTTCTCCGTGCGGAGGTCATCGGCGTGAAAGGAAATCGGTTCCTCCATCGCCGTCAAAGCCAGCAGCTGCAGCAGGTGGTTCTGGATCACATCCCGCGCCGCGCCCACCCCGTCGTAATACCCCGCCCGGCCGCCGGTCCCGATGTCCTCGGCCATCGTGATCTGCACATGATCCACATAATTCGCGTTCCATAACGGCTCGAACAACTGGTTCGCGAACCGCAGCGCCAGGATGTTCTGCACCGTCTCCTTGCCCAGATAATGATCAATCCGGAACACCGCATCCGCCGGGAACACCGACTCCACAATGTCATTGAGCTGCCGCGCCGATTCCAGGTCATGCCCGAACGGCTTCTCGATCACCACCCGGCGCCACTTCTCACCCTCGGCCTGCGCCAAACCGTGCTTGGAGAGCTGCCGGCAGACCTGCTCGAACGCCTTCGGCGGAATCGAGAGGTAAAACGCATGGTTGCCTCGCGTGCCGCGCTGCTCATCCAGCTCAGCGATCGTCTCACCGAGCCGCTGGAACGCGGCATCGTCGTCGAACTCCCCCTGCACGAAACGGATGCCCTCAGACAACTGGTTCCACACCGCCTCATCAAACGGCGTCCGTGAATACGAGGTCACGGCATCCCTGACCTCCGCGGCGAACTCCGCGTTGTCCCACTGCCGCCGGCCAAAACCCACCAGGGCAAAACTCGGCGGCAACAAACCACGATTAGCGAGGTCATACACGGCCGGCATGAGCTTCTTGCGCGCAAGGTCACCCGTTACGCCGAAGAGCACTAAGGACGATGGGCCCGCAACCCGGGAGAGCCGGCGGTCGCGGGGATCCCGGAGCGGATTGAGTCCGGACCCCACACTCGAATCAACGTAAGTAACAGACATCGTTGCTTCTAACTTTCGAGAAGGCAGTCGGGTCGTCGACCGACGGTCACGAGAGTATCTGCTCGCGAGTTTCCCCAAAGGGAACGGTGTCGCTGAGCGTGAGCGTGTAGCGGCGAGGATCATGACGGGTGACCAGGATACCGGCACATCGTTGGGGCAACGCTATCTGGCGGAGCTCGGCTTCTGCATGGTCGAGCAACTCATAAAGTCGACCGGGTTCGGTAATGAGGACTTCCAAATGCTCAGTGGTCTGAGTATGCATGATGAACAGCTTCCTTCCCAGGGATGAGGATTCCCAATGTGCCAACCCCTCTTCCTTGTGGGGTGTGCTGTGTCTTAGATCAAATAAAGGGTGATGGGATCATCACGAACAAACAGCCGACGGCAGCCTGTGCCGTGCTCGATCACCCATATCAGTTGGCCGTCGTCGGCGCGGTCATCGACATAGGCTGCGTAGAGGAACGAACCGTGGGACCAGACTTCAAGGCAGTTTCCGTGCTGCAGGGAAGCCCACCCATGGACAGGCTGCTGGTCCGGGAATCTGCGACTTCCCCCGGCCGCTCCCCCCATTGCCTGTTGAATCATCTCTTATTCCTTTAGGCAGAACCTGTACTGCCCGCGGGGATGTTCTCCGCGGGCAGTACAGGGAAGAAATTCCGCTGCTGCATGCCCCTGAGGTGCAGGGTCATGTTCCGGAGGTGCCGTCCCGCAACCTTCAAGGATGCGGGACGGCACCTAATCGGGTGATTAGACGATAGCGGCGCGGAGTTCTTTCGCAGCCACGGCCGGGTCGGCTGCACCGTAAATGGCACCGCCGGCGACGGCGACATCGGCGCCGGCCTTCTGGACGTCCGTGATGGTGGCGAGCTTCACGCCGCCTGCCACGGAGAACGGCACACGGGCTTCCGCGCCGGCACGGAGCAGACCGTTCAGGTCGAAACCGGGCTTGGCCTGCTCGTCCAGGCCGGCGTGCATCTCAACGAACTTCGCACCCAGCGCACGGACTTCCTTGGCGCGGGTCACCTTGTCCTCGATACCGATGAGGTCCACGACGACGCCCTTGTTGTGGGCCTTGGCTGCCTTGACAGCACCAGCGATGGTGGAGTCATCGGCGGCACCGAGCACGGTGACCAGGTCGGCGCCGGCCTTGAAGGCGATGTCGGCTTCGAGTTCACCGGCGTCCATCGTCTTCAGGTCGGCGAAGACGATCTTGTCCGGGTGGGCGTTCTTGACGGCGGTGATGACGGAGAGGCCTTCGGCCTTGATCAGCGGCGTGCCGAGTTCGATGATGTCAACGTATTCGGCAACCTTGCCGGCCAGTTCGAGGGCCGCTTCGGTGGTCAGGAGGTCGATGGCAACTTGGAGTTTCATTATGTTGTTTCTTTCTGTAGGGAACTGCAATTGGGTGTGGAAAGTTAAGGTTTCAGTTATTCGAGTTGGGCTTACTCGAGGTTGGCGTGCCGGAGCCAGAGCTCTTCGGCCCGAACATCGGTGTTGTCCCACAGCGACTGGAAGACCGCCTCGGTGGCGAGGAAAAGTACCTGTTCGAAAAGGGACCCAGCGTACTGGCGGGAAACACCGGAGCCGTGATCGGTCTTCTGCGCGGCGGGAATGATTACCAGTGAGTCAGCGAGCCCAGCCAGCGGCGAATCCGGGTTAGTGGTGAACGCGGCGATGCGTGCTCCTGCTTTCGCCGCCGTCTCCGCTGCCTTGACCACTCCGGAGGTGGTTCCCGACCCGGAGGCCACCAAGAGCAGGTCCCCGGAGCTGATGGCGGGAGTGGTGGTGTCACCGGCGACGTGAACCGTCAGGCCCAGGTGCATCAGCCTCATGGCAGCCATGCGCAGGACCAGGCCGCTTCGGCCCGCTCCGGCAACAAACACCCGCCCTGGGTGGCTGAGGTGGCGGGCAAGGTCAGCCACTTGCTGTTCATCGATTTTGGCGGCCGTGTCTGTGATCTCGTCCCTGACCAGGGACAGATTGCGGACAATATCATGTGTGGTGCTGTACCCAGTGAGCACCGCATTTGCTGTCGGATTCACGATTTATCCCCTTCGATTCGATCCTCGGCCTGTAGGGGCCGATGGATGCTTTCTGGTTGATATCCATGATGTCGAAGCAAATGGGCAGAGGTAACACTGTTTTCTGACGGTTTTAACTACACTTTAGGATTGGGAAGGCGGGGCAGAGTCTGCAGAACTGCCCTTCGTACTGGGAACCTCGGAGCCGGAATCACGGCGCGAGACCCAGCAACTCATGGCACCGCCCGGCTCGGACGCCCGTCGTCTCGGGGCTAACCCAAGGGCGTGGGGCCCAGCAACGGTATGCCTCGAAGCCCCCCAAAACAGCCGCTAATCCTTCCTCCAAGAAGCATTTAAGAAGGCCTCTCTGAAGCAGTTGCAAGGTCGTGGGCGGGCGGGGCGGTACGCAGCTTCGTCGCTGGCCGCCGGCTTGACCTAATCGGCCGAATGCCGGAAGGACCTGGCCGCTCCAGGAGTAAGCAAACCCAACACCCTGCTCCATGGGCACATGCGTGGTGCAGGCTCGAGACCAGCGACTGATTCGTCACGACGGGTCATGTGGCTTTATCGATTTCGTCATGAAACGAAGTGTTGACGGGGGCACCTTCCACGAATCAACCGACCCAGGCCCTTTTTGGTGTGGGCATACACACGCCGAGGCAACGACGGCGCCCCGCTAAGTCACGAAGGATTTGCGCCAATAACCTCGGTATGGGGATGAAATCCGCTAAAGTACTCCTCCGGCTGGTTAGACTTGACCCAACCCATAGCCCATTTCGGAGCGCAGAATTTTGGCCTCGCCAACCCCATTTCAGTCACAGATATACCGGTCCTTGCCGGAGATCGAGAGGGCCGATGCGATTGTCGACAGAATTTCCAAGGCAATCGGCCTCGGTCTGCTCAAGGTAGGTGAACGCCTGCCCCCGGAAGCGGCACTCTCGGAGATGTTTGGGGTCGGCGGCGCGACCCTTCGCGAAGCCTTGGCAGAACTGCGCGAGCAGGGAGTCGTCGAGACCCGTAGAGGCCGGAGCGGGGGAACCTTTATCGTCAGCCAGCCTCCCACCCAGACCGACACCATCCGGGAGTGGTTTCTCTCGACGTCTATTTCAGAAATACGCGACATCGGGGACGAACATTCCGCTATAGCCGCCGCGACCGTCCGTCTGGCATGTGAGCGCGCTGAAGCACGCGACTTCGACCGTCTTCAGGAACTCGCGAGGGCTTTGGTTCTGGCGCAGACCCCGGAAGTGCGTGCACCTGCTGACAGCCGCTTCCACATCGAGTTGGCAGTATCCGCGCAGTCACCGAGGCTTGCCAACGCCGAAATCCGCCTTCAGGAGGAAACCGTTCAACAGCTATGGACGCCCCTCGCCGTAGCAGCTGACCCCGAAGCGGCAACGGCTGAACACTTGGAACTTGTCCGGGCAGTGGCCCAGGACCAACCCGAAAGGGCCCAGAAGCTGGTACTTGAACACATTAAGCGAAACATCTTCCACCTGATCGACACGAAACTCACCCTGAGTTACGCCGCATCAAGGCAGGACGGCCAAGGACCCCCTCCGCCGTAGCATTTGACCCGGAAACGGCAAGCGCTGAACATTTGAAAGCTGGTCTTGGGTAGTGGCCCGGGGCCAACCCGAGAAGGCCCATACACTGGTACTTGAGCACGTCAGGCGATAATTTTCCGCCTGACACGGAACTCATCTCGGATTAGCCAAAACAACTCAGGATGGCCAATGAACCCCGACAATGAAGTCGTACATGCTGCCGATGCCCTCGCTGCTTGGATAAGAGGCGTCTCCGCCGAGACCGAGGGGCTCGCCAGCAACGTCGCCTCTCTGCTTGAACAAAATCTCGCCGGCAAATCCAAGGTCGATAAGGCTGCACTGGTCGGACTGGACGAAGTCGCACGGGACTTCCTGGCAAAGAATGCATTTGCTGTCGGCGCCGGGACATTCTTCACCGCGGACGCCGTAGAGGAGGGCGGCCGAGGTTTCGAATGGTGGTTCCGCAAAAATTCTGGTGCCTTGGAAAGGCTTGATGCTGACCGAACTCCAGGCAGTCATCGATATTACGACTATGAGAAGCTGCCGTTCTTCTCGACCGCCGCCTCCACAGGTGAGCAGACCCTTTGGGGCCCGTATGTGGACTATCTCGGTTTCGAGGAATACATCATCACGTTCGCGGCACCGTTTTCCGTCCATGGAAACTTCACCGGGGTGGCAGGATGCGACATCCGAATCAAGGACTTGGAACCCCTACTTATGCCCAACCTCCGCGCCGTCCCAAGGGATGCCGCCCTCATCAACGCCAGTAACCGCGTCATTCTTGGCAACTCCGGAACGTATTTGGTGGGCGAGCGGATCAAATCCGAAGCTCCCAACCAGCATCGTATGGCTCTGGATGTTCCCCATCTGGGACTCTCTCTGATCTACGTCACGTAGCCTCGGACCTCCGTGAAGCAGGCAGGCGATCAGTATCGAAGTTCGTTCATGCCCTGGTGGTTAGGCAGGTCAGGGGTGTCTGGCCGCGCCGCCTGCCTGGTGTGCCCGCCATTCGACACCCCGGTGACCACGTCATCAACGTCCAAGCGCACGAACTCCTCCCCTGAATGCAACCGCGCCGCAACTCGGCCAGCCAGGCGCTGAAGCCATCACGTCGCTTCAGCGCCAGCCGCGCGCCGAAGTTGAACGCTTCAGCCCTCAATAAGACCAGCGAGGAAGCATGCTGCAGGGGCTTCCGCCACGCCTCCAGTCCCAAAGTCCGGCGTGAAACGGGAAACGCTAGCGCAGAGCAGCTTGTCCGCAAAGGTACCTCCGATTAAAACTAATTCCTAGAAAACCTGTTGAACTATAGCTATTTCGCTGTAACCTCAGAAGTGATCTGCTTCACAGGAGACGCCGCCGGAACGTCCGTAGTCTTGCACACGCACAACAAGACCGCAGACCGGATGAAGAAGCCTTCCTCCGACTTCAGACACACCTTCGTCAAAGTCGGCGCGAATCGGCGCCTTCCTCAACGCCCCCGTGTCCGCGCATACCCCAGACTTTCCACACACATCCGGAGTATGCGCCTGCACCCTGAATCAATCCCCCGATTGCTCCTGCCGCGAGGAGCCGTGATGGTTCTTCGCTGCCACTTTCAGGGATGCAAGAAGCACGTTCTAAAAAAATCAAGGGAGATTTTTATGAGTGACAATCGTTTGGATGGCGCCGACCACCTGGAAAGGTCGATCGACTGGAAGCAGGGCTTGGCCATTGCGCTGGGTGTGCCCTTGCTGATCCTGCCATCCTTGGGCTACCTCCCGATGTATCTGTCGGCGGCAGCAATTCTTATCTGGGGACTATCGGTCATTCAGGGTTTCATGCAGAGCACCGCCTATGCTGAAATGGCCACTACCTTTACCAAGGCGTCGGGCCTGCCGGGTTTCGCTCAGCATGTATTTCGCACAGAAAACTATCAAGGCAAGTACGACAAGGGTAAGCTGATCGGCGGCTTCAGCGCCTGGAGCTACTGGTTTGCCTGGAGCCCGGTACTGGCGATCTTTTCCATCCTCGTCGGCGGCTACCTGCACGGGCTGTTTCCGGTACTGGGCGAGTCATTTACCGAGTATCAGCTCGCGTTGATCTCAGGGCTGGTGATTTTCACCGGATTGTTCGTAGTCAACTGGTTCGGCCTCAAGGATGGTGCCATCCTGGGCTACATCCTGGCTGCTTTTGCTCTGATACCGCTGGTTGTCCTGACTGTGGCGCCTTTTGCCACTGGACACGTTGACATGGCCAATATCACCGGCAGCTGGCTGCCGGCTGACTGGGCCTGGGATATGCACCATATCCTGATCCTCTTTGGCATCTTTGCCATCGCACAGTGGAGTGCCTGTGCCTGGGAAACGGCAGCCATCTACGGCCCCGAATATAAAAACCCGTCCAAAGACGTCCCCAAAGCGCTTCTGGCCTGCGGCACCGTCTGCTTCTTCTCGTTTGTACTGGTGCAAACTTCAGTGATCGGTGTGCTTGGCGTTGAGGGTGTACTGGCCGAGCCTGTGTCGCCCCTGATTCCGGTAGCCCAGGCTGTCTTTGGAGAAGCCGGTTCCATGGTCACCATCATCATGTTGATCGCCGCCATGATACTCATCATTCAAACGGCTTATCTGGGTTCTTCCCGCGCCATGCACTCCATGTCAATGGAAGGCAACCTTCCCAAGTCCCTCGGCAAAACGAATCGCAACGGAACTCCGTTTGTCGCCATGCTCGTCATCGGAGCCTTTAACTTGGTGCTGATTTCAATGGGAACCCCTGCGGCAATTCTTGCGGCCTCGGCCATCGGTTACACCTGTGCCAACGGCATCAGCCTGTTCGCCTATGTCAGGGCCAAAAAGCACCCGGCATTTGCTGATCTGGAGAGACCTTTCAAAGCACCCAGGGGCTGGAAGAATGTCGCCGTGATCTTCGGCCTGTTCAATCTGCCCCTGTGTCTGGTCGGTGTGGTCTACCTGAACAGCCTTGAAGTCGGCTGGACCTCAACCTGGGTCGGCTTCCTCGTACTGTCGCTCTATCTACCCATCTGGTTCTATTCACAGCGTGAATCGAACCGCTCGAAATACAAGGCAGCGGCTGCTCTCTCTTCAGATCACGAGGCCGCAGAGCTGGAAAAGGTTCCGGAACCCACGTGACGGAACCGGAGGCTGGGGCATCCAGGTCCAGAGTGAACCCTGCCCGCAACAATCGCTATCACTTCAACCCACGCTCATATGCGTTTGGCGCCAACCCGGGTGGCCGAGGTCAGTAAGCCCGCGGCTGGATCGCCCAATTGCCGAGAATGGCAGCGGACTTCATAGGTGCAGCACCTCTTTGCTCTGCCCGCTGCTCCGAACCTCATCGACCCAACATTCGGTGAAGCAGGAGACGTCCCGGCAGGGATCTGCGTCGTCATAGGGGCCACGGGTTCACAAGACCCCAATGACGGGATGTGGGGCGTTGTCGTCGGTCTTGTGGCTTTCTCGTGGGGAGCCCGCAAGGATAGCCGACATGAATCTGCCACGGCTGGAGAACTCACAACCCCATGGCTCCATGGCAGCTTGAACCCGCCATGAGCTGATCTCTCAAAACACAGGAAGGCAGGCCGTTCAAGGAACGGTCTGCCTTCCTGTCTGTACGTCCGGGCCTGTCCGGCCTATGGGTGTTCCCCGCAATGCATTTTGCTGAGCTTTACGGTCGAGGACCAGGCGCGGCAGATCCGGTTGTGTCGCTCGCCGGACCACGCGGCCTGCGCATCAAAGACGCACAGGCCACCTGCCGGCCGGCGCGGCGGTTACCGGATCACCAATCTTTCCAGTACATGCACAGGCTTTCTTCACCATTCCGTTGGGTCTGTCGGATACACCAATAGCCGGGTCGCAGCGTTCACGGTCCCGGCCGGAATCCTTGCCCGGTCCAGGATGATCAGCTCCCGCCGCCTGCGGCGGGAGCACGAATAGCGGTGCGGTTGGTCGGGCAGCCAATCGACAATTGGAATGCTGAGGTCAGAGGGCGAGTGAAAGTCCGGCACGGCGTGGAGCATTGGCAGACGACTTGTTTAGCCTTCGCAGCCATCCCACGACTCGATCAGTTGTCCCAGTCAGATTCCTTTTGGCGCCAGGTCCGGGCGGGACGTCCCAAATAGAGTGTCCGCCGGTCCCTGGTGGGAGAGTCGGCGAAGCTGCATCGTGAACACCCCTGATGTCACGCGAGAAAGAAGGGAAGCAGAACGACTCATACGAATTTATATAAAAAGGTCTGGACTAGATGAATTGTGTGGCGTAGCTTTGCTATTGGGACGAACGCAGGTGACTCGCATCACACACCCGAAGGGCTCAGAGTAGAGCTCCAATCCGCTCCCAGGCGCGGAAAATGCCCGGTCTGCGACCTGCAGGAGAGTCGCAACCAAGCGTTCCGACCTCATCTTCTAGGCAGTCCCATATGCATCAGAGATGAACCTTTTTTCCCAACGGTATTCACAGGAGAGAACCATGGAAACCACACTCACAGGAACACTCAGCAAGGCTGGCTCCATCCATAAGGTAGAAGGCGGTTATATCGGACTGCCGCCGATGAACGAGCCTGGGACGGTTGCTGCAATCGGTGACTCCCTCCACAACCCTGAGGGGTCGGTCATGAGCGCCGGATTCTTCGAGCTGAAGGCTTCCGAGCCCCTGGTGTACACGTACACCTACGACGAAATGAAGGTCGTCGTGCAGGGTGAGTTCATCCTCACCGACCAGTCGACAGGTGAAGTGACGCACGCCAAGGAGCGTGACGTGCTGTTCTTCCCGAAGGGAACGACAGTCAAGTTTGAGACCCCTGAGTACGGTCTGGGTTTCTTCACCGGCCACCGCTCCTTCGCTCCGTAAGGACCGACCATGCGTTCCGTGTCCATGCCGCCGGCAGCAGGCACCGGCTTGGAACCTGGTTTCCGCGGTGTCATCTGTGCGTCTTTTGGCGCCACAGGTGACACCGCGGGTCTAGACACCAATGGCCAGCCCCGGCACGATCTCCATTTCGAAGCTGCAACCCCGGAGACCCTCTCGGAACTGAAGTCTGCGCTCGGAAGATCCCATGTCGGGGTCCGTCTCGTACTCACCGGGCTCCCGGCGGACATCCGTGCAGCCGCAGCAACCGCCGCGGAATGCGGGCTGCTGGAAGAGGAGGTAACCCTCCTCCCCCACGAAGCCGGACCCCGCGTTATTTACTGCCCGCATTGCCTTACTACAACCATTGACCCGGCTGCCCGTTCTGAAGTGCAGTGTCAGGGATGCGCCACCACGCTGGCCGTTACTGATCACTTTTCCCGCCGTAAGGGCGCTTACCTGGGTTACTCAGCTTATGCCGAGGAGGCATCATGACAGTGACGGCGCTTCCGATCAGTGCCCATCCGGCAGTGGATGGTGGTCTCCAGCTGGAGGTGACAGACGTCAGTCTTCAGACGGAATCAATTATCAGCATCACACTGGCTGACCCGTCGGGGCGGAAACTGCCATCCTATGTTCCGGGGAGCCACCTTGTGGTCCAGTACGGCAGCGGTGTGAATGCGTACTCACTGACGGGTTCAGGCAATGCCCCTTCCGAGTACAACATTTCGGTGCTCCGGGTTGAAGACGGCGCCGGTGGTTCTGTGGCGATGCACCGGCTTTCTGTTGGTGACCGGGTGTTTGTTTCGCGGCCCCGCAGCGCTTTTGCCCCGGTCTCGACAGCAACGCATCATCTTCTGATTGCTGCCGGGATCGGCATCACCCCGATTCTTTCGCATGCCCGGGCCGCGGCTGACCGCGGTACGACGTCATCGTTGATTTACGTGTACCGGCCTGGGGCCGGCGCCCACGTGGCGGAGGCGAGAGAGCTGCTGGGGCCGGCGCTGACCGAGTGCGCTAACCGAGACACGTTCCAGCACGTTCTGGCGGAAGCCCTCACGTCCCAGGGAATCGGAACCCATCTCTACGTCTGCGGTCCCGTTGCCTTCATGGAGGCAGTGCTGGCACAGGCGCGGGAGCTGGGCTGGTCACCGACCCGGCTGCATTCGGAGGCGTTTGGCGCGGCCGAGCTGGACGAGGGGGAACCCTTCACGGTGAACCTGGCACGCAGCGGCGTCAAGCTGGAGGTGCCGGCCGGTGTTTCGTTGCTGGAGACACTGGAAAACATTGGGAAGAGCATCCCGAACATGTGCCGCAAGGGCATCTGCGGTGAATGCGTTTTGCCGGTACTGCGTGGGACGCCTCAGCACCGGGATCTTTTCCTGACCGATGAGGAAAAGGCCGCGAACACCACAATGATGTGCTGCGTTTCGCGTAGCAACGACCCAGAATTGGAGTTGGACCTATGAGTATCACGATCGACAAAGAAACTGACGTCGCCCTGCCGGAACGGATCAGGCGCTTTCCCTTTCCTTTTGCCGCCGAGACCTACCGCTATAGTGCCAACGTCGAGCCGGCCAACAAAACAGTGCAGACAGAAGCCGGCGCATGGGGAGCGCACCTGGTGGATATCGACGAGCACTACCTGCAGGAACTGGCCGAACGTGAGCAGGTGCTGACCCGCGATCCTTCGCGGCTGCATGTCCTGCCCCACATGAAACCGGCCGTGTGGGATGCCCTGACCACCCTGTTGGCCTCGATGGCGGAGGATTACCCGGACACGATGTCCTTCCAGCGGGAAGGAAACCACTGCCGCTGGCGTAATGGGCTGCAGGATCTCGAGGTCGAATTCACCGTGGGGGACGACAGCTCATTGCCTGGTGGTCCCATGCGGTTCCTCGGCACCCAAGTCCAGGACGACATCATTCTTCTTGATGTTCGTGAAGACACGCTGTGGCTCGACGCCGGTCTGGTCACCTTCGCGGCGGACTGGTCCTTCGGGTTCGACGTCGGCATGAACTTCCTGGAAATCCACCACCCGGTCCCGCGGTTGAAGGATGAACAGATCATCACCCGGGCTGAGAAGTTCCTCTTGCGTCTGCAACCCGGGGAACAGTTCCGCCGGACCAACTGGACGATGACCATTGACCGGCGGCTGGACACCTCTACGGAGACCTACCCTGAGTGGGGCCCGGACCGAAGCACCATCGCCAACGACCCAGCCATGCCGGAGAGGCTGCACCTGCGGGTGGAAGTGCAGCACCTGATCCGTCTGCCGCACTCCGGAGCCATGCTGTTCCTGGTCCGGACCCACCTGCTGCCCCTCACCGACATCGCGCGGGTGCCGGTTTGGCGCGAAAAGATGGGCCAGGTGCTGGCCGAACTTCCGGAAGACATGGCCACGTACAAAGGCATCATCCGCTTCCGCAAAGCCGCGTCCGATTGGCTGCTGGCCGGCTGATCAGCGGCGCACTTCCTTCGGGTTGGCACCGCAGCCATCGCACCGCACGATAGCTGTAACACCAAAGAAATATTCATAAAAAAGGCTGGACTAGAGGTTTTATCTGCAGTAGTTTTACTGCATGGGGAACGCGTGATCGGCATCACACCAGCAGGGTTCAGAGTAGAGCCCGGTTGGCCCTTCCATTTCACATTGAAGGATGCCGCGGTAAGTGCCGGACCAGGATCGTGCTGGTCAGCTGCAGCGAGGCCAGGGCTCACCGCGTCCTCAAGGCGGGTTTTAAGTACATGATGGGCGACCAAAATCCACCAACCCACTCATGTTATGGAGCATTTCGGCTGCCAAGCCATTGGGATCCTCTCATCCTGATTAAAGAACCAAGGAGAAAATCATGACCCTCAACACTGAAACCGAAACCGAAACCGTCGAAGTGGCGTCGCACCCTCTCGATCCGCTTTCCCGCGCCGAGATCTCCCGTGCGGCGTCGATCCTTAAGGATGGCCCCGCTGCGGCAGAGTCGTTCCGCTTTATCAGCGTTGAGCTGCACGAGCCGGACAAGGAACTGCTGCGGGCCGGCGCTAAGACGGTGCGTGAGGCCGATGCAGTCCTCGTCGACCGGGCCGAGGGACGGTCGTACGAAGCGATTGTCGACCTTGAAGCCGGCATCGTCACGAGCTGGAAGCAGCTGGCTGCCAACGTTCAGCCTCCCTTCATGCTGGACGAGTTCGCCGAGGGTGAAGAGGCCTGCCGGAAGAACCCCGAGGTCCAGGCTGCCCTGGCCAAGCGGGGCATCACCAACATGGAGCTGGTCTGCTTCGAACCGTGGTCTGTGGGCTACTTCGGTGAAGACAACGAAGGCCGCCGCCTGATGCGTGCCCTGGTCTTCGTCCGCGACGAGGCGGACGACAGCCCCTACGCGCACCCGATCGAGAATTTCATCGTCATCGTGGACCTGAACTCCGGCGAGGTCGTCCAGCTCCAGGATGACCAGGCCATCCCGGTCCCGAGCGCCAGCGGCAACTACCTGCCCAAGTACGTCGGACCGGCCCGCACCGACCTGAAGCCCATCGCCATCACCCAGCCCGAAGGCGCGTCCTTCACCGTGACTGGAAACCACGTCCAGTGGGCCGACTGGTCCTTCCGGGTCGGGTTCACGCCCCGCGAAGGCCTGGTCCTGCACCAGCTGAAGTTCCGGAACAAGGGCGTCGAGCGTCCCGTGATCAACCGCGCCTCACTGTCCGAGATGGTCGTCCCCTACGGCGACACTGCCCCGGTCCAGGCCAAGAAGAACGCCTTCGACTCCGGCGAGTACAACATCGGCAACATGGCTAACTCCCTCACCCTAGGCTGTGACTGCACCGGCGAGATTAGGTACTTCGACGGCCACAGCGTCGACAGCCTCGGCAACCCGTGGACCATCGAAAACGCCATCTGCATGCACGAGGAAGACGACAGCATCCTGTGGAAGCACTTCGACTTCCGCGAAGGCACCACCGAAACCCGGCGCAGCCGCAAGCTCGTGATCTCCTTCATCGCCACCGTCGCCAACTACGAGTACGCCTTCTACTGGCACCTCTTCCTTGACGGCAGCATCGAGTTCCTGGTCAAGGCCACCGGCATCCTGTCCACGGCCGGCCAGAAGCCCGGCGAGAAGAGCCCCTACGGACAGACGCTGAACAACGACGGACTCTACGCCCCGATCCACCAGCACATGTTCAACGTCCGCATGGACTTCGAAGTCGACGGCCCCAAGAACGCCGTCTACGAAGTGGACATGGAAATCCCCGAGGACAACCCCACCCACACCGCGTTCAAGGCAGTCGACCGGCTGCTGGAAACCGAACAGAAGGCCATCCGGAAGACAGACTCCTCCAAGCACCGCTTCTGGAAGATCGCCAACCACGACAGCAAGAACCTCGTGGACGAACCGGTTGCCTACCGCCTGATCCCCACCGATGGCATCCAGCTCGCCGCCGGTGACGAGTCGTACGTGAGCAAGCGCGCGCAGTTCGCCCGCAACAACCTCTGGGTCACCGCCTACGACCGGACCGAACGCTTCGCCGCCGGCGAGTTCCCCAACCAGGCCACCGGCGCCGATGACGGCCTGCACATCTGGACCCAAAAGGACCGGAACATCGTCGACCAGGACCTCGTGGTCTGGTACACCTTCGGCATGCACCACGTCGTCCGGCTCGAAGACTGGCCCATCATGCCCCGCCAGAACATCGGCTTCATGCTCGAACCCCACGGCTTCTTCGACCAGAACCCCACCCTCAACCTCCCCAGCAAAATCGAAGCAACCAGCGACCACTGCAGTGCAGGAGAAGGACATTCAGCCCACTCGTAACTGACAGTCCTCAATTAGGGTCCCGGGAGCGCCGAGGGGTTTATCACCCCCGGCGCTCCTGCTGCCCCGCCACTGGGTCCGCTTCGTGTCCACGGAGTCAGCTGCGCCTCGTCTGGCCCAATAGATGCCCAGGCAGACCAAAACATCGGCGGCCCGCACAGACGACCGCCTTTTCAATCTGCGCGTCCGGCTAACCCTCCGGACCCACCAGCATGCTCGTATTTGCTTCCATGCCGGTCCGTCTCATACGCCCCGCCGGCCAGCGGGATCGATGCAGCAAAGAAGACACGACGTCCAGTTCATCAAAGGAGATGTTATGAGTGAAATTCGTTCGGACGAAGTTGATCACCTTAAAAGGTCGATCAACTGGAAGCAGGGCATGGCCATTGCCCTGGGCGTGCCCTTACTGATTCTGCCATCCTTGGGCTACCTCCCGATGTACGTGTCCGCAGCAGCAATCCTTATCTGGGGAGTATCGGTCCTTCAGGGCTTCATGCAGAACGCTGCGTACGCCGAAATGGCCACCACCTTTCCTAAGGCCTCTGGCCTGCCAGGTTTCGCCCAACACGTGTTCCGCACCGAAAATCACAAGGGCAAGTACGACAAGGGCAAGCTGATCGGCGGCTTCACCGCCTGGAGCTACTGGTTTGGCTGGAACCCGATACTGGCGATCTTCGCCATCTTGGTCGGCGGTTACCTGCACGGGCTGTTTCCGGTGCTGGGCGAAACATTCACCGAGTATCAGCTCGCGTTGATCTCCGGCCTGGTGATTTTCACCGGATTGTTCGTAGTGAACTGGTTCGGCCTGAAGGATGGCGCCATCCTGGGTTACATTTTGGCGGCGGTTTCTCTGATACCGCTGGTTGTCCTGGCCGTGGCACCGTTTGCCACTGGATACGTTGACATGACTAATATCACCGGCAGCTGGTGGCCGGCTGACTGGGCCTGGGACATGCACCATATCCTGATGCTCTTTGGCATCTTCGCCATCGCACAATGGAGTGCCTGCGCCTGGGAAACGGCCGCCATCTACGGCCCCGAATACAAGAACCCGTCCAAAGACGTCCCCAAAGCGCTTCTGGCCTGCGGCATCATCTGCTTCGTCCTGTATGTACTGCTGCAAACTGCAGTCATCGGTGTACTTGGTGTTGAGGGTGTACAAGCCGAACCTGTGTCGCCCCTGATTCCGGTAGCCCAGGCTGTCTTCGGCCAAGCCGGCTCAATCATCACCATCATCATGCTGATCGCTGCCATGGTACTGATCATCCAAACAGCTTATCTGGGTTCCTCCCGCGCCATGCACTCCATGGCCACGGAAGGCAACCTGCCCAGGGTGTTCGGCAAAACGAACCGCCAAGGAACCCCGTTTGTTGCCATGCTGGTCATCGGAGTCTTCAACCTGGTGCTGATTTCCATGGGAAACGCCGCAGCAATTCTTGCAGCCTCAGCCATTGGTTACACCCTTGCGAACGGCATCAGCCTCTTTGCCTACGTCAGAGCCAAGAATCACCCGGCCTTCGCTACTTTGGAAAGACCCTTCAAAGCACCCAACGGCTGGAAAAAGGTCGCCATGTTCTTTGGCCTGTTCAACGTGCCGCTGTGCCTCGTCGGTGTGGTCTACCTCAACAGCCTGGAGATCGGCTGGACCTCAACCTGGGTCGGCTTCATCGTACTGTCACTCTACATACCCATCTGGTTGTACTCCCAGCATGAATCGCGCCGCGCAAACAACAAAGCAGCCATTGCTCATCCAGATCAGGATGCCGCAGTTCCGGAGAAGGTTCTAGATCCCACTATGTAGCGGAGCGGGCACATACAGCATCCGCCCAAGCACATATCCGTGGGCCAGGTCGTTCTCGCTAACGACGCTCGCGGGCTGGCTTTGAACGGAAAAGATCGCGAGCCGATGCGCCTGGTCAGTCTCGAACTCGTCCAGGGCCTGGAGCTGCAGAAGGAGCAGCCCTAATAGGGCGGTCCCCGGCGCTGTTGACCATCGCGCGTCGGGGACTGTGGCCCACCTAATCCAAACATCGTAGTGAGAGCGTGATTCGCATGTTCAACATCCCCGCAATTACCTGGACCCTCACGGCAGTCCTGCTGCTGAGCGGAAGCTATTACGTCCTGCAGGCGGCAAGGTCCCACCGGCTCACGGATCAGATCAACAAAAGCCTCCATGCCCTCATGAGCGTCCTCATGGCTGCCATGCTGTGGAACCTCGTGCCATCCACCATCCTGGCTCAGATTGCAGTGCTGGGCGCCGCGGCACTGTGGTTTGTCATTCAGGCTGTCGCCAGGCCGGAGTTCACGACACTCTGCGGGGGTAGCCAGGGCCGGCTCAAGTGCCTCTACCACAGCCTCACCATGACTGGAGCTGCTCTCATGGTCGCAATGATGGCGGGCCATGGGAGTCCCGCGAGCCTTGGAACCGTTCCGGCAGGCGGGATGTCAACATCGCACGGCCACCACACTTCCCCAGTTCCAGCCCAAAGCACGGCTGCGGCAGCAATTGATCCCTCACCCGGTCTTGCCCTCCTGCTGACAGTATTCTTCGGAGCTGCGGCGGCTGTTTTCATTGTCCTTGTAATGCGTTTCCAGGTACCGAAATCCACTCATCACAACGAGGCGGCGTCAAAACTCTCCGTCCGCACAGAACACGGGCTCGAAGCCCTGGGCGCCGCCGTCATGGCGTTGATGTTTGCCACAATGTCGGCATAAACGGACACCCTCCTGCCCGGTGAAGGACCCGCGGCAGGCATCTATCCTATGCCTTGCGTTCAACGAGGATGGTCCGTTAAGGCCCAGACACCCGGAGGTAAAGCTTCAGAGAGGAAGCCTTCATGACCATCGCCCACAGCATCCTGCCAGTCTCCTTCGGCCCGTTCCACAACCAGCCCATGGGAAAGACCCACAGCCGCGCCCGGTGCGCTGTGTCCGTCGTGGCGATCATGCGAGAAGGTGAAATGCTCCCCTCGCCGGGACCCGGCGTCGTCCTTCACACGGCTGACCCTTTAGCACCTGCCGGCATCCATGAAGGCCCGGACACAGCCTCCGAGAACCTGCGTCACGGATAGAGCCATGGATCCGCTGGCCCTGCCCCTCATTGAACTGGGGGCCGTTGTCTTCTGCCTCGGCCTGCTCGCCAAGCTGGCCGGACGGATCCGGATGTCTCCCATCCCGCTCTATCTTCTGGGCGGCCTCGCCTTTGGCTCGGGCGGGTTTGTTGAGCTTGAAGGCATGAAGGAATTCACACACCTCGCTGGGGAGATTGGCGTCATCCTGCTGTTGCTTATGCTCGGACTGGAATATACGGCGTCCGAGCTTTTCACCGGGCTGCGGAGATCGTGGCACGCGGGTGTTCTTGACTTCGTGCTGAACTTCCTGCCGGGGGCTGCGCTTGCCCTGTTCCTCGGCTGGGGGCTAGTGGGTGCCGTGGTGATGGGCGGCGTCACCTACATCTCCTCGTCGGGCATCGCGGCAAAAGTGATTGCTGATTTTTGCTGGCTGGGCAACCACGAAACCCGTGTGGTGCTCTCCATCCTCGTGTTTGAAGACCTGGCCATGGCTGTATACCTTCCCGTCCTCACTACCATCCTTGCCGGCGCCAGTTTCCTTGGCGGGCTCACAACGGTGGGCGTCGCGCTGGCTGTGGTGAGCCTGGTCCTCATGGTTGCTCTGCGTCACGGACGCCATGTCTCCAAGGTTGTCCACAGCGAGAACCCAGAGGTTTTCCTCCTGAACGTCTTGGGTGCTGCCCTGCTTGTAGCCGGCGTGGCATCAGCCATGCAGGTGTCAGCGGCGGTGGGGGCTTTTCTGCTCGGCATCGCAATCTCCGGTACAACAGCGCACAATGCCACGCGGATCATGGCCCCGCTGCGGGACCTTTTTGCCGCGATCTTCTTTGTGGCGTTCGGGCTGAACACCGATCCGGCGTCCATTCCACCGGTGCTGGGCTGGGCGCTCGTCCTGGCAGTTGTCACTGCGGCCAGCAAAATGGCCACCGGTATCTGGGCGGCGAAGCGTTTGGGGATTGCCCGCCCTGGCCGTCTCCGTGCCGGGGCGGCGCTTATAGCCCGCGGGGAATTCTCGATCGTCATCGCCGGCTTGGCGGTTGCGTCCGGCTCCGTCAACCAGGAACTGGCGCCCATGGCTACTGCCTATGTGTTGATCATGGCCGTTGTGGGTCCGTTGGCTGCGCGCTACGTTGAACCGCTGGCGAAGGCCATGCTCCCGCCAGCCCACGTTGTTGCAAAAGCGTAGATAGCTGTGCGTGAAAGTAGGGTGGCGGATGGCGGCTGTTGGCCCGGGAAGAACCAGCCGCAAACGGCCTGAAGGAAGGCACGTGATCTGACTATATGTCGGTCCGCTTTAGTGTGGGTAGCATGCTGCCGCCTCGGTCAGGGTCTCCCCCTTGGTCTCGCGGAGCCCGCCGGCCCAAAGGCCGGTAATTCCAAGGAAGACGGCGCACAGCCACCTCGGCGGGACGGTCAGCATGCGGCGGCCGGCCTTGTCGATCAGCAGGAACGCGACGACAACCCCGGCCCGGGCGACAGCGGAGAGCCCGACCCCACCGGCGAGACCTCGGCGAGGCGTATTGATTCAACACGCTGTCGGCGAAGGTGGCGATTGCGAAGTACGGTGTCACGGCGCAGAACCAGTACCCTGAGATGACAAGTGTGGAGCGCCAGTACTGCTTGGAGAAAAGCATCCCGAAGCTGCCCTTGCGGACGTCCTCGTGCCGGACGTCGTCAAGGGCGTCGTCCGGCATGTACCTGTAGGCCAGGACGCGAGCTTCAACGCTGGCCTGGTAGTGGTTTCGGTAGTCACCCTGGCCGTAGCCATATGCCCCCTCGGACCTCAGCCGGAGGAAGCACCACTGGCCAATCTTCACGCCAGGCCAGAGCTTGATGGGCAGCGCGGCCATGCTCGAGTCCGGACACAGAGTTTGCCTCCCTTCTGGCTATCCGCTCTCTTTATCTGGCCTCGTGCCGTACCCCAGCCGGCCCGGCAGAGGTACGGGAGGATGCAATGCCTCCGGCCCCTCTTCTCCCTTGTCACTCGCGTTGCTGATGGTCCAGAGGCATGGGTCCTGGTCTCCGGACCGGGGAGCAGCGGCGTAGGGATGGCCCCCTTCATCTTGGGTGCGCTGCGCTTTGCGCCTC
>NZ_JCAXEA010000037.1:0-26483 GCF_059759125.1 Arthrobacter sp. GQ119 | reverse complement strand
GCCAGCCGTCCTGCGTTAGCCAGCCATCCTGTGCAAGGCAGGAGATGGGTCGCCTGAGCATCGGCCAGGGAACAACGCGAAAGACCACGCCCTCCGGCGTGGTCTTTCGCGTCTCCCCGGAACGTCAGGCCTTATGCGCCGGGCAGCGGCGGAAGCGATTCCTCGTACAGCCAGGGATGCAGCACGGACTCGGAGTCCAGCCCTGTGACCCGGTCGGCTGTCAGGATGAACTCAGCCGTGGTGACCGAACCGTGGCGCATGCCCCTGGTCCATTCGTGCAGCACGGCGAAGAACGCCAGGTCACCGCATCGCCGGCGGAGGGCATGCAGGGCCAGCGCACCGCGCTTGTACACCCGGTCGTCGAACATGAGTTCGGGGCCAGGATCTCCCACGAGGATGTCCTGGATGCCGGCCTCAAGTTTTCGCCATGCCGCTGCGGCCCGCTCCTGGACGGGCATGATGCCGGCCTCCTCGGACCAGATCCATTCGGCATAGCAGGCAAAGCCCTCGTGGAGCCAGATATCACTCCACGAGCTGAGCGTCAGCGAATTCCCGAACCACTGGTGGGCCAGTTCGTGCGCAATGAGCCGCTGTGACTCCCACCCGGGGTCCAGGTGGTTGCGGCCGAGGATGGACAGGGACTGGGCTTCGAGGGGAATTTCGAGATCGTCGTCGGCGACCACCACGGTGTACTCCGGGAAGGGGTATGGCCCAAAGCAGCCAACGAAGGTGCGCATCATGTCCGGCTGGCGTGCCAGTCCGGTGCGGGCGGAACCGGCCAGCGGGGCCGGCACGGCGACGAACTGTGCCACGCCTGCAGCCGCCGGCAGGGCCAGCAGCTCATACCTGCCGATCTGCACCGTTGCCAGGTACGTGGCCATGGGCTCCGTCTGTTCATAGACCCAGGTCTGCCGGCTGGACCTCGTGAAGTGGCCCACCAGCAAGCCGTTGCACACAGCCCGGTAGCCCGCATCCGTGGTGACGGAAATACGGTAGCTTGCCTTGTTCCGGGGGTGGTCATTGCACGGAAACCATGACGGAGCCCCGTTGGGCTGGCCGGCGACCAGCACCCCGTCCGTCAGTTCCTCCCACCCCACTTCGCCCCACAGGCCATTGCGTGGTTCCGGGTTGCCGGCGTAGCGGATGTCCAGTGTGAATTCTTCGCCGGGATTTAGGGCATCGCAGTGAACCACGAGCTGCTCGGCACGCTGCGAAAACTTCCGGACCCGGGATCCGTTCAAAGCGATTTTCAGGGCGCGGAGACCCGTCATGTCCAGCACCACAGCCGAGATGCGGCGGTCAGCCACGGCCAGCACCACCGCGCGGCCCGTCAGGCGGTTGCTGGCAAGCCTGTAATCAAGCTCCAGCTCGTAGCGCAGGACGCGGTAGGCATCGGTGCCGTGCCCCGAGACGTAAGGATCGGTGGTGCCGGACCCTGCCGCGGGCAGTACGGCGGCCGGGCCGGGGGATTCTGGAGAACTCATCAGGCGGATGCCTCAATCAAGCTAGTCGGACGGTCGTGCGGTATTCCTGCGGGCAACTACTTCAGGCGCCGCGCGGGAACCCCCGGCCCCGTCCAGGGAGTCACGGGGTTGCCCATCCAGTACGTTGCGGCCGGGACGGTCTCCCCGCGCATCACCAGTGATGCCGGGCCCACAGTTCCGCCGTCGCCGATCCGTGCCTGTGGCAAGATGACACCGTGCGGTCCCATGGTGGCGCCGTCTTCGAGCGTAACAGCGTCGATGCTCATGATGCGGTCGTGGAAGAGGTGCGTCTGCACGACGCAGCCGCGATTAACCGTCGAGCTGTGGCCCAGGGTCACGAGATCTGCCTCGGGAAGCCAGTAACTCTCACACCACGTTCCGCGGCCAATCTTTGCGCCGAGGGCACGCAACCACCAGACGAGGGCCGGGGTGCCGGTGGCTGCCCGTGCGAACCACGGGGCGCTGACCATCTCGATGAAAGTGTCCACCACCTCGTTGCGCCAAATGAACGAGCTCCACAGCGGATGTTCCCCCGGCTTGATCCGTCCGACCAGGATCCATTTGGCCGCCACGGCGCTTCCTGCCGCAATGCCCCCGACGACCATGAGCACCAGTCCTCCGAGCGCTGCCGTGGCCGCATAGCCCAGCTGGGCTGCCAGCCAATCGAAGATGGCCATCACGCCTACCGCCAAGGCCACCGTCAACATGACCGGGACGAAGCGGCACAGCTCCCACAGCATCCTTGCCGCCTTCAACCTGGCAGGCGGCCGGTAGGTCCGCGTGTTGTCCGACGCAATGGCCGTGCGCCTAAGCCTGACGGGAGGGCTGCCGAGCCACGACGTTCCCGACTTTGCCTTGCTCGGCGTCGCCGAAAGCACCGCCACGAGTGAGTTCTTGGGTACGTTGCGCCCCGCGGCGGTCATCCCCGAGTTGCCCAGAAACGAGCGCTTGCCGATCTTGGCGGGGGCGATGTGTATCCAGCCGCCAGCCAGTTCGTAGGATGCCACCATGGTGTCGTCCGCAAGGAAGGCCCCTTCGCCCACGGTCGTCATCTTGGGGAGCAGCAGGACCGTGGACGCCTCAACGTTCTTGCCCACCTTGGCGCCCAGCAGCCTCAGCCAGACCGGCGTGAACAGGCTCGCGTAGATGGGGAAGAGCAGGTCCCGGGCCATGTCCAGGACCCGCTCCGTGGCCCACACCTGCCAGCCGATGCGGCTGCGCACCCGGTAGTGGCCCTCCGCGAGGCCTGTCCCCAGCAGCCTCGTGACCGCCAGGACCAGCAGCAGATTGGCCATGAACCACGTCAGGGCCGCCAGTGGCAGCGACGCCAGGAGCTGGGGCCAGGCGCCGGCCAGGGACTCGTTTCCCCTGATGAAGAGAAACACGACCAGCGCTGCCGCAAGCGCCGAGAGATACGGAATCATGGCCAGGACCGCCGAGGCGCCGGCAAAGGCGGCAAACCACAGCCTGCCCATGAGGGTGCCAGACGGCGTGGAATCCGGCCAGTCCTGCTTGGCCTTGCCCCGGCGTTCAGCGGGAGATCCCGCCACCAGCTGGCCGGCTTTGACTTTGCCGAGCACAGCGGAGCCTGGCTCAACCTGCCCGCCGGCACCGATGCTCGCCCCGGGCATGAGCGTGCTCCGGGCACCGACCGATGCACCTGCGCCGACGTGAATCTGGCCGATGTGTACCCGGTCGCCGTCAATCCACCAGCCGGATAGGTCCACCTCGGGCTCGACATTGCTGCCGTTGCCGAGCGACAGGAAACCCGTCACGGGCGGCAGTGAATGCAGGTGGACGTTGCTCCCGATCTTGGCCCCGAGCGCCCGGGCGTAGTAAGGAACCCACGGTGCGCTGGCAAGGCTGATGGCGCTGGAGAGGTCCTGGATCTGCTCGGCCAGCCAGAGCCGCAGATGCACGCGTCCGGACCTCGGGTACGTGCCGGGGACAACGTCGCGCAGCAGCAGGCGGGCCGCAGCGACCGAGATGGCCATCCGACCCGGCGGGCTGACGAAAACCAGCCAGGACGCCGCGATCCACCACCAGGAGAGCACGGGAGCCGCCGTAAAACCTGCAAATGCAGCCAGCAGGTTGTTCGCTGCCATGAGGTACGTCAGCCAGCGCATTCCCACGAGAATGTGCAGCGGGGCTCCCATCAGGGTCTGGAACACCTGCGACTTGCGGGCGGTGGGCCGCACCGGCCGCACCGGTGCCGGACCGGCAGCAATGCCGTCCGGCAGTGACTGGCGGGCGGTGTCGATGAGGGCGCCAACACGGGGAGTGGCGTAGATGTCCGCCACCGTGATCGTGGGATAGCGGACGCGGAGGGCCGACACGAGCTGGGCTGCGGCCAGTGAGCCGCCGGCGTGGGCGAAGAAGTCCGCGTCGAGGTTTGCCACGCTGCTTCCCAGAACTGCCGCCCACTGCTCCACGATCCACTGGGCGTCGTCGGGCAGGTTGAGCGGGGCGGCGTCCGCGTCTGCGGCGCCGGCTCCGGGCAGCGGCCAGGGCAGCGCATGCCTGTCCACTTTGCCGCTGGTTTTCGTGGGCAGGCTGCTGACAACGGTCAGCAGCGGAATCAGCGCAGCGGGGAGCGTGGCGAGCAGCAGCTCCCGGGCGGCCGCCAGATCCGGGTCGGAACCGCCGGCGGGGGCGAGGTAACCGACCAGGACCTGGTTGCCCGCCGCCGTCGTGCGTACCGCGGCAGCCGCGCCCGCCACACCTGGCAGCGACTGGAGTGCGGCGTCGATTTCACCGAGTTCGATCCTGCGGCCACCCAGCTTGACCTGTTCATCGGCGCGTCCGATGAAGATCAGCCCCTCGCGTTCGTAGCGGACCAGGTCGCCGGAGCGGTAGGCCCGGTCCCACCCCAGCGCCGGCATGGGGGCGTACTTTTCTGCGTCCTTGAGCGGGTCGAGGTAGCGGGCCAGGCCCACGCCTCCGATGATCAGTTCACCGATTCCGCCCTCGGCGACGGGAACGTCGTCGGAACCGACCACGGCGAGGTCCCAGCCATCGAGGGGCAGCCCGATCCGGACCGGGCCGGTGCCTCCCAGGGGAGCCGCGCAGGCGACCACTGTCGCTTCGGTTGGCCCGTAGGTGTTCCAGACCTCGCGGCCCTCCACCGCGAGCCGTTCAGCCAGTTCCGGCGGGCACGCCTCCCCGCCGAAGATCAGCAGCCGGACGTTTTCAAGGGCCTCGGCGGGCCAGAGCGCCGCGAGAGTGGGCACCGTGGACACCACCGTGATGCCGTGGCTGATCAGCCACGGCCCCAGATCCATCCCGGTCCGGACCAGTGCACGCGGAGCCGGCACCAGGCATGCTCCGTGGCGCCACGCCAGCCACATTTCCTCGCACGAGGCGTCGAAGGCCACGGAAAGGCCTGCAAGGACGCGGTCCTGGGGGCCGATGGGATCTTGGCGCAGGAAGATCCTCGCCTCGGCGTCGACGAAGGCGGCCGCTGACCGGTGGTTGACCGCCACACCCTTGGGTGTGCCCGTGGAACCTGAGGTGAAGATCACCCAAGCGTCGTCGTCGGGGGTCGCCGGCCGGGGCGCCGGAAAGGGGCGCGGGCGCTCCTTGTCGGTGACAATGTCGCCTTTGGCGCGCAGGATGCCGGCGACGCCCGCCTCACTGAACACGAGCTTGGCGCGTTCGTCCGGGTCGTCGGCGTCGACCGGAACGTAGGCCGCCCCGATCATCATGACGGCGAGGATTGATATGTAGAGCTCGTTGGTTCCGGAGGGGATCCTGACGCCGATCCTGTCACCGGCGCCCAGGCCTGCCGCATGTAGACGGCGGCCCTCGGCGCGGACCGCCGCCATTAGCTGCGCGTAACTTAGGGACTGCCGGCCGTCATCCAGCGCCGACGCGTCCGGGTACCGGGCCGCAGTCTCCTGCAGTATGTCCACCAGTGTCCGCTCCGGAGGGGCTGACCGCGAACCCGGCAGCTGGGCAGCGTGGACTACGGCGGCCGCGGTCCCGCGCGCTCCAAGGCTTGCGGTTCGGTTGGTCTCCGGGAGTTGCTCATTCACTGGGGGATTCTCTCCCGCCAAGATGAACAAAAGGTAGCGCGCTTTACCGGATGTTCACATGGCGGGATTGCCCTGGACTCAGGGAACGAGCAGTACCTTGCCTGTGGTGCGCCGCCCTTCGAGGTCCTCGTGGGCGCGCCGGGCTTCGGCCAGGGGATAGGTGCCGCCGACGCGGACCTTGAGGTGCCCGTTCGCCGCGGCGGCGAAAATCTCACCCGATCGCCAGTGGCGCTCCTGTGCGTTGAGCAGGAAATGCCCCAGTGAAGGACGGGTCAGAGTCAACGATCCGCCGGAGTTCAGGCGCTGGGGGTCCACCGGCGGAACAGCACCCGAGGCGGCACCGAAAAGGACCAGCGTTCCCCGGGTGCGCAGGCAGGAGAGCGAACCGTCAAAGGTGTTCCTGCCCACGCCGTCGTACACCACGTCCACACCTTTCCCTCCGGTCAATTCGCGGATGTGGCGGGGGAAGCCCTCGTACCGCAGCACATGGTCGGCACCGGCCTCGCGGGCGAGTTCCTCCTTGGCATCGGAGGAAACTGTGGTGATGACCCGTGCGCCCCGTTCCTTAAGCAACTGGGTCAGCAGCAGGCCTACCCCGCCGGCGCCCGCGTGCGTCAGCACCGTGTGGCCCGGCTCCACCCTGAAGGAGGAATTGATGAGGTAATGGGCCGTCATGCCCTGGAGCGGCAGCGCTGCAGCTGTGAGGTCGTCGACGCCGTCCGGCACAGGAAGGGCCTTGGCCGCATCCAGTACCGTGTAGCCGGCGTAGCATTTCGACCCCTCTGCCGTGGCCACCCGGCTGCCGACCGCGAAGTCCTCGACGCCCTCGCCGACTTCCTCAACGGTGCCGGCCGCTTCAGACCCCGGAGTGAAGGGGAAGGGAACCTGGTACATGCCGCCGCGCTGGTACGTGTCAATGAAGTTCACGCCGGTTGCCGCTACCTTGATGAGCAGCTGGCCGGGGCCGGGAACGGGGCGGTCAATCTCCGTGAAGTCCAGGACCTCCGGTCCGCCCGGCTGCTGGGCGACGATGGCGTGCGTCATGGAATCTCTCCTTTCCCGGGCCGGGACTTCCGGCTGCCGGATGCTCAGTCCATCCTAAGGAGGGCGGCGCGTGAGACGAAGCCGGACGGCAGCCGCATGTGTTCCCGCGGCCTGGCATCCCCGGTGACCCGAGCCCGTCGGTACAGCCCATAACATGAGGAAGGGCCGCCGTCACGAAGGGGAATACATGAGTACCGTCAACGCCCGGGGACACGAGAACCAACACGTCCCCGTCACGGCTGTGATCCCTCCCGGCACCATCACCCCGGAAGTGATGATCGACGTCGACGTCCTGGACCGGAACATCGCCCGGATGGCGTCCGCCACGACGGCCCGCGGACTGCGGCTCCGCCCGCACGCCAAGACCCACAAGGTTCTGGAAATAGCGGAGCGGCAACTCGCGGCCGGGGCGGTCGGGCTGACCGTCGCGACCATCGGTGAAGCGGAAGTCTTCGCCAAGGCCGGGGTCCGCGACATCTTCATCGCCTACCCGCTGTGGGTGACAGCACCCCACGCGAAAAGGCTGCGCACCCTCGCGGAGTCCAGCAGCATCACGGTGGGAGTGGACTCAGCGGAAAGCGCATCGTTCATGGGGCAAAACCTCGGAGCCGACGCCGGCAGGATTGCGGTCCTGGTGGAGCTCGACAGTGGACACCACCGCAGCGGAGTCCACCCGGACGACGCCCCCGCGGTTGCCCGCGCGGCCGCCGATGCCGGGCTGGACGTCGCCGGCGTCTTCACGTTTCCCGGCCACAGCTACGCCCCGGGGATGCCGCCGGCAGCGGTCCGGCAGGAGGGTGAGGCGCTGCGCCGAGGGGCCGACGGTCTCGCGGACGCGGGCTTCCCCGTACGAACCATCAGCGGCGGGTCCACGCCCACTGCCCTGCTCGAAGGCGAGACGGCAGCAACAGAATTGCGCCCCGGCGTCTACGTGTTCGGTGACGCCCAGCAGCTCGAGCTCGGGCGCTGCGGCACCGGGGACATCGCGCTGACGGTGGCCAGCACGGTGGTCAGCCACCACCGGACGGGGCCGGGCGAACCCGGACGCTTCATCATCGATGCCGGCAGCAAGGTCCTGGGCAGCGACCGTCCGGCCTGGGCCAGTGGCTACGGCAGGCTGCTTGACCATCCGGATGCCAGAATCACGGCGCTGTCAGAACACCACGCCACGGTGGAATGGCCTCCGGGGCTCCCGCTGCCTGGCCGCGGAGATGTGCTCAGGGTGATCCCCAACCATGTGTGCCTCACCATGAACCTGGTGGAGGAGGTGGCCGTCGTCCACCAGGGGGCACCGGCAGGCCGATGGACGGTTGCGGCGCGGGGAAGGAACAGCTGACCAGGGTGTGATGCCTGTTCGTCAGTAGCGCCGGGTGACCGTCGCCATGGGGCATTCAAAGTGGCGCCCGGCGGAGAGGCCGACGTCGTTGAGGTAGCGGACGATGATGCCGTAGGAGGCCGTGAGCGTTGTCTCGGTGAAGGGAATGCCGTGGGTGTCGCAGTACTGGCGCACGATCGCCGTCGCCTTATGAAGCTGGGGACGCGCCATGTCGGGGAACAGGTGGTGCTCCACCTGGCGGTTAAGTCCGCCGAGCAGGATATCCATGAAGCGGCCACCTGAAATGTTGCGGGAGGTAAGGACCTGCCGGCTCAGGAAGTCCACGCGGCTGTCTGCCGGAAGGACCGGCATGCCTTTGTGGTTGGGCGCGAAGGAGGCTCCCATGTAGAAGCCGAAGACGGCGAGCTGCACGCCGATGAAGGCGAAGGCCATGCCAAGCGGCAGGAACGAGAAGGCAAGGACCGGAAGGATGCTGAGCCGCGCCAGCAGGATCGGCAGTTCCACCCAGCGGTGGTTGACCTTGGCGCGCTGGAAGATGAAGCGGATTGAATCGATCTGCAGGCCCAAGCCCACGAGGAACAGCAGCGGAAAGAAAAACCAGCCCTGTTTACGCGTGAGGAAGGACAACCGTCCCTGCCGTTTCGCCGCGGCTTCGGTGTGGAAAACGATGGCGCCGGGAGCGATGTCCGGGTCCTTGGAGATGACGTTCGGGTGGTTGTGGTGGGCGCCGTGTTTCTGCGCCCACCAGGAATAGCTGATGCCCGCCACTGAGGTGGCAATCAGCCGCGCCGACCAGTCGTTGGCCCGCCGGGAGGCGAAAATCTGGCGGTGGCCCGCTTCGTGGGCCAGGAAGCTCAGCTGGGTGCAGATAATGCCGAGCGCTGCGGCGATCAGCAGCTGGAACCAGCTTTGCCCGATCAGCGCGAAGCCGAACCAGGTGGCTGTCATCAGGACGACCAGGCTGGAGAAAACGGTGATGTAGAAGCCTTGGCGCCTTTCCAGGAGACCTGCCGCACGCACGGACTTGAGCAGCTCGGAATAGCTCTGAGTTACGGCGTTGGCTTGGCGAACTCTGCTGGGCTTGGTGATCTGCGGGCGTGGACGCTCGGACGTGATGGTGGGCGTCATGAAGGGTATGCCTCGTAACTGTTTACGGGCAACGCTGTAGCCGACATTCGGCCGCGCGGACTGGATCACCCTCCGCCAAGCATACGCTCCCGCACCTCGTGTACAGTCTCCCGCGCACCGTCCTGCGCGGGAGTTCGGCGCCGAGTTCTGCGCCGTCGCGAGGCCGGGTGGGGCGGTTCTGCAGGAGCGCAGGAGATCGATGCATAAATATCGGGATCTATGCATACTCTTGCTGTATAGTCGTTGGCATGACTATTTCTGTTGCCGTCTCCGGCGCGAGCGGTTATGCCGGCGGCGAAGTGCTCCGCCTTCTGTCCGGTCACCCTGACGTCACCATCGGTGCCATCACGGCGCACAGCAACGCCGGTTCCAGACTAGGCGAACTGCAGCCGCATCTCCATGGCCTGTCCAGCCGCATTCTTGAGGACACCACGGTGGAGAACCTGTCCGGGCACGACGTCGTCTTCCTCGCCCTGCCGCACGGGGCGTCCGCGGAGATCGCCGCCCAGCTGCCTGAAGGCACGGTGGTGATTGACGCCGGAGCAGATCACCGCCTGGAAGACGCCGCTGCGTGGGAGAAGTTCTACGGCTCCGCACACGCCGGAACCTGGCCCTACGGCCTGCCCGAGCTGCCGGGCCAGCGGGAGAAGCTGAAGGGCGCCACGCGGATCGCCGTCCCCGGCTGCTACCCGACGTCGGCCCTGCTGGCACTCACGCCCGGTTTCGCCGCCGGGCTGCTCCAGGGGGACGACGTCGTCATCGTCGCCGCCTCCGGCACCTCGGGTGCCGGCAAGGCCGCCAAGGTCAACCTGATCGGTGCCGAGGTCATGGGATCCATGAGCCCCTATGGAGTCGGCGGCGGCCACCGCCACACTCCGGAAATCGAGCAGGGACTGTCCAACGCCGGGGGAGAGGCCGTGACCGTGTCCTTCACTCCCACGCTGGCGCCCATGAGCCGCGGCATCCTGACCACCGCCACCGCCAGGGTCAAGCCCGGCGTCGGGGCCGATGAGCTCCGCAGCGCATGGACCGAGGCGTACGACGACGAGCCGTTCGTTCACCTGCTTCCGGAAGGCCAGTGGCCCTCCACAAAATCCGTGCAGGGGTCCAACCACGCGGCCATGCAGCTCGCCTTCGACGCGCACGCCGGACGTGTCATCGTCACCTGTGCCATCGACAACCTGACCAAGGGGACCGCGGGCGGCGCCGTGCAGTCCATGAACATTGCCCTCGGCCTGGCGGAAACCGCCGGCCTCAACCTGCAGGGAGTTGCCCCGTGACCGTTACCGTGCCCCAGGGATTCCGCGCCGCCGGCGTGAAGGCAGGCCTCAAGGCCTCCGGAAACCCGGACCTTGCCCTTGTGGTCAACGACGGCCCCTCCAAGGCGGCGGCAGCCGTTTTCACGTCGAACCGTGTGGCTGCCGCGCCCGTTCACTGGTCGCGCCAAGTTGTGTCTGACGGCCGCGTGGACGCCGTCATCCTGAACTCGGGCGGAGCCAACGCCTGCACCGGGCCGCAGGGCTTCCAGAACACGCACACCACGGCCGAGAAAACGGCCGAGGTCCTCGGTATTTCCGCCACCGACGTTTTTGTCTGCTCCACCGGCCTGATCGGCGAGCAGCTGCCCATGGACAAGATCGTCCCAGGGATCGACGCCGCTGCCGCGGCCCTCACTGAGGACGGCGGTTCGGAGGCCGCAGCGGCCATTATGACGACGGACACGGTGCCCAAGCAGGCAGTCTTCAGCGGAGCGGACGCGGAAGGCAACGGGTTCACCATCGGCGGCATCGCCAAGGGCGCCGGCATGCTCGCGCCCGGGCTGGCCACCATGCTGGTCGTCCTCACCACGGATGCCGACGTCCCGGCCGAAATGCTCGACCTCGTCCTCCGCGACGTCACCCGCGTCACCTTTGACCGGGCGGACTCCGACGGCTGCATGTCCACCAACGACACCGTGGTGCTGCTGGCGTCGGGGGCCTCCGGTGCCGTGCCGTCCCCCGCGACCTTCGGCGAGGGGCTCACCCAGGTGTGCGCCGAACTTGCCCGCAAGCTGATCGGTGACGCTGAGGGCGCCAGCCACGACATTGCCATCCGGACGTTCAACGCCGCCAGCGAACGCGATGCCGAAACCGTCAGCCGGGCCGTGGCCCGGTCCAATCTCTTCAAGGCGGCCATCTTCGGCAAGGACCCGAACTGGGGCCGTGTCCTGTCCGCCGTCGGAACCACGGACGCCGTCTTTGATCCAGACGCCCTGAACGTCTCCATGAACGGCATCCAGATCTGCCAGAACGGCAGCATCGGCCAGGACCGCAAGCTGGTGGACCTCGATCCGCGCGAAGTGCACGTGGAGATCGACCTGCAGGCCGGCAGCGCCGAAGCCACCATCTGGACCAATGACCTCACCCACGACTACGTGCACGAGAACAGCGCGTACTCAAGCTAGATCCACCAGCCCTCCTGGAGAAACGGCAGCATGAACACCAAGACCCGCGAGACCACGTCCATGCGTGACGCCCAAGGCAAGGCCGGCACGCTGATCGAAGCACTGCCCTGGATCCAGCGCTTCGCCGGAACCACCATGGTGATCAAATACGGCGGCAACGCCATGGTCAACGATGAACTGCGCCGCGCCTTCGCCGAAGACGTCGTCTTCCTGCACCACGTGGGCATCCACCCTGTCGTGGTGCACGGCGGCGGCCCGCAGATCAACGCCATGCTCAGCCGGCTGGGCATCGAGTCCGAGTTCAAGGGAGGGCTGCGCGTGACCACCCCCGAAGCGATGGATGTGGTGCGCATGGTCCTCACCGGCCAGGTGGGCCGCGAACTCGTGGGCCTCATCAACTCCCACGGGCCATACGCGGTGGGCATGTCCGGTGAAGACGGCGGCCTGCTGCGCGCGGTCCGCACGGGAACCGTGGTGGACGGCGAAGAGGTGGACCTTGGCTTGGTGGGCGAAGTGGTGGGGGTCAACCCCGAAGGCATCGTGGACATCCTGGCCGCGGGCCGCATCCCGGTGATCTCAACGGTTGCCCCGGAAATTACCCGGGACGGCACGGCAGACGGAGGACAGCGCGGCCAGACCACCGGGCAGGTCCTGAACGTCAACGCGGACACCGCGGCAGCCGCGCTGGCCGAAGCCCTTGGCGCCTCCAAACTGGTCATCCTGACCGATGTCGAGGGCCTCTTCGCGAACTGGCCGGACCGCTCGTCGCTGATTTCGTCCCTGACGGCGTCCGAACTCCGCGACCTGCTGCCCTCGCTGGAATCCGGCATGATCCCCAAGATGGAGGCCTGCCTGAAGGCCGTCGAGGGCGGCGTGGAACGGGCGCACATCGTGGACGGGCGCCTCGCGCACTCCATGCTGCTGGAGACATTTACGACGGCGGGGATCGGCACGCAGGTGGTCCCGGACGAGGAGACGAACGCATGAACCCCACAGAAGCTGAACTCGCGGAAACGCCCGCTGACGCCATAGCCGGACATTCCAGCGGGGCCGACTGGCTGGCCCGCTACTCGTCCTCGCTGATGGGAGTGTTCGGCACCCCGCAGCGCGTCCTCGTCCGCGGGGCAGGCTGCCTCGTCTGGGATGCTGACGGCAAAGAGTACCTGGACCTGCTCGGCGGCATCGCTGTCAACGCCCTGGGGCACGCCCATCCGTTCGTGACCTCGGTGATCGCCAGCCAGCTGGCCACGCTGGGGCATGTCTCCAACTTTTTCACCAGCCCCACGCAGATCGCCCTGGCCGAGAAGCTCCTCGCGCTGAGCAAGGCGCCGGCCGGCTCGAAGGTGTTCTTCACCAATTCCGGAACCGAGGCTAACGAGGCCGCGTTCAAGCTGGCACGCCGGAATTCCGCCGGCTCCGGCGGCAGGCCCAGGACCCGGATCATCGCGCTCGAGGGCGCCTTCCACGGCCGGACCATGGGCGCGCTGGCCCTGACGGCGAAGGAAGCCTACAGGGCACCCTTCGAGCCGATGCCCGGCGGTGTGGAGCACATCCCATTCGACGATATCGAAGCGCTCCGCGACGCCGTGGACGACACCGTGGCCGCGGTCTTCCTGGAACCCATCCAGGGCGAGGCCGGAGTCCGGCCCCTGCCGGCCGGGTACCTGAAAGCCGCACGCGAGTTCACGTCACAGGCAGGTGCCCTGCTGATCCTGGACGAGGTCCAGACAGGCATCGGCCGCACCGGAAAGTGGCTCGCGAGCGAGGATGCCGGAATTGTTCCCGACGCCGTCACCCTGGCCAAGGGACTCGGCGGCGGCTTCCCCATCGGAGCGCTCCTCACCTTCGGCGAGGAAACGTCGTCGCTCCTGTCCGCCGGCCAGCACGGCACCACGTTTGGCGGAAACCCCGTGGCCACGGCTGCGGCCTTGGCCACCCTGCACGCCATTGAAAGCCAGCAGGTGCTGGGCAACGTCCGGGCGGTGGGGGAGCACATCCGGACCGCCCTGGCCGCCGTCGACGGTGTCACGGAGGTCCGCGGGGAGGGGCTGCTGATCGGCTTCGACCTGGATGCGGACGTGGCACCCGCGGCAGTGACCGCCGGCCTCGACGCCGGGTTCATCATCAACAGCCCGGGCCCGCGCACCATCAGGCTCGCCCCTCCCCTGATCCTTACGGAGGAGCAGGCGGACCGTTTCCTGGCCGCCCTTCCCGTCATCCTGCAAACCGCAAAGGACGCACAGTGACTTCAGAAGCTACTCCCAAAGCCATCACCCGCCACTTCCTCAAGGACACCGACCTCAGCCCGGCCGAGCAGGCTGAGGTCCTCGAGCTGGCCGTCCGCATGAAGGCGGAGCCCTACAGCGTCCAGCCATTCGCAGGGGAAGGCAGCGGCCGTAAGACGGTTGCCGTCATCTTCGACAAGACGTCCACCCGTACCCGGGTCTCGTTCGCCGCCGGCGTGGCGGACATGGGCGGCAACGCCCTGATCATCAACCCGGGTGAGGCACAGATCGGCCACAAGGAATCCGTGGAGGACACGGCCAAGGTACTGGAGCGCATGGTCTCCACCATCGTGTGGCGCACGGGCGCCCACTCGGGCCTCGTCGCCATGGCGGAGAACTCCAAGGTCCCGGTCATCAATGCGCTGTGCGATGACTACCACCCCTGCCAGCTGCTGGCTGACCTGCTGGCCGTCAAGGAACACAAGGGCGAACTCAAGGGGCTCACCATGGCCTACCTGGGAGACGCGGCCAACAACATGGCCAACTCCTACCTGCTGGCCGGCGTCACCGCGGGGATGCACGTGCGCATCGCCGGTCCTGACGGCTACCTGCCGGCGGCGGACATTGTCGCGGCAGCGGAAGAGCGGGCAGCAGAGACGGGCGGCTCTGTGCTCGTCACCACGGACGCCGCGGAAGCGCTTAAGGGCGCCGACGTCGTCGCCACCGACACGTGGGTTTCGATGGGGCAGGAGGCCGAAAAGGAGGCCAGGCTCCAGCTGTTCCGCGAGTACTCCGTCGACGAGGGCGCCATGGCACTGGCGGCGGAAGACGCCGTCGTACTTCATTGCCTCCCCGCGTACCGCGGCTACGAGATCTCGGCTGCCGTCATCGACGGCCCGCAGTCGATTGTCTGGGATGAAGCGGAAAACCGCCTGCACGCCCAGAAAGCGCTGATGGCCTGGCTCATGCACCGGTCCGGACTGGCCGTTGTTGACGGACTGCCGCCGGTGGCAGGGCAGGCCTAGTTGTCTGTCCAGCCACCCGCGCCGGGCGCGAGCCCGGCCACCAAGACGGCCCGGCAGGCGCGGATCACCGCGATCCTGACGGGCGAGTCGGTGCGGTCCCAGGCAGAGCTTGCAGCCCTGCTCGCGGACGACGGCGTGCAGGTCACCCAGGCCACACTGTCCCGTGACCTCGTGGAGCTCGGGGCTGTCCGGGTCCGCGGGAAGGAAGGCGTGCTGGTCTACGCTGTCCCCGGCGAGGGCGGCGAACGGGCAGCGAAGAGCGGGGTCAGCCAGGAAATCCTCGACGCGCGGCTCGCCCGGCTGTGCGGCGAACTCCTGGTCACTGCCGAGGCGTCCGCCAACATCGCCGTGCTCCGCACACCCCCCGGGGCGGCGAACTTCCTGGCCCTCGCGATAGACCATTCGGTCATGCCGTCCGTCCTCGGCACCATCGCGGGAGACGACACCGTGCTGCTGGTGGCCCGCGATCCGCAGGGCGGGCCGGAACTCGCCGCACGGTTCTTGCAGCTCGCGGAGGAAGCCGGCCAGTAAGCCGGGACAGTACCTTTCAAAAATTTGGCTTGGCACAGCGGTGTGACAGGCTTTTCACCAGACAAACAGTTCAACCAACCAACTAAGGAGCATTTGACGTGACTGAACGTATTGTTCTGGCCTACTCCGGTGGCCTCGATACTTCCGTAGCCATCGGCTGGATCGGTGAAGCCACCGGCGCCGAGGTCATCGCCGTGGCGGTCGACGTCGGACAGGGCGGCGAATCCCTGGAGACCATCCGCCAGCGCGCCCTGGGCTGCGGCGCCGTGGAGGCCTACGTGGCCGACGCAAGCGACGAATTCGCCAACGAATACGCCATGCCCACCCTGAAGGCCAACGCGCTCTACCAGGGCCACTACCCCCTGGTGTCCGCCATTTCCCGCCCGGTGATCGTCAAGCACCTCGTCAAGGCCGCCCGCGAATTCGGCGCCACCACCGTGGCCCACGGCTGCACCGGCAAGGGCAACGACCAGGTCCGCTTCGAAGTGGGCATCCAGACCCTCGGCCCGGACCTGAAGTGCATCGCTCCGGTCCGCGACCTCGCCCTGACCCGCGACAAGGCCATCGCCTTCGCCGAGGAAAAGGGACTGCCGATCGAGACCACCAAGAAGAACCCGTACTCGATCGACCAGAACGTCTGGGGACGGGCCGTCGAGACCGGTTACCTCGAGGACATCTGGAACGCCCCCACCAAGGACATCTATGACTACACCGCCACTCCGGAGTTCCCGCCGGCACCTGATGAAGTCACCATCTCCTTCGAAGCCGGCATTCCGGTAGCCATCGACGGCGCCAGGGTCACCCCGCTGCAGGCCATCAAGGAACTCAACCGCCGCGCCGGCGCCCAGGGCGTGGGCCGCATCGACGTCGTCGAGGACCGCCTCGTGGGCATCAAGTCCCGCGAAATCTACGAAGCTCCGGGCGCGATGGCGCTGATCACCGCGCACAAGCACCTTGAGGACATCACCATCGAGCGCGAGCAGGCCCGCTTCAAGGCCACCGTTGGCCAGCGCTGGGCCGAACTGGTCTACGACGGCCAGTGGTTCTCCCCGCTTAAGCGCTCCCTGGACGCTTTCATCGAAGACACCCAGAAGTATGTCTCCGGCGACATCCGCATGGTGCTGCACGGCGGCCAGGCGATCGTCAACGGACGCCGCTCCGAGACCTCGCTGTACGACTTCGACCTCGCCACCTACGACACCGGCGACACTTTCGACCAGTCGATGGCGCGCGGCTTCATCGAGCTGTGGGGCATGTCCGCCAAGGTTGCCTCCGGCCGCGACATCCGCGTCGCGGGGAAGTGACCGGGATGGGCCCACGGACGCAGGGGACCCCTGCCGAGCGCAGCGAGGTTGGGGCGCGTTCGGGGACAAACGAGGGAGCACTGTGGGGCGGCCGGTTCGCCGGCGGCCCCGCGGACGCCCTGGCGGCGCTGAGCAAGTCCACGCACTTTGACTGGCGGCTGGCCCGCTACGACATCGCCGGCTCCACCGCCCACGCCCGCGTGCTGCACAAGGCCGGGCTGCTGGACGACGCCGAGCTCGAGGGCATGCTGTCGGCCCTCAAGCAGCTGGACGAGGACGTTGCCTCCGGTGCCTACCTGCCGGCGGAATCCGACGAGGACGTGCACGGATCGCTGGAACGCGGACTGATCGAACGCGCCGGCACGCAGCTGGGCGGCAAGCTCCGCGCCGGACGTTCGCGCAACGACCAGGTGGCCACGCTCGGCCGGATGTTCCTGCGCGACCACGCCCGGATCATCGCCCGCGGAGTGCTGGCCACCATCGACGCGCTCGTGGAGCAGGCCAAGGCCCACTCCGGCGTGGCCATGCCGGGCCGCACCCACCTGCAGCACGCCCAGCCCGTACTGCTGAGCCATCACCTGCTGGCCCACGCCTGGGCGCTGCTGCGCGATGTGCAGCGGCTGCAGGACTGGGACAAGCGCGCCGGCGTCTCGCCTTACGGTTCCGGCGCCCTCGCCGGGTCCTCGCTGGGCCTGGACCCGGAGGCCGTCGCGGCCGACCTCGGGTTCTTCTCGGCAGTCCACAACTCGATCGACGGCACCGCCTCCCGCGACGTCTTCGCCGAGTTCGCCTGGGTATGCTCCATGATCGGTGTGGACCTGTCCCGTGTGTCGGAGGAAGTCATCCTGTGGGCCACGAAGGAGTTCTCCTTCGTCACGCTGCACGACTCCTACTCCACCGGATCGTCCATCATGCCGCAGAAGAAGAACCCGGACGTGGCGGAACTTGCCCGCGGCAAGGCCGGACGACTGATCGGCAACCTGACCGGTCTGCTTGCCACCCTGAAGGGCCTGCCGCTGGCGTACAACCGCGACCTGCAGGAGGACAAGGAACCGGTGTTCGACGCCGCGGACACCCTGGAGCTCCTGCTCCCGGCGGTCTCGGGCATGATCGCCACCCTGAAGTTCAACACCGAGCGGATGGAATCGCTGGCGCCGCAGGGCTTCGCGCTGGCCACGGACATCGCCGAATGGCTCGTCCGCCAGGGCGTTCCGTTCCGTGAGGCGCACGAACTCTCGGGTGCCGCTGTGAAACAGGCCGAAAGCCGCGACGTCGAGCTCTGGGACCTGACGGATGAGGAGTACGCTGCCATTTCCGCGCACCTGACGCCCGAGGTCCGCACGGTCCTCAGCACCGAGGGTTCGCTCAACAGCCGCAACTCCCAGGGCGGCACCGCGCCGGCCGCCGTCGAACGCCAGCTGGCTGCGCTGGAAGCGGAGCTTGCCGGCGTACGCGAGTACGCAGGGTAGTTTGCTCGCCGAGAGGGCACTTCGCGGCAGTGTTCCTTGCGGACACTACCGTGAAGTGCCCTCTCGCTGCATTTAACGGCTCCGCTACTATGGCGGCATGAGCGCAATCACACCTGACACGGTGCTTACGGAACTGCACAAAGCGGCCGACGGCGTCGCCTCCCAGGCGGCACGCCTCACCGCCGGTGACGTCCCGGCGCCTTCTGAACTGCCAGGCTGGACGCGGGGACATGTCCTGGCGCACATCGCCGGCATCGCCAATGCAATGGCCCGGCAGCTGGAGTATGCCTCCCGCGGGGAGTCCGTGGAGCTGTACGACGGCGGCTACGAAGGCCGCACCAAAGCCATCGAGATGTCCGCCGGCCACAGCCTGGACGAGCACCGTGCTGACCTGGATGCCGCCCTGGACCGTGCCCTGCGTGCATTTGACGCCCTGGATGCGGCCGGCTGGCAGGTGCCCATCTCGTACCGCGGGGGAGTAGTGCTCGACGGCGGGCTCGCCCTGTGGCGCGAACTCGTCATCCATGGCTCTGATCTCGGCACGGGACGCGGGCCGGAAACCTGGAGCAGGCAATTCTGCGGGCACCTGTTCGACTTTCTGTCCGCCCGGGTGCCGGACGGGCAAAGGTTCCTGCTCCAGCCGCTGGGCCTGCCTCCGGTGACGATCGGCGCCGGCGGGCGCTCCACAGTCATCAGCGGAATGGTCACGGATATCGCCGCCTGGCTCGCGGGACGTGAACCGTCCCTGGGCAGCCTGCGTGCCTCCGCAGCGGCCGACGATGTTGACCTGCCGGAGCTGCTTCCGTGGCCGTCCGGCGTACCCCAGACCAACGTGCCCCAAACCAGCACGCCCCAGACCAAGTAGCCGCCGTCAGCCCGCCTTCAAGGCGTCTTTTTCGGCGTCTTTTTCGCGGGCCAGCAGGCTTTCCTTGATCCGCAGCCCCCACCGGAAACCACCCAGCGTACCGTCGGTGCGGACCACGCGGTGGCACGGCACGAACAGCGCCGCGGCATTGAAGGCGCAGGCGCTGGCCGCGGCGCGCACCGCCTTGGCGTTGCCGGACAGCTCCGCATACTCGGTGTAGGTTACGGGTGCTCCGGGTTGGACAGTTCTCAGGACATCCCAGGCATGGGCCCGGAAGGGACCCGACTTCTGGAGTACGGGCACGCTCATGGCCGGCACCGGGTTGCCGGCATAGAAAGCCTCCACGGCCGCGGAAATGGCACCGAGGCCGTCCACGGTCTCGAAGGCAACCGGCAGCAGCTCCGGATGGATCTGGCCGGTGAGTTCGTCGGCATCCGCAGTCCAGCCGGACGCCAGCACCACTCCGTCCCGGGCGATGATCGTAAAGGGGCCGTCCGGAGTGGGCATGGTGAGCAGCTGCGCCGTGATGGCCGTGCCCGTGTGTTCAACGTTCATGTTCTGTGCCTTCATGTCAGTGCCCTTGCGGCGGTGGTTGCGGTGACGGTGGCCTTCGGGGTGCTGGTGCCTGGCGTGCTGCTCTTCGGGGCTGCCGCCGCGGCCCTCCAGAGGTGCATGGTGGCATAGGACCGCCACGGGCTGACCTCGGAGAAGTCGGAGGACAGGGCAGCGGCAGGTGCGGCGCCCAGCCCGTCGGACGCCCTGCCGGCTGACACTCTGCCGTCGGACGCCCTGCCGGCTGATACCGCCCGGATCCCGTTGCGGACTGCGGCGTCGTTGGCCAGGTAGATGTCGGGGGCGCCGATGACCCGCATCGCCACATATCCCACGGTCCACGGGCCGACACCCGCCAGCGGCAGAAGCTTCGACCGCAGTCCAGGCAGGTCATCCCCGTAGCCCAGTTCCAGCTCATCGGAGGCCAGTGAGGCTGCGGCTGCCACCAGTGAGTCTATTCTGCGTTGTGGCCCGCGCAGCAGTTCCCTGGCGGTTGCTGCGATTTGCTCGGGGGTGGGAAACATCCTGTCCAGCCCGTCGCCCGGTACAGCGCTGGGACTGCCCGCGGCGGAGAGCTGCGTAAGCGCCGTCCGTGCCGCGGCCACTGTAATCTGCTGGCCGATCATGGCCCGGATGAGCAGTTCCTGCGGATCGAGGGCGCCTGGCATCCGGATGCCCGGCGTGGCGGCCACCGCGCGGGAGAGCCGGGGATCTCCGGCGAGGGCCTCGTCGATCGCCACCGGGTCGGCGTCAAGGTCGAAGAGGCGGCGCACCCTGCTCAGCAGGGCCGGAAGATCACGCAGGTCCACGGCAGCGATGGCGAGCACCAGCGGCTGCCCGGGAGCATCAGCGCCGTACTCCACGGTGAACCGGGCGTCGCCGTGCGGAAGCCGCAGGCATCGGCCGTACGACGTCGGCGTTCCGACCTCGATCCCGGGGATGGCGCGGACGGCAAGGAAGCTGAAGATCCCAGGGTCGAAGGGCTTCCGGTAGGGCAGGTTCAGGGTGAGCGCCGTGCTGGCCGCCGGCGGCGGATGATGGTGCGCTGTGGCGCGAAGCGCCGTTGGCGTCATAGCGAACACCTCGCCGAGTGTCTCGTTGAACTGGCGCACGCTGCTGAAGCCGGCAGCGAACGCGATGTCGGCGAGTTTCATGGACGTGGATACCAGCAGCGTGCGCGCAGTCTGAGCCCTGCCGGCCCGTGCCAGCGAGAGCGGACCGGCGCCGAGCTCATGGCTCAGGATCCTATTCAACTGCCGCGACGAATATCCCAGGCGTGCGGCCAGCCCTTCCACGCCGTCACGGTTGATCACGCCGTCGTTGATGAGCCGCATGGCACGCCCCGCAACGTCCGAGCGGATGTTCCAGGCCGGGGTTCCCGGCACTGCCTCAGGCAGGCAGCGCTTGCAGGCACGGTAGCCGGCTTCATGGGCGGCAGCCGACGTTTCATAGAACGTCACGTTCTCCGGCTTGGGCGTCCTCGCCGGGCACGAGGGCCGGCAGTAGATGCCCGTGGTCCGCACCGCCGTGTAGAACTGCCCGTCGAAACGGGTATCCCGCGCGTCGATGGCACGGTAGCGCTGCCAGAAGTCCATGACTCCATCCTGTCAGCCTGCAGGAGGCCGCGGCTAGCGGAAATCGGACATGGCCGTTCCGCCCGGCGTGCCGTGCCGGACCAGCCCAGCTTTGATCGCTCGGCTTTGGCCTCCGGCTGCCACTGCTGCGAAAAGAGCCGCAAAACCGGGCCAGTTCGGGATGCATCCTCGGGTGCACCCGTGGGTAAAGTCGGAAGCATGACCACCAGCGGACCCCTGCGGCAGTTCTTGTCCGGCGATGCCCGGGAAATCGCCCCGCTGCTCCTTGGGGCCGTCCTGACCTACACGAGCGCGCAGGGCGCCGTCGCCGTCCGCATCACCGAGCTGGAGGCCTACATGGGCCCTGTGGATTCCCTCCACCCTGACCCCGGTTCCCATACCTACCGCGGCCCCACCCGCAGGAACGCCCCCATGTTCGGTCCGGCCGGCCATCTCTACGTTTATTTCACGTATGGCATGCACCACTGCGCCAATATCGTCTGCGGGCCTGCCGGCCACGCCTCCGCCGTCCTGCTGCGCGCGGGCGAAATAGTTGAGGGCCGGGAACTGGCCCTCGCGCGGCGGCCCACATCGAAAGCCGCCAAGGACCTGGCCAGCGGTCCGGCCCGGCTCGCCACAGCGCTCGGGCTGACCACAGAAGACAGCGGAAGGGACGCCCTGAGCCCGCCGTTCGCTTTGGTCCTCCCGCCGGCACCCGCCGCGCACGTCAGCACGGGTCCGCGGGTGGGCGTTGCAGGGCACGGCGGCACGCACGACTATCCGTGGCGCTTCTGGCTGACGGGGGACCCCACGGTGTCCCGCTACAAGGCGGCGAAGGCGCGCCCCGCCCCCGCGTAGGCTGGACGGGTGAATTACAGCGAGCAGACACCGGCCCCGAAATCCGTTCCCGTCGACGAGCTGATCACCGGGCTTTGCGCCACGGTGCCGGACTATCCGAAGCCGGGGATCATGTTCAAGGACCTGACTCCGGTCTTCGCCAATGGCCCGGCGCTGCGGTCGGTCGTGAATGCCCTGGTGGAGCCGTTCAAGGGCCAGTTCGACGCCGTGGCGGGCGTGGAGGCGCGCGGATTCCTGCTCGCCGCCGCTGCCGCCTACGCCACGGGCACCGGGGTCATCACCGTGCGGAAGGCGGGCAAGCTGCCCCGCGAAGTGTACTCCGAGGACTACGCCCTGGAATACGGATCGTCCACTTTGGAGCTTCACACAACGGACCTGCCAGCCGGCAGCCGAGTGCTGATCCTGGACGATGTCCTTGCCACCGGCGGAACACTGAGTGCAGCAGTCCGGCTCTTCGAGCGCTGCGGCGTCCACGTCTCCGGAGTGGGCGTCGTCATGGAACTCGGCGAGCTGCGCGGCCGCGCCGCCCTTGCCGGGCACCGCGTGCGCTCACTGCTGCGTCTGTGACCGCGTAGCGGGGCGCCCTCAGATAACCTGCTGTATGCAGCTCAACAGGCGCCATGGATACCGAAATGGTTGTAGAATGGACGGTCTGTCTTTTGCGATAGGGGAACGTTAATGCTCGACGCCGATTTGGCCCACGAACGGGACTATGTAGCCGGTCTGTATGCACGGCTTGATGAATTGCGCGAGGAAAAACGCGCCCAGCTTGCGCAGGTGCGCCGCGCCGGCGCCGTGGGCACCATGCAGAACGTTTCCGAGCGCGACGCCTTCGCGGCCCTCTACGAGGACCGCCTGGCCCAGCTCGACGCCGTCGACGACCGCCTGGTGTTTGGCCGGCTGGACCTCGACTCCGGCGAGGCGCAGTACATCGGCCGCATCGGCCTGACCACCGAGGACCTGCAGCGGCTCATGGTGGACTGGCGTGCGCCCGAAGCAGGGCACTTCTATCAGGCCACGGCCTTCGACCGCCAGGGCGTGCGCCGGCGCAGGCACCTGATCCTCCAGGGGCGCGAGGTCAAGGCCATCGAAGACGACGTCCTGGACGCGGACATGCTGGCGGACAATGATTCACTGCAGGGCGAAGGCGCCCTGCTCGCCGCCCTGAACTCCAAGCGGACCGGCCGGATGTCGGACATTGTCGGCACCATCCAGTCCGAACAGGACCGCATCATCCGCTCCTCCATCTCCGGTGCCCTCGTGGTCCAGGGTGGACCCGGAACAGGTAAGACGGCGGTCGCGCTGCACCGTGCGGCCTACCTGCTCTATACGCACCGGGACAGGCTCAAGACAGCCGGCGTCCTCCTCGTAGGGCCGTCGTCGTCCTTCATGAAGTACATCGAACGGGTGCTGCCGTCGCTTGGCGAGACCGGCGTCGTTATGGCCAGCGTCGGCCGGCTCATGCCGGGCATCAACGCCGTCCCCGAGCCGGAGGCGGATGTTGCCGCCATCAAGGGGCGGCTGGACATGGCGGACGTCATTGCCAACGCCGTGGCCAACCGGCAGCGCATCCCGGCCGAAAACCGCATCCTCGAAGTGGACGGGCGAAAGCTGGTCCTCACCCCGCGGCAGGTCCGCCGCGCCCGCGAGCGGGCACGCTCCACGGGCAAGCCTCACAACGAAGCACGTGTCACGTTCGTCAAGATCCTTTTGCGGGAACTGACGGAGCAGATCACGGAACTCGTGGAAGCGGGCAACCTTGGCAATAATGCAGACCGGTCCTATCTTGCCGAGGATGTCCGCTCCGCCAGGGATGTCCGCATTGCGCTGAACCTCTGCTGGATGCCCATGACACCCGAAAAGCTGGTCGGTGAACTGCTGAGCAAGCCCGCCCTGCTGGAAGCCTGCACGCCAAAGCTCACCCCGCGGGAACGTGAGCTCCTGCTCCGCGCCCCTGACGCGCCTTGGACCGAGGCAGACGTGCCCCTCCTCGACGAGGCAGCCGAACTCCTCGGCGAGCTCGACCCCGCTGCGGGCCGCGGACTTGCCCAGCAGGAGCACGACCGTGCCCGCGACCTGGCCAACGCCCGGCAGACGCTCGTCAACATGGAGACGGCCGGCATCGATGCCCTGATGTCCGCCGAGGAACTCGTTGAGCAAAACCAGGAGCGTGAGGCGCGGCTGACCGCGGCCGAGCGGGCCACGAGTGACCGCACCTGGGCATTCGGCCACATTGTGGTGGACGAGGCGCAGGAACTCTCGCCCATGCAGTGGCGCCTCCTCGTCCGGCGCTGCCCGCTGAAGTCCTTCACCATCGTGGGCGACATCGCCCAGACCAGCTCCGTCGCCGGAGCCAAGTCATGGCAGGGTGCCCTCGCACCCTTGTTCGGCGACCGTTGGCAGCTCGAAGAGCTCACCGTGAACTACCGGACCCCGTCGCAGATCGCCGAGTCGGCTGCGCGGATGGCCAACGCCGCCGGGCTCGTCGTGTCCGCACCGAAGGCGGTCCGGGAGGGCCGGTGGTCGCCGATCATCGACCGCGTGGAACCGGGCAACCTGGTCAGCCGGCTCGTTGAGGTGCTGCCTGAGGAACTTGACGCGATCGACGGCGGCCTGCTCGCGGTGATTGCCGACGGTGACCTTCTGCAGGAGGCGACCTCAGCGTTGCGCGCCATCTACGGCCACCGCCTCGGCACAGGTGCCGGGAGCTACGAACAGGATGTTGTGGTGATCAGCCCGAGGGAGGCCAAGGGGCTCGAATTCGACGGCGTCGTTGTCCTTGAACCGTCCATGATGCTGAATCACGAACACGGCCGGGTCGGGGACCTCTATGTGGCCATGACCCGGCCCACACAGCGGCTGCGGCTCATCGCGGCTGCGGGGATTCCCGCCGGCATCGAACGCTAAGCCCGCAGGGATCGGCCCGGGGCACCTGGCAACCAGCGCCCCGGGCCGCTGATCCTGCTAACTTAGAAGGCGTGCCACAACTAAACGACCTCGAATCCCAGCAGAACGATCCCAGCTTCGCCAACATCTGGCAGGAGCTCAAATGGCGCGGCCTCGTCCACGTTTCCACTGATGAGGTGGAACTGGAGAAGCTGCTCGCCGGGGATCCGGTCACGTATTACTGCGGGTTCGACCCCACGGCCCCCAGCCTGCATCTGGGAAACCTGGTCCAGCTCCTCCTCATGAGGCGCCTGCAGCTGGCCGGCCACAAACCACTGGGCCTCGTGGGCGGCTCCACCGGTCTCATCGGTGATCCGCGTCCGACGGCGGAACGCACCCTGAACACGAAGGACACAGTTTCCGAGTGGGTGGGCTACCTGCAGGCTCAGGTCCGCAGGTTCCTCAGCTTTGAGGGCCCCAATGCCGCGCACATGGTCAACAACCTGGACTGGACGGCGCCCCTGAGCGCCATCGACTTCCTGCGCGAGATCGGGAAGCACTACCGGGTGGGCACCATGCTGCGCAAGGACGCTGTTGCCTCACGCCTGAGTTCCGAGGAGGGCATCAGCTACACGGAGTTCAGCTACCAGATCCTGCAGGGCATGGACTACCTCCACCTGTACCGCGACTACGGCTGCATGCTGCAGACCGGCGGGTCGGACCAATGGGGCAACCTCACCAGCGGCACGGAGCTCATCCGCAAGGTGGAGGGAAAAACCGTACACGCACTCGGCACCCCGCTCATCACCAACGCCGACGGCACCAAGTTCGGCAAGAGCGAAGGCAACGCCATCTGGCTGGACTCCGCCATGGTCAGCCCGTACACCTTCTACCAGTTCTGGCTGAACACCGCCGATGCCGATGTTGTCAACCGGCTGAAGGTGTTCACTTTCCTGACCCGGGCCGAGATCGAGGCGCTGGCCGTGTCCATAGCCGAACGTCCGTTCGCGCGTGAAGGCCAGCGGAAGCTTGCCTACGAAGTCACATCCCTGGTCCATGGCATTGAGGCCACCGAGAAGGTGATCGCAGCATCGGCCGCGGTGTTCGGCAACGGTGATCTCTCCTTGCTGGACGAGCAGACCCTGGCCGCCGCAACGGCCGAGCTGCCGTCCGCCTCAGTGGACGGAGCAGGCCTTGGCATCATCGAGCTGCTCGTCGCCTCCGGATTGTCGGAGAGCAAATCCGCTGCACGAAGGGTTGTCGGCGAGGGCGGTGCCTACGTGAACAACGCCAAAGTGTCGGATCCGGATGCTGTGATTCCTGCATCCGAACTGCTGCACGGAAAGTACCTGCTGTTGCGCAGGGGCAAAAAGCACCTGGCCACCGTGCAGGTATCGGGCATCTAGCACCAGGAAGCGTTCGTTGCACGCTCCTCCGAGGCCGATTTGCACGGCCGCGGGGGAGCGTGTAATGTCTTCTGAGTCGCTGCCGCTGAGTGGTGACAAACCCCCTTCACTGAGAAGCAATTCCTCATGTGCGAAGCACAAAATGAAGAAGAGCTTCCAATAGTGCTGGGCGGATTCGGTTTACGAAGTGAATTTCGGGAAAACAACCCGGATTTGCAAAGTGAATATGAATGAAATAAGCTGGAAACATCGCAGCGAAGAAATGCGAAACAAAGTAAATTACAAATTCGATTGTAAATTGTTTCGAGAAATATTCGAA
>NZ_JCAXEA010000036.1:0-29808 GCF_059759125.1 Arthrobacter sp. GQ119 | reverse complement strand
GAAGGACCCACCTCCTAAGTTGACAATCACTGGTGAGAAAATCTGGAATTTTACATGGGTTCAAAACGGGGCAATTTCGGGCATTTCCGCAGGTAAACGCGATTTCGTCTACTCACCCCCAGCTAATAGTTTGTGACCACCAATGTTCAATTTGAGGTATTCGATGCGCCGATGGGATTTCAACAGGCCGCGAACTTCTGCTGACCGACGCTCAAGGGCCGGCCCTTGAGCGTCGGACCTTGGGGGAGAGGAGCAGTCCACCGTCTTAACGGACGAAGTCGGCCAGCGGGCCTGGGTCCAGGTGTTTACGCGCACGTGTCACAGCGACGTACGCCAGCCGCATCTCCTCAGACAGTTGGTCTTTGTCGCCACCCAAGGTGACTCGTACGAGCTTGTCGCCGAAGTCGTCTGCGATGCGGACGTTGTCCCATTCGAGTCCCTTGGCTTTATGTCCAGTGGAAACCACAACGGCGCCGTCAGAAGCAGCCGTTGCCGAGATGACGGCAGCCTTGAGCGCAGGGATCCCGAACCCCTCGATCAGCTTTGTCCACGTCACCAGCTCGTGCGCGCTGGAATCGTGACGGACATGCTTGAGGACATCGTCCCAGGAACTGAACCGCCTCAGCGTTCCGTGGCTTGGACGCCGCCCTTTCATTAGGTCGTCGGCGCCCTCCAAAAGGGCTAGTGTGGCGGCCAGATCGCATCGAAGCGTTGCCCGGCTGCCTTGCCTCTGTAGCTCCATGAGTTCCCATACAGCCATGGCGTTTGTACGGGTGAGCACGGCGTCAGGCAATTCGCAGGCACCGATGGTTGTGCTCTGGATGGGACTTGATCTGACCAAGTGGCGGGCGTTCAAGGCACGTAGCCAGCCGTTGGCGATTACTGCAGCGCCCTCACCGAACCGCCATGAGGTGGTCAGAGGCAGAGTGTGCGTAGCCAGGATGGTAGCCAACGCGTCCTTGCCGCCGGCAAAACCGTAGATGGACTGATTCGGGTCCCCCACGAAGACCTTCTTCAGATGCCGCTGCGCCTGGATAATTGCCGCTACAGCAGGGCTCAGGTCCTGGGCTTCATCAACAAAGAGGATCCCACCTTTGGCTCCCAGGAGCGGATCGCTCAGCAGCCACCTCTTCAGATAGTGGTCGTGCAGGATGGGCATATCGCTGACGCCGTCGTCCAGGATGTTGGCCCAGTGCTCTTCGGCCATCAGCAGGACCAGGGGAGCCAGGGCGGGACGAAGGCTGGCGGCTGACTTACCGGTGCTGACGTGGCGGGGGAGGAGTTTCCGGTTGGGGCTGTGGCAGAACCTGATAACAGTGTCGACGGCCATCTTGGTGACTTCGTAGGGCGATAACTGGCGGGCAACTTCCGGGCTGCTGAAAGCTTCGATGAATCCGGGCTCCAGCACGCCGAGACGGACAGCGGTAGCTTGGATGGGTTCAATACCTAGGCGCAGTCGAGTGAGCCAGACTGCCTTGCCGTGGCCGACGAGGTCCGCGTGGGCGAAAGCGTGGATCGTCTTAGCAGACACGTTCTTGGTGAATTTTCCTTGGGCTTCAACCGAGTTTGCCTTATTAAACGTGAGGTAGATGATCTTTGATTTCGTGGAGTTGGCGAGCAACTGCAGAGTCGTGGTCTTACCCGTTCCCGCGCCAGCAAGAATCTTGATGTCGCCTTCACCGAAGAACGCCTCCAAGATGGCATCCTGCTCATCGCTCGGCTTCCATCTCGGACGATAACCCTGCCGGACCGCAGCGAGCCTTGTCGGCACGGAGGCGCTGGCGGTCGTGTTCTTTTTCGACGATGATGGCCGGAGTGTGGGGGCACCCGAAGCGACCAGCTGCAGGAGCCTGAATGCGAGGTGCGCACCGACCCTGGCATCCGGCAGGGCACGGTGGGATGAGCTCTCTCTGATGCCGAAGTGTTCGGCGAGTGTGGCCAGCTTGTGATTCGTTCCGGTGCTGACGAACCTGCGTGCAGCGGAATAGGTACAGAAACCAATGTTGTCACCGGGTACCATCAGCGCCCGTTCAAGCTCGGACCCAAGGAACCTGTTCTCAAACGGGAGATTGTGTGCCACGACAACCCGGTCGCCAACGAAATCCATCAGCTGATGGAGGACCGCGCCGATGGGTGCTGCCGATTCCACCTCACGCTGACTTATTCCATGAATGAACTCCGCACCATGAAGATAGCCGTGCCCCGGGAAGGCGAGGCTGGAGAACTCGCGGGTCAGTTTTCCGCTGCTGTTGAACCGGACAGCGCCGATCTCAATGACCCGGCTGTGACGGGTGCTGACCCCGGTCGTTTCAAGATCGACGCAGACGAATTCGCGTTTTCCGTGAAGCATGGCAGCAACCTCTTCGATGAGCATGCTCCTGCAAAACACCTGGCCCCCAGTTCCTCGGATTCTTCAGAGTAGCTGGAGAGATCGAGAATGAGAGGTATCCTGCGTCAATCTTGAGACGGTTTTGCGGGGCCCACTCTATGTGACGGGTCATGCGTTCCCACATCTCAAGGCTGCATTTCAAACGTAACCACCTGCTGAGAAGACACGCCAGGGCACCTGCGCCTTCCTGTCAGTGCCCGGGAGCACCATGGTTCTATGACGGCACCAACGGTGGAGGCGGCGATCCATGAGCTGATGGATTTCTGCTGGAATGTTGTCTACGACCTGCTGGAAGCGCGGGGCCTGCTCGGTGACGGCTTGTTCGTCGAGGAGTACACCGGAATCCACTCCTGGGTGGAGGAGTGCACCCGCTATACCGTGGTGCACTCCCGGACAGTTGCTGTCTTGTTTGTGGACACGCGGCCGGTGGGCGCCATCGTGTTCCATCACGACCTCCTGGGCGCAGACGACCCAAAAAGCTACTTCAGCGTGCCTCAGTAAAAAGACGCTGAGGTGTCTGCCTTGTTTTGAGTGGCGACAAGATCACCTCTTGCTGCTTTCCGCCTTCCCTGACGCCATCCTGGGATCACAGCATCCAGCTGGGTCCTTTTCGCCGGATCCAGCTTCCCGGCACGGTCGTTGATGCGTTGGACGTGCAGCCACACGCCCAGGACGCGCTCTTTCTGGTCTTGGGTTTTGTTGTGCCGGGGCAAATTGTTGCCGGCTGCCCTGTACTCACAGAGCTCAACTAGGCGCTGCTTCCAGCGTGCTTCGTCATCGGCCTGTTTTGTCGATGGTTGGTGCCAGCTCGGTATGACGCCGAGGGCTTCAGCGTAGACGGGGAGAGGGTTCCATGCGCTACTTCCTGGCCGGCGGCGATGGAGCCAGATGCCCAGCGCCCGTTCCCGGTCCGGGCGGACGTCTTCCAAGTTCCGCCGGCCTGCTCCTGTCAGACGCGGCGGAGCCGGTGGCAAAGCAGCCTGATACTGGTAGACGGTCTCCCTACTGATGGTCCGCTAGCATCGAGGCCATGCCTTCCTCCTGGACCCAACCTTGGTGGACACGCCCCTCACCCGAACGGGTGGCCGAGCTGGTCCAGCTCGCTGGCAGCGGAGTTCCGAAAGCCGTCCTTGCCCGTCATTACGAAGGTTCCCCACCTGAGGCGACGGGATGACACTCTCCCGATCCAAGTTCTGCCATCCCTGGTGCCGACCTCCCTTACGCCCACTCTTATCAGCGTTTCTCCTCGTTGCCCGGAATCGGCGCTCCAAGACTGTACGCTTCACCCAATAGTGGGATAAGGACTGGGGTAGGTCACGTCATTTGGAGGTCGCGTGCGCAGCGAACACACATTGGGTTGGTACAGCCTACGGGGAACGGCATTTGTCAGCCTCGACATCGTCGAAGACAGTGTCGCGTTGGCTGGAGTCATCAACCATGAAACAACGCATCACATAGTGGCGGCGAGTACTTCGTTTGGCTATGTCCAGCAGGCCTTGGAGTCTTACCTCGACAATCCATTTTCCTCGGAAGCACACGACTCGATGCAGCAGTGCAGTGACGCCCTGTTTACAGCCAGTCGACTTCCCCAGGAAGCTGCTGCGACATACTGTGGGCTAGCGGATCTTGAGGGTGAAAAGCTGGAGGCCGCCGTTAGCAGCCTTCCAGCGTTTTATACGTACGCGTACGGCATGCTGGAAGGAATACTGCCGCGGAATGATTTTCCCCCGCTTGCCCGTGTTCGCGCTGCGAGAGCAATAGTCTGTAGGGCATTGCAGACGTCCATCCTTCAAGATTGGACTCACCTCGGACTCCACCATGTGGACTCGCTATCCGCCTACCTGGAGAATCCTCGTAACTCGCCGGAGGGACGACTTGAGCTGATCCTCGATGGGCTGTCGCGCCTTGACCCGGATAAACGTATCCGTTGGGCCGGCAGTCATATACAAGACGGGAGAAACGTTCGGCTTGTGCCGCGGAAACTTGACAAAGACTTCGACTTAGAGTTCTTTGACGTGCCGTTTGCAGGCGAGCTTGAAGCAGGCCTAAGGCGTATTTTGACCACATTTTCAGTCGTAGCTGATGAGGTAGAACTGTTGCCTGCAGGAGCATTTGAGATCGCTATCCAACCCGCGCTTTTCAGCACAAAGAACCTCCACCCGGCTGAAATAGATAACGTCCGATGTCCCGACATCGACTTCATTATGGTGGACCGAAACGTCTATGACGTGCCGCTTCCAACGGGTGATTACAAGATTCCAGCGGGCCATGCAAGGCTGCTCTTTTATAGACCTGATTCGCGTGTCCCGGTGCAGACAGTCGTATCTATCGAAGATACCCCCGCCCTCTTGAAGGCAGTAGACCCACAAAGACAAGCAACAATCTGCGTTACTGAACAAGGCGTGGTGCCCAGTGCTTCCTACGATGGGCGAAAGTCGCACAAATCTGAGACAGAACATGTCCTGAGCGAGTTACAAAAATGGACCGGAGGGCGTGAGGTTCTCCTCTACACCATGGGACAGAGACAAGGGCTAATATTAGGCACAATGTTACTCGAAACAAGTCGAGGGCCTATTCAAAACCACGCAATGTTGATGGGCGAAGACTGGGGCCTTGTCCTGTTTCGTAGCGCCGGTGACGGGGGTCCTATGCTCGTCCACCCGGTGTTATTGCACGAATGGGAGCGCCAATTGCCCCCCCTATCGTCTTCTTGTGCTATCGATATCAATGTTGAAGCTGCGGATTTTTTTCGAGGAGATACCAAGAACGTCATTCCGGCGCTTCGATTTGCCCGCTCCTTTATGGGGATGATCTTCACAGACGCGAATTGGAAGGAATACTGCGATGAGGTCGCTGCTGCACTAACGACGGCCCCGCAATACTCTATAGAGCCGCTAATTTCGGAGAGTGAATTCGGGCATGACGATACGCACGGCTAATCTCAGCCACGTTTTGGATTACTGGTCGCAACAGCGCGGGCAGTACGGTCACGGACCATATGCGCTTTTGTTATGCGGTGATGGCACCCGACTGGAAAAGCAGGCTTTCGAATTCGTCCGCCAGAATGCCGCGATGCTAGATGACATGACTGGGCCATATATCTCCATCACGCTTGTGGCGTGGCGCCTTGATTTGCCAGTAGCGCCGGCCGATGCGAGCCGCGAGCTTGAGTACTTGCACGCTGCACACTCTTGGGCTCTCGGCGCGCCGGGTGTCTACAGCCTAGCTTCCGCCTTAGACCTTCCGATTAACCGCCTCCCTATGGTCATGCTTTCGCTCGATCCGTGGGAAAACGATGAAGTTTTGTTGCTCTCGCTGCGGGACTTGGCTGACTCAGCGAATGGTGACTTTGATCGCTTTGGGGACTTTTTCGCTACACTGGCTGCCGCTTGCCGGACGTCGAGAGACGCTCCGCCGGGGAAAAGGCTTAACCTAATCCGGAAGGAAATGAGACCCACCCTTTCTGGCGGTGCCGATGCAACCTTAAAAAAGGTCTCGGAAAGTGGCGTCCTCGCTCAAATAATTGAAGGAGTGCTTAAAGGACTCGGTTTCGGCGGATAACTGTCGTAACGACCGATAGTCCATGCCCATGAGTTGCATTCAGACGCTCGGCGCGGTTTTCGGTCCCGTTTCTGGCCGTGTCTTGAAACGCCGACAAGGTGTCGTTCAAAGGAAAGCAGCAGTGACAGCAAAAATGGATCACATCCCGCCGGTTGATTCGGCCAAGTTCCTCACCGACCAGGTGACCGGGTAATCAAAACTACGAATCAGACCACGTCAGAGTTTCAGGTCGTCACCACCGTGGTGTCCGACCAGCGCAGTCAAACTGGATATACGGGGGCAATTAAACAAATCAGGGCCAGAACCTAAATGAGTTCTAGCCCTGATTTCGTTTGTTGTTGCCGGGGGAGTTCAGACTTACGCTGAAACCAGCCGGCACCAGTCAGACGTGCGCACTATATTCCTGGTTGGTGTCGGCCTAGTGAGCGGCCTGGTACTTCTCCACGATGCCAGTCTGGATGCGTCCGCGAGTGTTGACCGACATACCCTGGTCGAGCGCCCACATGCGCACAGCTTTGGCATCCACGCTAGAAGTGCTGGATTTACGAGCCGGACGGCCGCGGCCGCCGGATGTCCTGCGAGCTGCATCGGTAAAGCGTTTCAGAGCTTCTCGGAGTTCCGCCGCGTTGGATTCGTTGAGGTCAATCTCATATTCAGTGTCATCGAGGGCGAACTGGATTGTTTCGTTGGCTTCCGAGCCGTCTAGGTCGTCGGAAAGAACTATTATTGTTTTGCGTGCCATGCAATAAGACTACCGGCTTTATCTGGCCTTGGCCCACGCATAAATGCCCAGAGTCAGTAGTCCCAGAATCACAAGCCCCGGAGCTGTAGCACCCCGCCAAGCCTCTGGCATTCGATTAGTGGCATCGATAGTTGTCCAAATTGCGCCGCCAACCGTGCCCACCGTACCTGCAATCAAAAACCACAGCGGTGATTCACCGTAGTGTCCGAATACCCGTCGGCCGAGAAAGAAAATGAAAAAGCAAGCGGCTATGACAAGGAGGAGGGCCAGAATACCCCCGGGTATCCAGCCGAATGTCTGATCTAGGAGGTTGCCCAGCTTATCGCCAGGAGAGAGCGACGGTGATGGTGACGGTGTCGGTGAAACTTGCACGGGGAAACCTCCTCGCTAAGGCGAACTCCCCAGCTGCTCCGCGGTGTACCGGCAAGTGTATGGGGCACAGCGGGCGATGTCTGGTTAGGAAGTGGTTGAAATCTGGCGCGTCGTGGCCAAGGTATCCTCCAAGAATGGACTTGAGCTGGTTGAACGATTTCGGGGGATTCATCAAAGACCTCGCCACGGTGATTTTGCCAATTATCGGTGTCATGGTCGGTGCGAAGCTGACCAGCCGTTCAGCTGATGACCATTGGCTCAAGAAAGAACGTCTTACCGCCTATCTGGAACTTATGGAGCAGCTCTCGACGATGCTCAAGCAGTTCGCAGTCGGCATGAGGGTGAGCAAGTTCGGGGGACATTCACCCGGCTCCGACCATGATGACGCCAGTGTTGCCTGGGAGTGGCAGGAACAGATGGACGAGCTAGAACGCGCTGAGTTGAAAGCCAGAATCCTAGGCGGTCATCTTGGCTCCGTATACGAAAACACGGCTGACGAGCTCATCGGCGAGATGTTGGAAGCTATAGAGGACCCGGACATCACAGAAGCGGAATGGAGCGCTTTGACCAGCCGTGGACACGATCTGCGACGAGCATTAGAGAAGTCCGCTAAAGCCGACCTGGAAGTGCCGGTTATACGGAAGAAGCGTTCTTTCCTGCTGCGTCGATGACCGGCGGAATATCAAGCTTGAAGTAGCGGCATGGAAAGTAAACCGGTATTGCTAACGATTACCACCTAGCTCATAGTAGAAAGCAGAATATACAAGGTAACAATTTCAATGGCTAGCGCCCTTTACCCGCTTTTCAAACAAAGCCTGCTCTCACAAAGTCCATCAGTCGACCTGGACACGGATACCCTGAAAGTCGCCCTGGTCAACGTCTCAAGGGACTACACATATAGCGCCGCTCACCAGTACCTCTCCTCGGTGACCACATACGCTGGTACGACTGACTAGACGCTCGGCACCAAGACCGTGACTTCAGGGGTATTTGATGCGGCTGACTCCACCTTTACCTCTGTAGGTATCTCCGGCGCCAAGACCGTGCAAGCCCTGGTCGTCTACAAGGACACCGGCTCTGCTGCCACCTCCCCGCTGATTGCCTACATCGACGGCTTCACGGCTATCACTCCCAATGGCGGCAACATCACGATCACTTGGGACAATGGCGCTTCTAAGATATTTGCGCTGTAAGCCATGTCATTTCTCACCGGCACTAACACCGAACTCATCTACGCCAACACCGCCGCTGGTACAGCTAAGGCTTCGTTTACGTCGGAAGTCGCGGTACCGAAGCTGATCTGGACACTCTGTGGGTGATCGAAGGCGCCGGGACGTACGGTGCGTTACTGGCCGGCGCCGTCACTTCTGATGGCTACCTGGTCGTGGAAGCGGCACGAATGGATGCCCGTAACCGCCGCGGCGTGGGAAAGTCCGATACCGTCGACGCGCAGCGGATTGCCAAAGCCGTGCTTTCGCTCAAGCCTGAGGAGTTGCGGCGCGCAACATCATGATCCTGCGACCGTCGCGGGTGGCTGAGATGACGGCGAGGCCTCGCCCCCCGGTCTTATAGGTGGTCCACAATTCTGACGTAAACATGAATCCGTCGGCCCCTGCGGAACGGACTTTCTCAGCCATGGCCTGGAACATGGCAATCTTGGTCGTCCCGCCTTCATCCGCGGCTATTTGGAATGCCCCGATGTTTTGGCCGCCCTTGTACAGCACCATCCAGGGGAGGGCTTCGCTGTCGACGGTGAGGAATAGTGAAGCCCTGCGCATCTGGCGGGGAGCAACTTGTATGGGGTCGCCTTTGAGTTCGAAGTAGTCGCCGTAGTGCTCCCGAAGTTGTTCCAATGTCACATCGGGGTCGTGTTGAACAGAGCGAACCCGGAGGGCCAGGCCCTGTCGGGTTTCGATGTCGACGCTTTGCGAGAGTGGGGCCTGGGGCATCCAAGCCATACAGTGGGGGAGGGCAAATTCAGTGTCCGGATTGCAGGGCATGTCTGGCAGTCCCAGATTTTCGCAGTCGTGTTCCCCGCCGATGTGGAAGGAAGCGACAAGTCTCGCTATATTGCGGTACAGGCGGGTCCCGGCCTCGAGAAGTTCGGTGTCCGGTAGGGAATTCGCAACCCACATTCTGGAGATGCGGATGAGCCCTGTCCGGATTCCCTCAGGTGAACCCATGAGGAAGGCCGTGAGCAGATCGTCATTACTCGTTTCGGGGTCGACATCAATGCGACGGGTGATCGTGTCGTGATGCAGGCTGGTGTATTCCATCCACGCGACACTGTGAAGCGAAATGTCTGCCTCATGGATGACCAAGTTTCGTGCCTTATCTCCCCATTTATAAAACCGGTCCGAGGCCAGAGCAGTGTTCCAGTTCCGTAACTTTTCCTCTCCGCCGGGGATGACACGCTTCTTGCGGCTGATGGTGTCTATGGTGCTTTGGACGGTTGCCAAAAACGAGTTGTACGTACGTCGAAACTTGTGCACGTCGAAGTAGGCGTCGAGTGCGTCGTGCCACTCAGCGTGGACATCATCAAGGCGGCGGTGACTGTCGGGGACAGGGCAGGTCATCAACCTAATGTACGGGGAGATAATGCTGCCGTGAGGCGTCGGACTGCTCAAAGAGTGGTTGAGCGGCGTTCAATGAGGATGGTGTCGTGCCACTGCCCGGCGAGGTGGCTGTCGGGACTCCGTTCCGCCCATCGGCCAGTCCTGGCTTAAATGCTAGAAATTTGGCACTGGTAGGAGCTCTTCGCCCAGATCCGGCCAGTTCCAGAGTTGAAGTAATTTGGGTCGCACGTCGCTTTCCAACAGGATTGTGATCTGCGCGTAGGTGGAGGGATTCGCGACTTCTTCTCCACTCAGCAGGCCAACCACCTGTCCGTCCATAGTGTGGGTAAATCCTAGAAGGTCGTGCGTCCTTAGTAGCGCCCTGCGGATAATTTCCAGAACGTCCAGATCTCTGTCTGAGTCTGGCAGCTCGTCTGAAATTTTCCTAAGGCGATAAATTCGCCGAACTCCGTACTGTTCGCCAATTGCCGAGTGTTCCTTGTCCAGCATCATTTTGCCAAATTCGGAATCCCACAGTCGGTCGATCAACTCAGCGCTCGAGATATCCCAATCGATATCAGAGGCAATACTCAGCTTGTGTCTCCGGCCGCGGTAGAGGCCGATCTGGCAGTTGCTTCCGGCGAAAACCGACTTCTGATGAATGTTTAGGTTGCGAGCGCGAGTCAGGGCCGGACCATACTCGTTGACAGCTATTTCATGAGGAATGGTCGCAAGATGCTTTTTCCAGTCCGCCCAGCGACCATTGGCCTCAAGCTCCTTAGTCATAATTTCCGAAATCGACCCATATGCAGAAAGAAAAGCACCTAGCGAATAGCGAAACTTCTGAGGATCATGATATCCAGCTTCCAATTGGCTCGCGAAATACACGGCCTCTTTGAAGCGGTCTTCGGTGCCTGGTGTCGGGCAACCGACGACCGAATCTGCATAAATGCATTCGTGTGATCTGAAGCCTCTGGAAAAGAATGCATCGTATGATCCGTATAAGTTACTCATGAAGCCACCCCAGCCGTGTATTTCCGACATGTGTTCTGACCATACTGCCCCGTGTCGACTTCGACGTGCGAAGGTCGGGGATGGGTGTCGCAGCCATGCCCTGCCGCATGCCTAAGTAGAGCAGGTGCTGAGCGAGACCTTCGCCACCCACTTCAGGCTCGTGTTCAGAGAGGTCCAGGGCATCTACCCGTCACTGACTCGCACTAGTCCGCCGGGGCGCGGCGCAATATAGGCCAAGTGCGGTCCCTTGGAAGGGCCGCAACATGCAGAAATCAGCGCATACTCAAAGCGACGACGCTTCTACCTCATCCCATGCGGTCCGTGTGGGCTCCAGCCGTCGAGAAACGGCACAAGGTCTTCATCGCGATAGTCTGCCAGGACGGGAACCTCGATGGGGCGAAGCAGAGGATCCTTGGCGTCGATGTAGTCGCGCGCCCATGCCAGCCAGGCAAGCCCGCGATTGCGCGTTGACGACCAAGTGCTGGACGTTGATCCCCCATGGTCCGGGTCCGGATACCGGTGCCCGGTCATGATGGCCACAGCGTCTGTTGCGGAGATGTCCTTTCCCACCAGCGCAACGGCTGCTGTGTCTGTTCGTGGTGGATGCCGGCGCTGGTGTTGGCTAGATATGTACCCGTCAAACGTTGCCTGCTGGCTCCCTGACGGCTCCTGGCTGCATGGTCCGAAGCCCTTGTCGGCACACAGATGGACCTGCGTAAGAATCCCGTCGGCCAGGGGGATTCGGGCAGTCACCGGTATGGTCACGGGTTGCCAGCGGGTCTCCAACTCCAGGAAGCCGTCCCCGAAGAAGCCGGCCCGGCAGTGAGCGCACCCGTAGGCCAGGTAAGTCTTCTCTGCCTGCTTCGAACTGCGCATCCGCAGTGGAGCCAGAGGCGGCAGGCCGCCTTTGCCAAGAACCGCTGCAACATCGCCAGCGATCAGAGCCTCGATGCGCTGGGTTGGCCATAAAGGAAAGTCTGTCCGGGCGGCGTCAGTCGTCTCCTGGCAGCGGGACGGGACGGATGTTGCTTTGATCCGCCAAATGGTAGAGGGCCGTTTGCAGGCCCAGCAGGTATCCGTCAGATGCTGAATCGTCACGGAGGTGATCCGCGCCTGGATCCGGTCCAGGTACAGCCCCAGCAAAAGAGCAGTGACATGTGTGTGAAGAGCAACTGGCGCCGCATGCTAGAAGGCTTTCTCTGCAAGGACATCAAACGGCGCGTCGTCGCCTGTAAACACCACGTGAGGCACCCCAGACCGCCTGGCCCCGTCTTTGTTGCGCCGATGGACGTACCAGAAGCATTCGACCCCGTCAGCGGCATAGCGTTCTTGCCGGAGCCTGAACTCCCCGGCGTCCTGGCGTGACCACTGAACCTCCAGCGCCAGGCGCCTGCCGTCATGCTCTGCAAGGACGTCCGCCGTCCACGCCCGTTCCTCCGTGCTCCACTCGACGTTGACATGCCAGCCGGCATCTCTGGCAGCCTGGGCGATCAGGGTTTTGAGTATGCGATGTTGAGGTGACTCGTTCCAGCAATCAACGAGGCCGCATTGCACGCCGGCCTTGTGGGCAAAGTGCTTGAGACCGCGTCTGGATGTGCGGGGATTCCCGGAACCCCGCAGCGCATCAGCAGGGACCGGCTCTCGTACACGCTCTTCACCCGATCCCAGCGTTCGTCCCTGGCTAAGTAGGACTCGATCCGTTCCCCGTCGAGAAACGCCACCAGCGGCATTGCCCCTCCTTTTTTTGCTGCCCGCAGGCATTTTGCATCACCCTAGCCACAGGGACTGACAATCCCGCACCAGGGAACCCAAGTCAGATAGTTTTGCCAGATGGCGCTGAACGACCCCCTGAGTATTCACCAGATAGACACGGATGCAGCTTCGGCGACACCGGCTGCAGTTGAAGAGGTCCTGAAGGAGCATTACTACAGGGTTGACCCCGGAGAGTATTTCGAGCGCCGACTTTGGGGAATAGTTGCACTTGCTGACATGCAGTCCGGTGCCCTGAAGTGGGACCGCACCGACCGGGCCTCCCTCTTCGGACAATTCCAGGCCTTGCTCAAGGACAAGAAATTTGCGCTGGACGTCCCACCTGGGGACACGCTGAGCAGCCGAACCATGGCCGCAGTCGAGTCTTATGCCTTGATGCAGCACGTCATCGAGACGGCCTTACGACTGTTTGTGGCAGGTCAGGAAAGAACTACCGGCAGCAGTCCGATGACCAAGCTGCTAAACATCCGGCATGCCCCGGATCTCCGGGATCCCATTAAACCCTTGCTGGGAGCGAGAGCCAGACATGCAGTATCCGAGGTGATGTTCCCTCCGGAGCTTCAACACGAGAACACCAAAGAGTCCAAAGAGGACATGCGGCGTCATCTGGATTTCCTGACGGCCTGGCTCACTTTCTTCGCCCGGTTCTATTCAGACAGCGACTTCAGCGGCGCCCAGGGAAACAATCAGCTCAAACACGGCGCCACAGTTGTCCCTCGGGATGATCTGAACGCCGTGCTTCATCTCGCCGAGCAGCCACCCACAACGCTCACGCCGGAACAGTGGGACAATGCAGAAGCCGTGATCAACGCCGAATCGGTTACTTACGTCCTCCAAGAGCGGGGAGGCAAGGGAATGACTCCCGGACTCACCTTGCGGACTGATAATTCCGATCCGGCTACTAACTTGGCCATCAGCCAAGTTGGAATCAGTATTGTGCGTTCACTGTGGCAGATGTCGCAGGTCGTGGCCTATCCGTACACTCCAGCTGATTACGACTACGACTACTCACCCCTGCCGGCTGAGCTCTTCGCCAGCACCGATCGGCCTCCGCGTTCTATTACCCAAAGGCTGCTTCACCCCGCACCAAAACCCGCAACGCAGAATTCCACCGCTCAACGAAGAAGGAAGCGGTAACCCCCTGCCTCCTGAGCGTCCTGGACGCTGGGCACTTCAAGCAGCACGAGCTGGGCTAAGACCGTTCGAGCGACCTTAGCAGCAAGGCCAAGATGGCCGCGATGTGTCTCCTTGTGAGCTTGTACTCCTGGTCCACTCGCTAAAGCTCGACCGCCGAGCTATCGGATGCTTCGCTCCGCCAAGTCTCAACAATGTCGGAACGGAAGCGTTCCGTGAATCGCTTCGCCTTACCGCCGTTGATTTCACGAGCGAAGTCTCTGATCTGGGTAGCTGCGTCTCCGCGCCAATTCCTTGCCAGGGCGCCCGCGAGGAGATCCTCTGGGTCAAAGCGATGACCGGCACGCCAAAGTCTTGTGAGCCCGTCGAGCACCGTTGAGCGGTCTCGGCTGTCCGAGAGGCCAGTCGAGGAGTTGATGAGATCCGTGAATGTGTCCATGGCGGCAGCGACGACAGGATCGGGCAGGATAGGTTCTTTGAGCTTGATTTCAGGCCCTCCCAGATGAATCGGCCTAAAGGCGCTAATCCAAGGTTGGCAGCCGACCAGGCCTTCCGTACCGACGCTGCGCCGATAGTGGTCGGGGCCGACAATCTCGAAGGCGGCAACGGCCGAAGAACGCCTTTGTGTCTCCACGGCCAACAGATGCGTTTCAAGGGGCCGGTACATCAACACAGGGCCGGATGGCAGCGCAGGGAGTTTCCCTCGGAAGTCCGGGTAGACCTTAGCCCCTGCAGCGACGAAATCAAGCAGGAGAGGTTCCTCGTCGAGATCATGCCTGTGGCCCGTCTGTATCCCGACCGACCGGGCGTCACCGCCGGCCTGTTCAAGGCACCATCCGATAGTGGCCACCAGATCCTTTTCGCGCTCCTCGTAAAGGTGGTCATACGGGAGTGCCACGTAAGCCCTCGGGAGTGTGGTGCGGTCTTGTTCAAACATCATTGAGGCAGACTCTCACGACCCTCTGACATTTTCGTCCTATCGCTGATCTGGCACCGAACTGATCGCAAGAACTGCATCTAGCAACGTTGGTAATTGGCCGGAAGGTGCGCTGTAACCCTGAATTATGAAGGTGTGTGCAACAGGTTCTGCAGCTCTAGCAGGTGTGCGTGGACGCATTCGTTTTCCTCGGCGGCCCCGGCGAAGGAAGAAAGTGCAGACCGCATACTCTGCACCCCGAATGGTGCGGAATACGACGATCCCTAGTCAGTGCCTATGCAGCCCGGGGGAGGGGTTTGCTTCTCCAGAACGAGCCCGCACCAACTCGCACATGAAGGTGGCGCGACGTTCCTGGTCCGGTGCCGCTCAAAATGCCAGTCAATCCCAGATCTCTCCACACCAGTAGCGGCCTTGCTCGTGCTCCTGGATAACGAGGACTCGTTTCTCTCCGAGCAAGATGATGTCTTCGTAGATGAGCATGGGTCCGGTGCAACAGCAGCGGCCGCCGTCAGGGTGTCTTGGTGTAGGTGGAAAACTGATTGGACGGCCCCAAACTAGGAACGCTGCCGCCTACAGGACGGATACAGTCACGTTGAGAGCTTAGGGCGGAGATGCTTGCTGTTGTTCCATCCAGCTGACTCGATCTGCCTACCAGGGCGGTCAGACAGATCATCGCGCGCTCAGCAGGCTGTCGCTGCCCCCGCAATGGCTCGATCATTGCTCGCGGTTGTTACTTATCAGTTCATAAGGCGCTTGTAGCGTGCCTCAAACGCCAGCTCGCCGCCTTCCATAATCAAGCAGATCGACTGCTTAATGGTCGCTGCTTGGATCGATCCATGGGCTTCAACATCGGGCATGTTACCGTGCCGAAGAATTGTGACGTGTTCGGCATCAGCGTTAACAACGACGTTTGCGTTATGCGTGACAACGATTACCTGTCGGCCGGTCTTGATCCTTTTTAGTGTTGCGACCACGAGGTCGTAGATGAGCTTGTTGTCTAGGTCGTCTTCCGGCTGGTCGAGCAGCAACGGATCGTTACTCAATTGCAAAATGACTGCGAGCAAAGCGGCGGTCTTCTCACCAGGGGAGCCCTCGCCAAGCTCGCGGAGGCTGCTTGCGCCGTCCTGCTTGTATCGCACCCTCAAACGATCCTCGGGGAACCAGAGATCAACTTCCGTCTGGTAGGTATGTTCGTCGAGTGTCTTGAGATGTCCGAAGAATCGCTGATCGATTGCGATCTTGAGGCACTCCTTCAGCGACACAGCTTCCGAACCGGTCGCGCGGATTTCTTTTAAGAGGGTCTTGAGCTTGGCGATACGACCGTCGCGCCCAGGTTTGAAGGGATGCTCGAGAATCCCGGGCAAACCGTCTGCAGAGAAGAGCGGATCAAACGAGCTCGACTTTTGAACCAGACGGCGCAGGTCCGACTCGAGCGATGCATCGTCTGCTTGGGCAAGTACTTGGATCTGTAAATCATCACTACTAAGTGCTTTTGCCAACGCGCCTCGACGTTTGGTCAGTTCTGAGCGATGTTCGGTGATCTTCTCAAATGTCTGTTTTGCGTCATTGACCAACCCCGACTGCTTCATCTTCGCTTTTTCGATGTCAAGGAGCCCAGCGTCCAGGTCGCTCTTCTCTGCCAGCAGCCGTGCGTTTGCTTCGTTGGGATCCCCAATACCTTCGGCGGGGTCGGTATTGACTTCGTCGCCCGCGGGGGTGAGGTCTCGGTTCAACTCCTGGATTCGCAGATGCCGAGGAGAGCTTTTCGCTACGGATTCCCAGGACTCTCTGGACGTCCTCAGCACCTGCACCGCATCAGCGATCGCACCAAACGCCTGAGCGACAGCGTCTTTACGAGTCTGCTCAGCTTCCCAGAGTTTATCTGTAGAACCTGCGACCTGTTCGTCGCCCCGAAGATCACCGTACTCTTCAACGAGTTTAGCAACAGATTCCTCGAACCTTGCTGCAATGGACTCGTCTCGAGCCGAGTTCTGCTCTTCCTGTGTGAGCTGGTCAAGTTCTCGGGCTTCGTCTGAATCCCTTAGCTTTGCTAATTGCTCCAGGCCGGCAACAACGTCAGACAGCTTACCTCTCAGTCGGTCCTCAGAGTCGATTTTGATCTGCAATTCCTTGATCGCGGCCCTTTGAGTGCGGTACTCTCCGCAAAATTCGTCAAAGGCCTCTTTCCACGTGGTGTATCCGATGAGGGGTTGATCATCAATAGCTTTCAGCAGGCTCTGCGGGTCACGAGCGGTCTCGTATATTTGCTTTTGGCTGTTGATCAGCAGCGGGAAGCGGTCGCGAGGCGAACCACCCTCTTTGTTCCACTCGTTGCCCTGAAGAATCTCAATTCCGGGGGCATCTGGGTTACTGCCTAGCCACACGACACGGTAATGCTGCCCCAACCGGCGGAGGTGGACCTCAATTCGCGTATCGCGGTCCCAAAAGCGGGATGTCGTGTTGCGCCCGGGCTCCGGCGAGAACCAATCACTGTCTGCCTGAAGTGTTGAAGGCAGGTCGGAGAAACGGCCCATCGCGAGACGGACGAGCTCGATGATGGTGGACTTTCCGACACCGCGCCCGCCGATGATGGTGTTCATCCAGGGCCCAAACTTATACGTCGCGTCAGAGCCGCCCTTGCGAACGACTACATGTTCGATCACGCTGTGGTTAAATGCATTCGGATCCAGTTCGCCCGCCTTTGCGGGCAAGACTGATTGCTCACCGTCGGATAATGCAAGTTTGATACCAAGGAGATTCGGCACTTCCATCTTCACCCAAGTGAAGTGACTTCCCGGATACTTGGCCTCAACGCCTTCCGGGCACCCGGCATCATCAAGATGATGAGCATCGGATCCGAGTACCGGGACCCACCCGAGAGCTGCGGCCCTTTTCGTTCCCGCATCCGTGACGGTTTCGACGGCGACGATATGTGGTGACCGTACGAGATCTTCCTGATTGCGGAGGTCATGCTCGAAAAGACCTTTTGAGGCGTCAGCGTGAGCGGGAATCGCCAGGCCGCCCCTTTCGACGATCGTCTGAACAACCTCCGCAAAGGACATCTTCGTTGTTCCGAGACTGCTGCCTCGTTCCGCGTTATAGCCACAAACGTGGAGAAGGGCGTTGATGTCCTCACTGGACGTATCTGGGTCGAAGACGCCAAGGAGATGATAGCCACCGTCCACAGTGAGCTCGACACCACTGAATATGCAGAGCTCCCGGAATCCGGCTGTTTGTTGCTCCCGCATCGCTGCAAGTTCTTCGCGCGCCTTATCGATACCCTCGTGGGAATTGTGGTCGGTCACCACCACAGCATCGATGCCGTTCCGCATATAGGTTAGCAACCAGTCGCGGAAAGAGGTGGGTACGGCAGCAGGCTTGCCTTCTTCTGCACCAAAGTCGAATGATGCCGGGCTGTGTGCGTGAAAGTCGACTTTCCACCATCGCGCACCCGGATGTGTCTGGCGCACGACTGATACTGGTGATACGTTCACCGGGGCCCCCTACCGGTGACGTTGATCACCAAGCTACTTACACATGAAGCTTCAATCTTGTCATCGCGATCCAGGAGATTTGTGGGCGACACGCGCGAAGGGTGATCCGGTCGAAGGATTCACGCCTTTGACCGTTATCCCAGAATTCTCTCTCTGGCTTCACCCGACAGAGCTCGGCCGTCAACAATACCTCGGTTCGGGCGGTCAAGACTCGTCCAAGTAGTCGGGAACGGGCTCGTTGATCTTTTCCAGAAGAACGTGTCGAGCTCCTTCTTCGGCGCGGCGAAGTTCGTCATCCGTTTCGGACTCCAGCGCAAGTTCGACTGCGGCCAGTGCCGACTGGAGTTCGGGCGACCCGGCGTCGTTTCCAGTCCAGAAGTGGGGGGTGAGATGCTGCGATACCCGATTCAAGGTATCTTTTCGGAGTCCTTCTCCGAATGTGCCGGCGTGTGTCGTGAGCCGACGCGCCAGCTCAATGTGATGGGCAGCCCAAGCGTTCAGGACAGCCAGAACTCCGAGGAGGTTCTTAAGTTTCTGCTCGCCAAGATTGCCCACGGCAGCGCACAGCTCGTCTGTGACGCCTCGAGGAAGCCGGTCTCCTGTCACCTGGGTCAGTGCTGATGCGACCTGTCCGGGATCGTCGCTTTCGCACCCGTCAAGGATCCAAGCCGCGAGCTCATGAGGCTTTCCGGCAAAGGCTGCGCGGAGGCTGTGATGCCTTGAATACTGCAGAAGATTGCGGAGGGAACCGACCCCGGCCATTCGGTCAAGGAACAGCCGCGGATGCGTCGTTGCGATGTCAGCGATCGGCTTCTCGGCCGCCCATGTCCCGACCTGGATGGTGGCCAGAAGGTCGAGTATCGCAGCCGCTTGGTCATGAGTGAGGTTCCTGTACCAGTCCCTGCCAGCGCCGCCTGAGGGGATGCGGAGGACGTCATAGATGGTGTTGTCCGTTGCCTTCCCGGCGATCAGAGTCTTGGACACGGTGATTGGATCCTCGAAGAACGGCAAAGCTGTGAGGAATGCCTGCCGAACGCGCTCCGAAGGGTCCTCCACTCCAGCGGTGATCACCTCTGTGTAGGGGGATCCAAGGTTCGCCCAGGCGAAGAATCCGGCGGAGCGTCCGATAGCCCACCGGACACCTTCACGTTGGGCTGCTGTCCCGGCAACGATCTGGTCGACCAAAGCCTTGTCGGAGGACTGGAGGCAGTCTAGGAGGATTGGCAGGCCGGCATCAAGTGGCCCATCGGAGAGGTCGATGATAGCCGCGACGACGTCCGGTACGCGTTCAGCATGCTGTTTGGCGGTGAGCTGCAGAAGGGTGAGGATCTGGTGATTGGGTGTGCTCTCTGACGTTAGAAGGGCTTCCCGCAGTTCCGCGTTAAGTCGGTCTACGCTTGCTTTCACATCGGCATGCGGGCCCCAGAACGACTCGGCAAGTCGGAGGAGTCTCTGTTCGGATCGACGCTCGTGAGCTTCAAACCGTTCACTGAATTCGGCCTCACTTTCCTCGGAGGGTTTCGAGCCGGCAGCAACTTTCTCAACACACTCGCCAAGCGTTGGCGCATCTCTCCCTCGCTGAAGGTCAACGTCGATCAACCGTCCGCCGCCGAGGAGGTGATCGCTGAGATCGTCATCCTCGCGTTGGTCGAGTTGATGGAGGAGTGAAAGGGCTGCGTGCATCACTTCCGGCGAGGTGGAGTAGCCGGATGGGGTTTCGCCCGCGCGGCACACTGTTCTGCGTATGGCGGGCTTTGTGGTGGATTCGGCGATAGTCCGGAGGGCTGCGATGGTCTGGAGATCGTCATCGGCCCATGCATTGCGCTGTTCATCGGGAACGGTTGCTCCGAAGTAGCCGTGGGGTGGCCGGACGGCACTTTCGAGGAGCCTGACGATTTCAGCGGTGAGTGCCAGGTTCTCGTCGTTGGCATATTTCACGCACAAGGCCCGAACAGCATCGCGATGCGGTCGAGCCCACGCCGGGTTGACCTGGAACTGGCCCAGCGAAATGGCGCGAGGGTCCTCCATCTCGCTGGTCGTTCCTTCTTTGGCAAGAAACGGCCCGAGAACCGTCAGTGGCGTGACGGCACCACGCTGATCCAGTGCCGCGAGCCACTGCCCAACTTTGGTGATGATGCGCTCCGCGTAGGACGGATCGGGGAGCCGATTCAGTTGGCAGAGCTGATCGATGATAATTCTCAGGGGGTGATCCAGTGTCGAGTCGACGGGGCGCGCGTCTCGGCGGCCGAGCTCCCAGAGAGCCTCTAGCGCTGTTTCGAGCCCTTCAGCACCGTTGGCTGCGCAGGCACCGTACGGTACGGCCAGCCTTCGTTCCACCGCGGTCCGATCGATTTCGCCAGTTCCGAACAAGGCTGCGATCCCAGCGTCGCCAGGCAGATTCGAGGGACGCTGAGCCGGTTCGAGATCCTCGAGTCCGTCCAGCCGGTGCCGGATCCTATTGAGCAGTCCCAGCGTCTTCATCGGTTGAGTGAGTGGGAGCAACCCGAGATGGCCGGCCAGCGAATAGAGGTCTCCATAGCCTCCGTGATCAATCCTCGTTTCGACGCTTGCCCAGATCGGATTCATGACGTGTGGGCCGCTGTGGTGGGCGAGTCGCCACTGGAGGCTTCCGATCGAGGTGAAAAGGTCCTCGCTGGCCACATCACTGAGGGTGTTCCAGAGCTCTTCGACGAATCCGGTATCAACCCGTCAATCGAGGCGGCACGTTCTAGAACCTGATCAGCGAACAGCTCAGGCATAACACGCGCCCTGCCGTTCTGTTCAATGACGATGCCGCGGTGACGAAGTTGTTCACGGAGCCGAAGGTAATCGCGCCGCGAAATGTCCGCCAGCTTGAAGATTCTGGACCTTACTTCTTCGTCGTCAGCGTTGACCGTGCCAAGCGCCGACAGGGTGGCGAGCACTAGTTCGAGGGGTTCGGGCCCCACAGCGTCAATGCCTCCGGTCAGAATGTCCCCATAGCGTGCCATGACCTGCTCCCGCAGGTCGCTGTCGAGAGACAGCGGACCCCTCAGCTGGCCGCCTTTGATCATGTTCAGTGTCAAGACAGCCACAAACGGCGTATCCCGGGCCTGTCGGGCGAGGGCTTCAGAGAGGGAAAAATCGAGGGACAGCCCGTCAGCGAGGGAAGCCACCAGCTCTCGACTTTCAGGCAGGGTGAGTCTTTCGACGGTTATTTCACAGATTTGCTCCTGGCGGAAGCCGCTCGTGATCACTTCGTTGCGAATGGCTTGTACTTCCAGACCCCTGACGCCGAGTAAGAGTTGTGTTCCAGTGTTCTCTGCGGCGTAGTTGAGTAGGATCGCGAGGTCGGCTGGGCTTCTGTGAGCGTCGTCGACCACGATGACCGCCGGTGTCAGAGGCAGCAGATCGATCGCCTCTTTGTCGAGGCCATGTCCGGGGGAGAGCCAGAGCACCTGGACCGGAGGATTGGCTGCTTGGAAGGCTTGGAGACAGTCGATCATGAGACGGGTCTTGCCGACACCACCAATCCCGTTGACGAAGACGACCCGGGGCCAATCGCCGGACCGATCGAGCGCTGCGCCCAGCAACGCCTTTTCCGAGACACGTCCGACGGCGGGTCCGAGGTCATTTAGAAGGTCTTCACCCCTACGCCTCCTCTCTGAGACTTCCGTGATACCAAGAAAGGAATCCACCCCAGGAATCTGGACGAAATGGCGGCGGAACTTTTTACCCCAGAACGCGTCGAGGATCTGACGCTGCCTCTGGGGCGGGAGGTTTTTCAGCATCTGGGTCAGTCCCCGTTGATCGGTGATGTCCCAGCCTTTGTGCATCTTCACTTCTTTCCGCGCTGCTGATGACGCCTCGCCGGAGTACACGATGAAGTACTCGTCAGCGACGAAAGTGCAGTCCTTCACGAACTTGCGAACATTGGCGGCTGTCAGATCGTCGAGACGTTTGCACTGCCAGGCAACTGTCGCGCCGTCTGACCAGGTTCCTTCGAAATCGATGCCATGCTGCTTATCGCCGCGGCGGCCCCATCGCTGAACACGCTGCACACGGCGGGCGGGCTCAGCTACGGACATGGTGGCTACGAGAAGATCCTCGGTGAAATCCTCAAACCGATCCGGAAGCAAGCCAGCCGTGGGGACCAGGTCAGCATGACGGCCTCCAGGGATCCCGGATTCTCCGGGCAGTTGTGCATCGTGACTCATGACCTTATTCTGCAATGCTCTCCGCCACGGCCCGATCGAATGATTCCGGAGGAGTGAAGGCTGTGGCTGCCTCGCTCGCGACAAGGTTGCGCTGCGCATTAGGTTCCCGTGAGCTCAGATACGTCAGCGTCGCGCCGATCAAGTCGATCAGATCGCAGGCTGAGGCCCTTTCGAAGTCGATGTCGACGATGGCCTGAAAGCGGAGTGTGCCGTCACCGAAGAATGCCGGCGTGATGGTCTTCCGGTTGTTCGTGTTCCTGCCCTTCAGAGGGGCCGCCTTCATCCCATGGACGATGACTTGTTCCCAGTCACCCTTGGCCCCAGGACGGCTTCGTTTGTCTCGCCTCAGGAGCTCTGCGAGGTCGGGCCGCTCCGTTTTGAGGTGAGTATGGAGGCTCGCGAAGTCGATATCGGCATCCATGCTGTCTGCCAGATCGTATACGGCACGGCGCACTTCTTCATCCTCAACGTGGCCTGGCCGAGCTTTGAAATCCACGCCGAATCGCAGCTCGCCGCCGGGCTTCGTTTCCCGCCAGCGGACCTCGGCCATGAAGCACCGGTCAGCGCCCTCGCCCCGAATCGGCGCCCAGCTCTGGACGAGAGGCAGTCCACCTCCGCTTGTCACACTGGCCCAAGCCATCCGGCCACGACCCCTCAACTCATGCGCGATCTGACGGGTCACCACACGCGCCAGGAACTTCTGGTTCAGAGCAGCCAGCGGCATCCAGCTTCCCCTGGATCTTTCCTCGAACACCGCCGAGATCGACCGGTCCCAGGTGCGCAGGACGCCGGCGGCCTCGCTTGCCAGGCCGCGAGCCAGTACGTCGTCGTCGACCGACTCCCATCGGCCGATGACCTCGCTCAGGCTGAGGAAAGTCCATCGCTCGGAGCTGTTCCCCAGTCGAAGGTTGTCCGAGGCTAGCGCAGCTAGGTAAAGGTCCGGGCGAATGCTGAGGGCCTCGTATTTCTTTAGCTGTTCCTCGCTCATCACGTGTCCGAGCTTCACCTCGACCACGGCCGCTCGGGAACCCGAGGTAAGCAATAGGTCTGCGTTGTTGGCTTTCTGCACCTCTCGGGAAACGTCATCGGGGACGAATCCGACAAGTTCGATCCATGGCGAGGGGTCACGGTCACTCAGGAACTGGATGAGGTCCGACACATTCGTCTCCTGGGCCAGAAGACGGCCAAGACCTCTGCTGCGGACCCAAGGCGATACCGATTTTCCCATAGGAACAGCATGAGCCACGCGGCACGCGATCTGCTCACACGACATCACCGTTGAAGCAGTGATGTATCGGCGGGAGCAGGCTGGAGCGACGTGGCATAGTCGTCGCAGTAGACGTGTTTTGGATTGGCGGCAACTTATTGCGGGTTGGATCCGGACTTCTTGCGGAGGCTTTGGAGCAGGCGAACTTGAGCCGATTACTGGCGTCCCGGGCCACGACCTCGGCCACCCATCTCCCATTTCAACGTTTGTTGGTCGATCTCCTATCAGGTGGGCTTCCTCCGGGAGCTGATCGCCGTCCACTCCTGACCCGATGATGGGCTTGATCGCCGCGCCAGTTCCATCATGGGATGGCACGAAGACGCCGTTGACCAGCGAAAACGGTGTTCCAAGCCAACCCACCTCCTGTCTTAATATTCACTGGCAAGAACAATCGCAATTTTATATGGGTCAAAACCGGGCGATTTCACGAATTTCCGCAGTTCAAAAAGGTTTCTAGTACCCATCTCCCCTTCATTGTTCGTGACCCACCAATGTTCACTTTGCGGTAGTCGCTGCACCCCGGCAGGACTTCAATCGGGCGCGAAACTTATGCCCAGCTGACCCGGGCCGCGGTCCATAAGAGTCGCAACCTGGGGGAGAGGAATCAGCTGCCCACGCGTCGTGTTGTTCCCTCGAAGCCGGTGGGACCTATGCGGCGGATATCGACTCGACGTGTAGCGTGGCTGCTGCGAGGCCCTTGGTTGCTGCCCTGGGTGTCGCGAACGCCATCCGCCCCGGCTTCTTGGCAGTCCGGCATTCGTTGGGCACCCAGCCAGGTGATGGCCCGGATCACGGCCGGCTGCCTTGAGCCGGGCCAAGGCGAGTTACAGATCGTCCGGGCAGGAGTCGTGATCCTGCAGGGCGCCGTAGGAGGCCAGGTCGCCAAAGTTATGGAAACCGAACTCCTGCAGAGCTTCGGGGTGGGCTGCCAGGTAGGCGATGAGGTCCCGGCCCCAAGCGGTGTCGTAGGCCTGGTGTTCGGCTGCGATGGACTGGGCGATGCAACTGGGCGTGGCGGAAGCCGGAGCCGTGCCGATCACGGCGCCGACCATCGCGATGCCCAGCGCCAGTCCGAGCCGGGTCAGGGTTCGTGACATCGTTCTCACTACCCTTGCGCCGGTGTTGCGGTGGGCAGGGCGCCGATTTGGGACAGGATCGTGAACAGGTCGCAGTACTGGGTGATCTCGACGATCTTGCCCTCGCGTATGCGCAGCAGGTCCCAGGCTGCGAACTTGACCCTGCGTCCGCTCGCGGGCACGCCCGCGAAGTCCGCTTCGTGCGTTCCGGTGTAGGAGAGCCACGCGCTGATGGTGTCGCCCTCCTGCACAAGATGCCGGATGTCGGCGGTCAGGTCCGTGAACGGCTCGCGGAAGCCGGACAACGCCGACTTCAGCTCCGCCAGATCTGCGCCTGCCCCGGCGTGTCCCCGCAGGTCCGGGGAGCAGACCAAGTCGAGGTCCTCGATCTTGCCAGTGTTGATGATCTCGTAGAAGCGCCGGGCCACGCTCTTCTCGATGCTGTCCATGTCATTGCCTTTCTTTCCGTTTTGAACAGTTACAGCATGGCGCAGTGTAGCTCGCCGAGCATCGGGCATTGTCCCTATTCGGTAGCCCCATTCCGCATCATCAGCGGCTGTCTACCGGGGCCCGTGGCAGCCGCAGCAGCGCAAAGGCGGTCGCCTCGGTGCGGCTGCGCAGCCGCAGCTTGGTGAGAATGCTGCTCACGTGGTGGCCGGCAGTCTTGCGGCTGATCACCAGGCGCTCGGCGATCTCGGCGTTTGACAGCCCCTCGGCCACCAAGCGCAGCACCTGCTCCTCCCGCCGACTCAGCACACCCACATCTCGGGGTCCGGTCCTGCCCTTGTCGCCGAGCTCCCGCAGGAACGCCGCGGCGCGGTCGGCGTCAGCGGTCGCGCCCATCCGGTCGAAGGCCTGCAGCGCGGCGCGCGCCTCGGTGATCGTCACGCCGCGATCCTCCACGGCCAGTGCGCGGGCCAGCGCCAGCCTGGCCCGGCTGGCTGGAAGCGGTGCGCCGGCCTGTGCGAACCCGACCGCCGCCGCGCGCAGCAACTCGGGCGCCTCCCCGGCACCGCGGGCCAAGGCCACCTTGGCTCTGGCGAAGTTCGCCTGCGCCCGGTGCAGCGCAGTGCCAGTCAACGAAGCCACAGCCTCGATCACCGCCGCCGACTCCTCGGCGAGCCGCACATCGCCGGTGGCGATCGCGGCGTCCACCCGCTGTGCGTGCACGGGGACTGCAAGAACCGGCACCTGCCGCAGGCGGCCCAACGCGGCGTCAAGGACGGCGACGGCCCCGGAGGCTCGCCCCTGGGCCAGCTCGAGCGAGGCGGCAGCGGTCGCACACTCCCAGTCGCTGGCGAAGCCGGTGAGCACCGCCTCGGCCTCCGCCAGCCGCCCTTGGAGCACACGCAACTCCACCAGACGCGCGACCGGATGGACACAGCGCGGCTGCAACCCGCTCATCGACATCCTCTGTGCCGCGGCAACCAGCTGCTCCTCAGCGGCATCGAGCCGCCCAGTGACCAAATAGACACCTCCACAACACCCGGTGCAGAACGCCGAAATCAGCTCGGCCGGCGACGTGGTCTCGAACGGTACCAACGGTCCGAATGTCAGGGACGACCGGAAGTCCAGGAGCAACTGCGCCCAGGGTTCCACCACCGCGGGATCACCCAGCCAGCCGGTGACCTCCAGCAGTGTGCACAACGCCTCGACGACGTGCTCCACCTCGCGCCCTTCACCGGACGTGGCCGCCGCCATCGCCTCGTGCAGATCCGACAACCCAGCCGCCACATCGCCAGAGCCAACCCGAGCGGCCCCGCGCCGCGCCAGCGCCACGATCTCCAGATCGACGTCACCGCACTCGCGCGCAATCCTCACCGCGCGATCGGGCTTCTCTTCGGCGGCCTCGACAGCGCCGGGGATCTCGGACTCGGCGACCAGGATCCAGCCGGGCAGACTGCCGGCCTCGCCGAACCCAGCCAACAATGACCGGGCCCGCGCCAACCACCCGTCGGCCATAGCATGGCGCTGGTAGAGCGTCCGGTATTGCCGGGACAGCCAGATCGCGACCACCGCGGCCTCGCGATCACGGCGGTCGCGGCGGAATAGCGCGAAAGCCCGCCCACGCACCTCCAGGGCGGCGGCCGGGTCGTTGAGCCACCACAACGCCCGCCCCAGACCGTCGAGCGCCTCGGCCGACTCCTGCTCCGTCCACGCCGCCTCAAACGCATCCCGCGCCCGCGCCCAATCACCCTTCACGAGGGCCTCTACGCCGACCGCGAGCGGATCGCGATCCTCCATTTTCCGATCATCCCACACCCACTCCCCGGACGGCGGAAATGGGGATTCCCGGGTCTGGCTCGCGACACGCATGCCGGTGCCAGACCGATGCCGGCACCCCCGCGGACAGCAGAGATCAGGGCGGCTGCGGCTGGTCACCTATATAGGTGAATGGTCATGTCTGAGCAAGCTCCGTCGTGTCCGGTCTCCTGTGTCTACGACGATGCTCCTAGAGGCGACATATCGAACATGGCTACAGGAATACCTCCGGGAAGAGTGATTCGTGTCCACCAAAATTTCACTGTCAGGCAACGTATCCGGCTCCGTGGAGGTTTCGGGCAACGCGAAGCGGGCCACTTCACCTAGCGCGTGACCCTGTTACATGGCAGATTCCATTGCGGGCTGGTTTCGCACGTATCCGAAGAGTCCGCTGCGCGCAGTGAACCACGCTTTCTTGAGGGCATTCGAAATTTGCACGGGTTCGGCTTCCAGCACCCGCTGGCGGTCAAGGAGATCATTTAGCGTCTGCGGGCTGTCCCATGGGCTGCTGCCCCTGAGTCGCCGGGACCGCACTTACGGTTTAAGCTTGCGCGGACGGCCTGTTCGGTCCTTACTAATGAAAGGAACCGCGGCACCGGGTAGGTTCTTGCCCTTGCGGCAGAGCACGCTCGTTCCACCGGCAAGAATGGTCCAACGATGGAGTACTTGGAGGAAAATCGAAATGTTCGCCAGAGTCAGCACCTACGGAACGGGACCGGAAACCATCTCGGAGGCCCCCTCGGAAGACATCCTAATTGCGGTGCGTGAAATTCCCGGGTTCAGGGGAATCTATTACCTGCATGGGAAAGGAACCGGCAAAGACCTGTCCATTACGCTGTGGGACTCCGAGGAAGCTATGACCGCGAGCCGGGAGAGGGCGAACAGGATCAGGACAGAGACCAGCGCAGCTGAAAAGACGGAGATCCTTGCAGTGGAGGAATTCGAAGTCACGGTCAGCAGTCTCAAGGAGTAAACGCCAGGACCGAGGGATGGGTCGTTCGCGAGCTAGGCACCGAGCACGATTTACATCTCTCCGACACTGACGGAACCGTCGCTGTGCTGGACGAGCTCGCGAGGTCCGGAGCTGGGGCGTAACTGACAAGACCACTGTCGCCAGGGTCCGAGCATCGCGCGAGTCATACCGCCAATCGGCTCCTCGTCTTACCGGATCTAGCGTCGTTCGATAAGTGCTCATTCCTAAGTGATCGCGGGGATAGGGGCGTGTCGATGACGTGAGACGGGCACGAGCCTCGGTAGAGGAAGGGGTGGTCTACGCCTACCCTCTTCCCCGAGGTGCTCGTGCCTGCACTGCCGTCTTCGTCATCGAACCGCTTTGAGACCGCTGCTTCCCGAGCGAGTGGATACGCATCCGCTGGGCTGTCACCAGCCGCTTGTCCGCCTACGTTCCGCGCCTCGCCATCCCCAACCTGCACGGCCGAACCCGAGCACTGCGCGAGATGCTCCTGCAAGAGCCACCTGGAAGCACTACGCCGTTGGCGACCACTCCTCAAGATTTCGAGCTCCCAGTTGCCCGGTAAGCCTGTGTCAATCGTCCGACCCCAGGAGATCCCAGGAAAGGCTCGGGTTCGACATGCCCAGTCTGAGTAGCTCTACCGATGCGCGGTTCCACTCCGAGCAGCGATGATGGTCCCATGGCCACATCACCTAACAGCGCCCTGCCGGCAGAGAATCGGCCGGGCCGGTCGTCGACGTTGTCGACCGACGGCACGAGGATCGGCTGGATCACCAAGGGCAGAGGCAAGCCACTGATGCTGGTCCACGGCGGCGGGGCTGACCACACCCGGCTGGAGCCCTTTGCCGAGGCTCTCTCAGACCGGTTCGCCGTCCACCTCGTGGATCGACGGGGCCGAGGCATGAGTGGGGACAAAGACACCTACGACATCGAGCTTGAGTACGACGATATCGCCGCTGTGGCCGAGGCGATCGGCCAAGAGGTGACGGTGCTTGGTCACTCCTACGGCGGACCGATCGCCATCGGCGCGGCTACCCGCACCGACGCCATCGCACGCGTCATCGCCTATGAAGGCTGGCCCTCCCTGGCGGGCTCTCCACCGTCCTATGAGCTCGGGGATACCGCCGAGCGAATCCAGGCGCTTCTCGACTCCGATGACCGGGACGGTGCCGTAACCCTGGTCTTCCGCGACCTGGTGGGCCTTGGCGAGGCACAACTCGCAGAGATGCGAACACAGCCCTCCTGGCGAGCCCGACTCGCTGCAGCAGCTACATTGCCGAGGGAAGTGCGGACCGAGCCAACCATCCAAATGGCACCGGCCGACCTGGCAGCCATCGCGGCGCCGGTTCTGCTGGTGATCGGCGGCCAGAACGAGTCGGCCCTTCGCTCTGGGGCCGACCAGTTGTGCTCGTACCTGCCTGATGCCCGGGTCCACGTCCTGGTTGGCCAAGGACACATGGCCTTCGACACCGCTCCCGATCTGCTCGCGGCTGCCATTACGGCCTTCGTCGAAGCAACCACTCCTGGTGTCGATCGGTGACCTTGCGGGCCATGCCGCCCGACGGCCCCATTCGCTGCCTGCGTTCACGACATGGCGCCAGCCAGTGATCCCCCCTTGGTTGGAGCCGGTCTGGCGAACGGATGCGTGCGTCGTATCGGTCGCCGGCTTCGGCCGTGTGGCGGTGGGGCTGGCCGACCTGTTGGTCGGAATGTCGCGGGCAGCAGGATTAGCGTCCACCGGGTCCGGGAGTGTCCGGAACTCGGCTGTCCCTGCGATCGCAGCGTTCCACCGACGGCCGTCGGTGTCCGGCCAAGGATCCGGAATCGGGAGAACGCCAGCCACGCCACGAACAGGATCGTTTTCACCCCGCCGATCCGTGGCCCGTCGCCGAAGTCGTACTGCAGCCATTATGCCGAGCGCGCGATTATGCAGAGGCCGCTCGTTCATGGGCCATAAACCAGTGCTGTCTCACGCTGCCGGTTGAGCCCTTTTCTGCATAATCACAGCCCTTCCAGGAAGGCGAGGAGATCATCTGGTGGGTGGTAGCGGCCGGGCCGGATGTCCG